>CAMBBO010000019.1 GCA_945862935.1 Pseudorhodoplanes sinuspersici | reverse complement strand
CAGTGTAGGAATCGTCGATGCCGTGGACGAGCAAAGTCGGCGGTGTGCCGTTGTAATTGGCGGCCGGGACGAACCGGATCGTCGTGGCGGCATCGAGAACGAGCGCGTTGCCCGGCGCCACCGAGCCGATGCCGTTCCACGATGTGTCGCCGGCGATCTGGTATTGCCACACGCCTTCCGCAGGCGTTGCGATGTTGGCGGTGACGGCAACGCCGGCAAGCGGATGGCCCGCGTCCGTATCGGTGACGTGGCCGCTGAACAGGTTCTCGATCGTGTCGCCGGACGGGCTCGTGGTGTCTTCATCGACGGGGGCGAGCGTTGTCGAGGTCAGCACCGGCGCGTCGTTGGTGCCGTTGATGGTGATCGTGATGTCCTGCGTCGCCGAGCCGTCGAGCGATGTGACGGTGAAAGTATCGATGACGGAATCGGTCGCGCCGAGCTGCTGGATCGCGGTCTGCGTGTTGTCGGCGGTGTAGGTCCAGTGGCCGCTTTGGTCGACGGCGAAAACACCATAAGTGCCTTGAACGCCGTCTACGTCCGTCGCGATGAAGCTCGCTTCGCCCTGATCGGGATCCGAAATGGTGAGTTGGCCTGAGGTCGACAATTGATTGTCGACGTCGCCGACATCTTCCTGCGCGGTGGCATCGACCGCGCCGCCGATGGTCGGAACGTCGTTGTTGCCGTTGATTGTGATCGTGATGTTCTGCGTCGCCGAGCCGTCCTGCGATGTGACGGTGAATTGCTCGGTGAGGTGGTCGAACGCCCCAAGCTGCTGGATCGCGGTCTGCGTGTTGTCGGCGGTGTAGGTCCAGTAGCCGGTCTCGTCGACCGTGAACACACCGTAATCGCCCTGGATGCCGCCCACGTTAGTCGCGGTGAAGCTTGCTTCGTCGTGATCAAGGTCGGAGATGGTCAGTTGGCCCGAGGCCGACAACTGATCGTTGATCGCATCGACGTCTTCCCGTACGGCCGCATCGACCGTGCCGTCGATGGTCGGGACATCGTTCGAGCCGGTGATGGTGATCTCGACCGGCTTGATGATGTCCGTGCTCAACGCGTCGTGGACGACGATGTTGTATTGAATCTTCAGTACTTCGCCTTCCGCGAGGAAATCGAAAAACTCGTTCTGCGAGTTGAACGACCATCCGATCTGCTCGTTGACCTGCCCGTGATAGGGCTGGTTCGTCGTCAGGTTGAAGAAATTATTCAGTTGCGCGTCCGTCAGCCCGTGGGCATCGCCTTCGGTTACCGAAACCGACTGCACGAACGGAACCGCGCTGCCCCAGTTTTCAGCGTCGCGTTCGACGATGGTGAGCGTGCCGGTGGCGTTGAGCGTCGTATCGGTCTCCGGGATCGAAGCGGCATCGCTGTCGCCCATCGCGACGAAAATTTCGGGGAGATCATTGGTGCCGCCAATCTGCACCGAGAGGTCCCCAGACGTGGTCACGTTCGAGCCGTCCGTCACCGAGAAGGTGAATGTCTCGGTGGCATCGGTCAGGCGTGCCTCGATCGCGGCGTCATTCGCTACGAAAACATACGCGCCCGACGACGTGTCGAAATAAAGCGTTCCGTAGGTTCCGGCCAAGGCTTGGTCGTAGCTCGCCATATCGACCGTGAAGGAGCCAGCCATCGCGCCGGTCAGCGCGTAGGTCAGCGTCTCGTTTGCGTCGCGATCTTGTCCGGCGACGGTGCCGGTGACGGGATCGAACGTATCGTCGGCAGACGTGTCGATGTAGCTGACCGGTCCGCTCACCGTCAGCGAAGGCGTGTCGTTTGCCGCCGTGACATTGATGGTCAGGGTCTTGCTGTCGGTCGCGGTCGCGCTGTCTGTGACCGTGAGCACGAAATCGACGGACGCATCCGCCTTCAGCCCTTCGATTGCTGAGTCGTCGGCCACGAAGACGTATTCGCCGCTCATGCTGTTGAGATAGAGAATGCCGTAGGCGCTGGCTTTTGTGAGATCATAGGTCACGTCATCGAGCGTGATCGACGTCGCCGTGCTGCCGGTGATGCCGTAGGTCGCGGTGTCGCCATTGTCGACGTCCGTGCTCGAGAGCTGCCCGGTGACATTGCCGAACCGGTCGTTGCCTGCCGTGTCTTCGTATGTGCTGTCCGTCACCGACGCGGAGAGAACCGGCGCGTCGTTGGTGCCCGTGATTTGGACCGCGAAAGTGCGCGGCGTGATGCCGCCGTCGCCGTCATTGATCGCAACCGTGTAGTTCAGGGTGACGATGTGTCCCTGTCGCAGATAGTCGAAAGCTCCGAACGGCGCAGAGAATGACAGGCTGCCGCTTCCATTATCGGTGCCAGCGGTTTTCGTCAGCGTGCCGGGCGTGACCAGCTCCATGAGCTGCGTGTCATCAAGCGCGAGACCGCTGTTGTCGCCAGCGACGCTGACCGCCGTGATCGTGGCGAAATGACCGGTATCGTTCAGGTCGACATCGGTGAAGGTCACCGCGATTGTTGCGTCACGCGGATTGGTGTCGGTCTGTTCGAAAACATCGGTTTGCGCGATCGCATTGACGATTGGCGCGTCGTCGGTGCCCTTGATCTGCACGACGAAGGTTTGCGTTGTGTTGCCGCCGTCGAGGTCGTTGATGGCGACCGTGTAGGTGAGGGTGAGGATCTCATCCTTGGCGAGATAGTCGAAACGGCTGGCTGGCGCGGAGAACGCGAGATCGACCGAGCCTGTCGATGCGCCTGATGCCTTGACGACCGTCTGCGGAGTTACGAGGTCTTGCAGGTTCGTCGTCACAAGGCCGGCCGTGACGCCGCTCGGGGTCACCATGATGATCGTCGCGGTATGGCCAGTATCGGTGAGATCGACATCGGTAAACGTGACCGGGATTGTTCCGGTCAGCGGCGCGCTATCGGTTGTTTCGTCGATGTTTTTCTGCGTGATCGCATCAATAACCGGCGCGTCGTTCGTGCCGTTGATCGTGATCGTCACAAGCTGCGTCGTGATCGCGTGAAGCGGGTCTTCGAACGAGACGGTGACTTCGAACGTGATTTTCTCGCCCTGGCTCAGGAAGTTCAGCGTGCTTTCGGTCGCGCTGTAAGTCCAGTTCACGGTGCCGGTATGCGGGAAATTCGTAGCATCGAGCGTGAATCCCGCGCGCAACGCGGATTCCTGAGCGGGCGAGAGCGTGCCGCCGGTCCATACGATGCTGGAGGTCTGTGCGTTGTCCGAAACGGTGATGTTGTCGGTCTGGTCCGCATCGGCAAACGTGATCGCGCCAGTATCCGACAGGGTAGCGGCTTCGGTGATTGTGCCCGTGTCATCGGCGCCGACGATCATCGGCGCGCTGTTCGGGGAATCGTTGGTACCGTTGATCTCGACCGAGATTGTCTGCGTCGCGGTCGCGCCGTTATTGTCGGTGATCGTGACGAGATAGCTGACCGTCAGCGTTTCGCCCTGCGCGAGGAAATCGAGCGCGCCATCGACCATCGTGAAGGTCCAGGCGACGCTGCCCGATCCTGAATTTGTGCTGTCGGTCTCGACCAGTGCGATGGAGCTTGCCGCGAGCAAGTCCGCTTCCTGCGCCGGCGACAGCATTCCGCCGGACCACACGAATGTTGCATCCGAATGGGTGGCGAGATGTGTGTCGTGCAAGTCGACATCGCCGAATGCGATCGAACCTTGAGCGGTATGCGTGTCGGTCGAGCCGGTCACTAGCGGGGTTTCGTCGAACGTCGCGTCGGCCGTAGTGTTGGCCGCAATGACGAGCGGCTGATCGTTGGTGCCGACGATGGTGATCGTCAGCGTCGCGGTCGCGGTCGCACCGTAGATGTCGCGGATCGTGTAGGTGTAGGTGTCGGTCAGCGTTTCGCCGAGCGCGAGCGCTTGAACCGCAGGATCCGAATTGTCGAGCGTGTAGGTGAAATTGCCGCTGGTATCGACGGTGAGCGACAGCGCATGCAGCGTGCCGACTCCGCTGATGTCGATCAGGATGATTGCGTCGCCATCCGGGTCGGTGTCGTTCGGCAGAAGATCGCCGTTGACAGCGGGCGTGCCTGCGAAGGCCGTGTTGCCGGGGCCGACGCCTTGTTCGACGACCTTTACCAGCACTTCCAAGCAGTCCGGGCGCGCGATCGGCGCGTGGTTGATGAATCCCGGAACGTCCAGCGGCGGCTGAACCAGACCGTTATTCGTGCCGCCCAAGAAACTGACCGTGGTCGTCTTGTTGATGCCGAGCGGATCGCCAGGATTGATCCCGAGCCGGTCCGACACGATGAACTGCGTGAAGGCGGTCGCGGTCTTGGTGTTGTTCGGATCGGTAAGATTGAGAAGCTGCTGGCCGATCGACTGGTTCTGAAAGACCAGTTGGATGATTGAGTTTTCTTTCTGGATGTCTTCCGCCGATTTGGTGAGTTGCTGCGCAAACACTTCCGTGGCGCTCAACGGGCGCACGACCCAGCCGACGTTGGAATTCGAGACGGTGCCAATCAGCGCCCCGGTGACGTTGTCACGAATTTCGTAGGAGCCGACGTGGCCGGTGATCGGCTCAACCGTGACCGAAAACTTCGTCGTGCCGTTATCAGCTGCGATCTCGACGACGACGGCCGTGCCGCGAATACCCATCGTGGCGACCGGCGTCTTGACCTTCATGTCGCCGGTCTTGGCGACCTGTCCTGCGACGAATCCGATCGTGCCTTGTACGAGGCTGATGAGGCTCGCATTGGCCGAGCCGTTCGGATCGTAAACGAATTCGTTGATCACCATCCGCGCATCGGCGGAAAGGTTGAACGTCGTCGTATCCGTGAAGATGATCGAGACGGCGCTGCCTGCGCCGGTCTGAACCACGTCGCCTTTCAACACCGTGTCGCCGGTATTGATTGCGATCGCGACGCCGTTGCGCACGATTTGCACCGTGCCTGACTGTGACACGACTTTGCCGACAACTTCTGCGGCCTGGCTGGCCGCGCCAGCCTGCGCGTATTGTCCGGGCGCGAGAGGTCCCGCGAGTGCTTCGACGATATCGCCGGTGAGGCCAGCGCCATCCGGCGCAACGAGTTTTGCGCGATGTTCGTGCTTGAAATAGTCGGCGACAAGGAAGGTCTTGCCGTCCTCGCCGGTCAGCTTGAGGTCGCTTCCGACCCGCTTGAAATCGCCGTGAAACAGAAGCTGGGCGTCGGGTACGAGGATGAAATCGCCCGGATTGTCTCCGGCCGCTTGGCCGTGGATCGAAATGGGAGACTCATCGCGGGCAATCAGGTTGCCGTGCAACATAGCCAAAACCCTTCCAAGAGACTGATATCTCTATGTAAATTTTAAGGTAGTGCGCCAGTTTCGGGCGCGCGGCCCGACCCGGGCAACCCTTGATACATTATTGCTTTGCGCCTCTGCGTGGTCAATCAAACGTTAATGGCCAAAGACGGGCATTCTCAGGCTTGGTTATCAGTAAACCACATGGATTTTCTGCCTTTTGAGAGTGGCGCAGACGGGTTGAAGGTGGTGGGCCATGTCCAGCCCGGTTGAATTCCGCAAATACGGCGATGTCGCGCTGGTCATCGTCGATAATCCGCCGGTGAATGCGCTCCGCCACGCGGTGCGTGCGGGATTGCTCGACGCATTTACGCGCGCGCGGGGCGACGAGACGATTGCTGCGGTCGTTCTGGGTTGCGCTGGTCGTACGTTCGTCGCGGGCGCCGACATCACCGAATTCGATAAGCCGCCACAGGCGCCCGGTTTGTCTGATGTGATCGCGTTTTTAGACGAGATGAACAAGCCGGTCGTCGCAGCGCTGTTCGGCACGCCGCTCGGCGGCGGACTGGAATTGGCGCTCGGCTGCCACTATCGCGTTGCCGCGCCCGGCACGAGACTCGGCCTGCCGGAAATCAAGCTGGGACTCATCCCCAGAGCCGGCGGCACGCAACGCCTGCCGCGTCTCGCGGGAATGGCGAAGGCAATGCCGATGATCCTGTCGGGCGATCCAATCCCCGCGGGCGATGCGCTGAAGTCCGGCATCGTGGACGAGATTGCGGACGGCGACGTGATCGCTGCTGCAATCGTGTTTGCCCGCAAGGTTTCCGCTCTGCGTCCGCTGCCGCGCGCGCGCGACAAGACCGTGACGCTTGATGGCGATTTTGAAACGCTGGCTGCGCCATTCGTGAAGCGCGCGCGGGGGCTTGACGCGCCGTTCGCGGCGATCGAGGCGTTGCGTTGTGCAATCACATTGCCGATCGACGAAGGGCTCACGCGCGAGCGCGAAAGTTTCATGCGCCTGCGCGCGGGTGATCAGTCGAAGGCGCAGCGGCATATTTTCTTTGCCGAGCGCGAAGCGCCGAAAGTCCGTGATCTTCCAAAGGACGTCAGCTCACGCGAGATCAGGCGCGCGGCGGTGATCGGAGCGGGGACAATGGGCGGCGGCATTGCGATGTGCTTTGCCAATGCCGGCATTCCGGTGACGCTTGTCGAGACCGGCGCGGACGCATTGGCGCGTGGCGTCGAGAAGATCGCGGCGAATTACGGAGTGGCTGTCGAGCGCGGCGGCATGACGGAGGACGAGAAGCAAAGACGCATGGCGCGCATCGAGCGCGCGACGGAAATCGGCGCAGCATCAAAAGCCGACATTGTCATCGAGGCGGTGTTCGAGGACATGGACATCAAGCGCGAGGTGTTTGCAAAACTCGATGACGTTTCGAAACCCGGCGCGCTCCTCGCAACCAACACGTCCTACCTCGATGTGGACGCGATTTCGCGCGCAACCGGCCGAACATCGGATGTTCTCGGCCTGCATTTCTTCAGTCCTGCCAATGTGATGCGGCTACTTGAAGTCGTGCGCGCGAAGGATACCGGGCCGGACGTGCTTGCAACCGCCATCGCTCTGGCGCGGAAAATAGGCAAGGTTCCGGTGGTGGTCGGCAACGGCCACGGCTTTGTCGGCAACCGCATGCTGCGCGTGCGTTCCATCGAAGCCGAGCGGCTGCTGCTCGAAGGCGCGCTGCCTAGCGAAGTGGATCGCGCGATGACGGAATTCGGCTTTGCGATGGGTCCGTTCGCGGTAAGTGATCTTGCGGGCCTCGACATTTCCTGGCGCATGCGCAAGGCGCAAGGCGCGCGCGCCGAGATCGCCGACCAGCTTTGCGAGATTGGGCGCTTTGGCCAGAAGACGATGAAGGGTTTTTATCGCTACGAGCCGGGCTCGCGCATTCCGAAAGATGATGCGGAGGTTGTCGCGCTGATCGAGGCAACATCGGCGCGGCTTAACATCGCGCGGCGTGCGATCGCGCCTGACGAAATCGTCGAGCGGCTGATGTTTCCCATGATCAACGAGGGCGCGTGCATTCTCGAAGAGGGGATCGCGCAACGTCCGGGCGACATCGACGTGATCTGGGTTTATGGCTACGGCTTTCCGGCCTGGCGCGGCGGGCCGATGTTTTACGCCGACTTGATCGGATTGCCGCGCATCCGCGACCGCCTGACGGCGTTCGCTGCCGAAACCGGCGACAAGCGGCACGAACCTGCGCCTTTGCTGGCGCGGCTCGCATCGGAAGGAAAAGGGTTTTCTGATCGATGACCAATACCAATCTTGCAATCGACCCCGAGCAGCTCTGGGGCGACCTGATGGAAACCGCGAAAATCGGCGCTACCGAAAAAGGCGGCATCAATCGGCTCACATTGACCGATCTCGACCGGCAGGTGCGCGACTGGTTCAAGGCGCGCGCAATGTCGCTCGGCGCGACCGTGACGGTGGACGACATGGGTGCGATGTTCGCGCGCCGACCGGGCCAGCGCGCTGATATTCCGCCGATTGCTATAGGCAGCCATCTCGATACGCAGCCGACGGGCGGCAAGTTCGACGGCTGCCTTGGCGTTCACGCGGCGCTCGAAGTGCTGCGCGTGCTTCACGCATCCGGCTACGAAACATTCGCGCCGATCGAAGTCATCAACTGGACCAACGAGGAAGGCTCGCGCTTCACGCCCGCGATGGTGTCGTCCGGCGTTTTCGCTGGCGCATTCGCGCATGACTGGGCCTCGTCTCGTCCCGACCGCAGCGGCATGACGTTCGGACAAGCGCTGGACGAGATCGGCTATCGCGGCAACGCGCGCTGTGGCGAGAATCATCCGCTCTCGGCGTTCTTTGAATTGCATATCGAGCAAGGGCCGAACCTTGAAATTGAAGGCAAGGATATTGGCATCGTCGTCGGCGTTCAGGGCATTCGCTGGTTCGAAGTGACTGTGACCGGCGCGGATCGCCACGCCGGCACAACGCCGATGACCGCACGTCGCGACGCTCTTCTCGCCGCCGCGCGGATGATCGAGAAGGTCAACGCAGTTTCGCTCGCGCATGCGCCGCTTGCCGTGTCCACCGTGGGCCTGATCGAGGCGAAACCAAATTCTCCCAATGTGGTTGCGGGCGAAGTGTTTTTCACCGTGGACCTGCGGCATCCCGAATCCGCAACGCTCGCTGCGATGGAAGACGACTTGAACAAGGTGCTGGCAGACGTGGCGCAGCATTCGCGCTGCGAGATCGCAGTGAAGAAAATTCTCGATCAGCCGCCGGTGAAATTCGATGCGGACTGCATTTCGGCAGTGCGCGACGCTGCGCGGGATTCAGGCTTCTCCACGCGCGAGATCGTGTCGGGCGCGGGCCACGACGCGGGCTATGTCTCGCGCGTCGCGCCTGCGTCGATGATCTTCGTGCCGTGCAGGGACGGCATCAGCCATAACGAGGCGGAGTATACGTCGAAGGACCAATGCGCGGCGGGCGCGCAGGTGTTGCTGCGCGCGGTGCTCGCCTACGATCGCAAGCTCGCAGAATCCTACGGAAAGAAATAATGCGCCCTTTGTCCGAATTCGGCGCCGCCGAAGCAAAGCGCGTGCGCGCGGTGCTGACCGATATCGACGATACGGTGTCGAGCGAGGGCAAGCTCACGGCGGCGGCGTATGGCGCGCTGGAAAAACTGAGCGCGGCGGGCCTCGCTGTCATCCCCATCACCGGGCGGCCGGCGGGATGGTGCGACATGATCGCCCGCTTTTGGCCGGTGGCCGCAGTGGTCGGCGAGAACGGCGCATTCTGGTTTTCCTACGATCACCGGCAGCGCAGGATGAAGCGCTGGTATTTCGCGTCCGATGCGGAGCGGGCAGCGAATGCGCGCAAGCTCGATGCGATCCGCGACGAAGCGCTCGTGAAAGTACCGGGCTGCGCGGTGTCGGCAGATCAGGCCTATCGCGTCGCGGATCTTGCGATCGATTTTCGCGAGGACGTCGCGCCGCTGCCGGATGAGGCAATCAAGAAGATTGTCGCAGTGTTCACCGCGCATGGCGCAGAAGCAAAAATCTCATCGATCCACGTCAATGGCTGGTTCGGAAAATATGACAAGCTCACCACGACGCTGAAGCTGCTTCAGGAGGAATTTGGAATGTCTGCGGACGATGCGCGCGCGGGCGTGGTGTTTTCCGGGGATTCGCCAAACGACGAGCCGATGTTCAAATATTTCCCGTTGTCGGTCGGCGTTGCGAACGTCAACGACATCGCGCATCTGATCGCGACCAAGCCAAGCTTCATCACGGCGAAGCGTTCGGGCGAAGGTTTTGTCGAGCTGAGCGAGCGCCTGCTGGCGCTGCGCGCTTAAGCGATCCCGATCATCTCATCCGCGCCTTCAAGGTGCGGCACGCGAATATCGTCGTCCGGGAAGACGTGATCGCCGTCCACGCCGATGGCGAGGAACGGAATGCCGAGTGCCACGGCGACGTCGCGCTCGGTCATCGCATCGCCCACGGCGAGCGTGCGCGACGGTTCATAGCCGTGCTTGGCCATGATGTTGGCGAAGGCTTCCGGCTTCAGCACCGGGCCGCCTTGAATGCTCTTGAAATACTTTGTCAGCCCGCGCCCTTCGACAATGACCTTCAGCTCATCGAGCGGCGTGCCGGATACGAGATGCATGTCAATCTTGCCGAGACCTTTTTCGAGCAATTCTTTCGCGCCCGGAACGAAGCGGCATGCCGTCACGGCATCGAACACAAGATCGCGATAGCGCATCGCGAGTGTCTCGACGCTTTGCGGATCGCCAGCGCGCCCGAACAGGTGTTTTTCGAAATGCGCGATCTTCACCCGCCGCGTCACGCCGCCGTGGATGCGGTCGTGGTGCGCCATTTCCTTCAGCTTGGCCGGGTCTTCGTCTGCGTAGAGCGTGAAGAATGCCTGATGCTTGAGCCGCGTCGAATCGAGGATCACGCCGTCGAAATCGAAAATGATGGCGACCGGCGGTCGCGGCAGAGGCAAGGGCATGTCGGGCTTTCGTTATCGGGACTGGCGGAGAGGGAGGGATTCGAACCCTCGATACGGTTTCCCGTATACACGCTTTCCAAGCGAGCGCCTTAAGCCACTCGGCCACCTCTCCAGATAGTCTCTCCTAAAGGCGCTCGCCTTCTTTTGCAAAGACGCGCGCGCAGCGCGCTGGAGCGCCTTAAGCCACTTAGGCCACATCTCCAGCGCCGCCCTTATCTATGCGTCCGGGCGCTCACGCAAGGCAAAGTTCGCCGCCTAATTCAGGTGTCGGACCGAGCCTGTTTCCGTTACGTCATAGCCGCCCAATTCCGCCGCGTGGCTTGCAAATGCGGGGCTGCGGAGGAAGTTGAACAGGGCCTGCGGGCCGGGGCGGAAGTAATCGCGCTGGCGGATCGCAATGTCGAACCGCTCCCAGACCAGCGGCACAAATTCCACGCCCGGCACACGCGCGACCGCGCGCGTCGCAATCCCGCAATCGGCACGGCCCGCGCGGATCGCCTGCGCGACATCGGGACCGGTGGCGCAGATGGGTTTCGCCGCGATGATGTCGTCCGGCTTCAATCCGGCCTGCGCGATCAGTGTGAGCTGGAGAAGTTGCGCGCCTGCGCCTTCGGGGCGTTGCGTGACGCGCGCCTTTGCTTTGGCGACGGATTGCATGTCGCTCAGGCGCATCGGATTTCCTTCCGTAACCAGCAGGCCCTGTTCGCGGCGCGCAAAGGCGATCAGCACGCCGTCGTAAAGCCCGTCGGCGAGCGCGACCGCATTCGCATTCGCGGTTTCGTCATCGCCGCCGTCGAGCCGGTGCATGTGAATGGCCGCGGCCATCACCTCGCCGCGGGTCAGCCGGCGCAGGCCGGATTCGCTTCCCTCCGCGAGGCTCGCAAGGCCGCAGGCGCTTTCGCGCAACGCCCATTCCATCAGCGGATCGTGACTCCCGCCGATGATTGGCGGCGTATCCACACGCGCGAGAGTCACGCCCGCGATCAGCCCGGACAGAACCCAGTGGTCGAGGGCGGCTTTCGGAAATAGCCAGCGGCCCGTGACCTTGGTGCAGGGGACAGCCCCCGCTGCGACCAGCTCGTAGAGCTTGCGCTCGCTGAGACGCAAATGTGCCGCCGCCTCATCGGTGGTAAGTAAATCCGGCATGCAAATTCCTGCATCTATCTGAAGCTGGTACGAAAATTGACCATTTTGGAACCAGATGCAACATCATACGCATGAATTCCGGGCAATCCGCGCTCACACTCGTGCTGACCGCCGATCCAGCGTTGATCGCGATTGTGAAGCTGTCGCTGACGGTCAGCCTTGCGGCCGTTGCGGTCGCGGCCGTCATCGGCATTCCGTTTGGCGCGCTGATTGCGCTCACCCGTTTCCCCGGACGCAGCGGCGTCATTGTCGTGCTGAACGCGATGATGGGTCTGCCGCCGGTGGTGGTTGGGCTCGCGGTCTATCTCCTGCTCTCGCGCTCCGGTCCGCTCGGCAATCTGGGCATCCTGTTCACGCCGCAGGCGATGATCGTAGCGCAGGCCGTGCTGGTGACGCCGATCATCGCTGCGCTCACGCGCCAGACCATCGAGGATTTGTGGAGCGAGTATCGTGAAGAATTCGCCGCGATGGATGTCGGCCCTGTTCGCCGCGTGCTCACGCTGATCTCCGATGCGAAATTCAGCCTCGTCACGGCGCTGCTCGCGGGCTTCGGGCGCGCGGCGGCGGAGGTCGGCGCAATCATCATTGTCGGCGGCAACATCGAAGGCTTCACCCGAACAATGACGACTGCGATCGCGCTGGAAACCTCCAAGGGCGATCTGCCGCTCGCGGTCGGGCTTGGCATGGTGCTGATGACCATTGTCGTGATCGTCAATTCGCTCGCCTTCGCTGCGCGCCGCGCCGGCGAAATGCGCGCCGGGTCGTGACCATGCGCGCGCCGTCGAGCGATCTTCCGATAAAATTTCAAAACGTCACGCTTCGCGCACGGGGCGTCGTCATTCTCGACGCCATCTACGCAAGCTTCCGGGCGGGGAAACCTTCGGTCCTGATCGGCCCGAATGGTGCCGGTAAATCCACTCTCCTGCGCGCAGCGATGGGCCTCGTCGCGCCCGACGATGGGCGCATCACATGGGGCGGCCGCGAAAATGCGCCGCCGGATCGGCGCGCGATCATGTTTCAGCGCCCGGTGATGTTGCGGCGAAGTGCTGCGGGAAATCTGCGTTTTGCGCTGGCCGCCGCAGGCATTGCGCGCACGCGGCATGAGGAGCGCGTGCACCAATTACTCGCGCTCGTCGGCTTGCAGGGTCTCGGCGATCGTCCGGCGCGGCGAATGTCGGGTGGCGAGCAGCAGCGGCTTGCGCTTGCGCGCGCGCTCGCGCGCGAGCCGGAAATCCTGTTTCTCGATGAGCCGGCGGCGAGTCTCGATCCCGCGGCCACCAAGGCGCTGGAAGACACGATACGGCAGGTGGCGCGAAGCGGCGTCACGGTCATTCTCTCGACCCACGATCTCGCGCAGGCGCGGCGCATCGGCGGCGAGATCATTTTCATGAATCGCGGACGCATCGTCGAGACCGGCGACGCCGATGCGTTCTTTATCCACCCGGAAACCGATGCCGCGCGAAGGTTTATCGCCGGCGAATTGCTGACTTAGAAAAGGGAGAGGAAACAACATGTTCAAACATTCACGCTTTGCTGCGCTCGCGGTCGGTGCGCTTATGCTCGCAACGCCCGCCGCCGCCCAGGACAAATCCATTGTCGTCTCGTCCACGACTTCGACCGTCGATTCGGGATTGTTCAATCACATCCTGCCGTTGTTCAAGGCAAAGACCGGCATCGAGGTGAAGGTGCTATCGCAGGGCACAGGCCAGGCGCTCGATACCGGCCGGCGCGGTGACGCGGACGTTGTGTTCGTGCACGCGAAATCGGCGGAAGAAAAATTCCTGTCCGAAGGCTTCGCCACCAAGCGTTATCCGGTGATGTACAACGATTTCGTCATCGTCGGGCCGAAGAGCGATCCCGCCGCGATCAAGGGCAAGAAGGATGTCGGTGACGCGCTCAAGACGTTGATGAGCAAGCAGGCGACATTCATCTCGCGCGGCGACAAGTCGGGAACGCACTCCGCCGAGTTGAATCTCTGGAAGGCGGTCGGTGTGGACATCGATAAGGACAAGGGCGCCTGGTACAAGTCGATCGGTCAGGGCATGGGCGCCGCTCTCAACACTGCGGCGGCCGACAACGCCTATGTGCTGTCGGATCGCGGCACCTGGCTTAACTTCAAGAACAAGGACAACCTGCAGGTCGTCGTCGAGGGCGACAAGCGGCTGTTCAATCAATACGGCGTCATGCTGGTCAATCCGGCCAAGCACCCGCATGTGAAGAAGGAGCTCGGCCAGCAATTCATCGACTGGCTGGTGTCCGCCGAAGGGCAAAAGGCCATCGCCGGTTACAAGATCAATGGCGAGCAGCTCTTTTATCCGAACGCCAGCGACGCTAGCGCGTAATGCGCTCCATCGCGATTCTGGCGGCCACGGCCTTGATTGCCGTGGCCGCGGGACGCTCACTTGCAGCCGATGACGGCTGCGAAAAATTCGCGTGGCCGCTTGCGCGCGAACGCGCAATGCTCGCGGCGGCAGATCGGCCCGCGCTTTCGTCCGGCGCGGGGATTGCCGCGTGGCCCGAAGGCGCCGTGCAGCTCAACCTGATCCAAGGCCCGGACCCTGCTTTCGCCCTCGTCCCAGAACGGCCGATGCGTGACGTCCGTTTGTATTCGGGCACGATCCGCTACGCTGCGCCCGCGAAAGCCGGCATTTATCAGGTGACGGTATCCGACGATGGCTGGATCGACCTTGTGCAGGATGGCCGATACGCGCGCGCAGTCGGAAGTTCGGGCCGGCGCGACTGCCCGGGTTTACGCAAAAGCGTGCGGGTTGAATTGAGCGCGTCGCCGTTCGTGTTCCAGATCAGCAATGTCGAGGCGTCCACGGTGTCCGTGGTGATGGGAGCCGCGAATTAAGCCGGAAGATGCGACCAAAGAAACGAAAGCGCGACTGAGGCTGTGGGCTTCGGTGCGGAAAACCCCGCGCGAGCGTTGCGGCGCAGCGGGCGCGTGCTTATCAAGGGCTTATGCCCAAATCCATCGCCGGACCTGAAATCGAGCGGCTGATCCAGTTGCTGGCGCGCCTGCCGGGGCTTGGGCCGCGATCCGCGCGCCGCGCGGCGTTGCATCTCATCAAGAAGCGCGATCAGCTGATGACGCCGTTGACCGATGCGCTTGGCGTCGCGCGCGACCGTATTGTGGTGTGTAGCGTCTGCGGCAACATCGATTCACAAAATCCCTGCACCGTCTGCACCGATCAAAAGCGCGATCCGTCGATGATTATCGTTGTTTCGGATGTCGCCGATCTGTGGGCGCTGGAACGGGCGGCCGCGCTGAATGCGCGCTATCATGTTCTCGGCGGCACGCTATCGCCGCTCGATGGCGTCGGACCGCAGGACTTGACCATCGATGCACTGGTGGCGCGCGCACACGATCCGGTGGTGAAGGAAGTGGTGCTTGCGCTCAACGCCACGGTCGATGGGCAAACGACCGCGCACTACATTACTGACCTTTTGCACAATGCAAATGTGAAAGTGACCCGGCTCGCGCATGGCGTGCCGGTTGGCGGCGAACTCGATTATCTCGACGAAGGAACGCTCTCGGCCGCGATCAAGCAGCGGACGCCAATCTAGGTTTATCCACTTCCGCAAAATGCCCGCTGCGTTGCAGCCACGCGAGCAAGATCAGGCTCGGGATCGCGGCGAAGGCGCAGATCGCGAAGAACCACACCCATCCCGTTGCCGACGCGATGTATCCCGCGCCTGCCGATAAGTAAGTGCGCCCAACGGCGGCGAGTGCGGTCAGCAGTGCATATTGCGTCGCCGTATGCAGCGGATTGCGGCAGAGCGCCGAGAGATAAGCAACGAAGATCACCGTGCCGATCGCCGAGGTGAAATTCTCCAGTGTGATTGCAAGCGTGAGCGCCGGAAGGCTCGCACCAATCGAAGCCTGCCACGAGAATACGAAATTCGCGACGGCCTGCAAAATTCCGCCAATCCAGAGACTTGTCGCAAGCGGGTAGGCGCGCGCGACAAACCCGCCGGCAAATCCTCCCGCGAGTGTCGCGGCAAGTCCAAGGCCCTTGATGATCGCGGCATATTCGTTGCGCGTGAAGCCGATGTCGATGACAAAGGGCGCGGTCATCACGCCCGCGAGCGCGTCGGTGAGTTTGTAGAGAATGACGAAGGCCAGCGCCGCGAACGCCATGTCGCGCGAGAGAAACTCGCGGAACGCCGAGACCGACGTTTCGATCAGGCGCGCGAGCGGCTTTGCGCCACGATTTTTCGCTGCGGCCAATTTCGATTGCTGCGGTTCGGTCGCGATGAGCGTCGTGATCATGCCGATGATAACCAGCAGCGCCATGACAGCGTAGCCCGCGCTCCAGGCGGCGTGTTTGCTAAAGCCCCACAACTCGAAGCCCGACACCATGAACAGCGCGCCCGCGGTCGAGGCCAGCATTCCGATGCGATAGGCGGCGACATAGGACGCCATGCCGGCGGCCTGTTCGCTTTCGTCGAGGCTTTCAACGCGAAATGCGTCGATCACGATATCCTGCGTCGCGGAAGCGGTTGCGACCAGAAGCGCGCCGAGCGCGACCAGCCATGCGGACGATGCGGGGTCAGTCAGGCCAAGGAATACGATCGAGGCGATCAGCAGGATTTGCGAAAGGATGAGCCAGCCGCGCCGACGCCCGAGCAGGCGCGACAGCAAAGGAACATCGAGCGCGTCGACGACCGGCGCCCAGAGAAACTTGAGGGTGTAGGGCGTGCCGGCGAATGCGAATAATCCAATGGTCTTTAAGTTGACGCCGGATTCCGCCATCCACACCAGCAGGGTCGAGCCGGACAGCGCGAGCGGCAGTCCGGACGAGAAGCCCAGAAACATGACGATGAGGACGCGGGCTTTCAGATAGACCGCGAAGATTTCGGAAAAGCTGCGGCGGGGGGTGTCGCTCACGAAGCAGACTTACTCGCCCGCAACGCGGCGAAGAGGTGCCGCGAGAACGAGCTGATCGTCGGCCTCCTCGTCGAAATCGACATCCTTGATCCGGCTCGCGCGCTTCTCGACCTTTTCCGCCGACACGAGAATCTGGCGCACGTCCTCATTCGCCTGACCGAAATGGTTCTGCAGTTTCAGCACGCGATCCTGCAGGCGTTTGAGATCGTCCATCAGATGCCCGACTTCGGCGTGGATCTTGTCGGCGGCTTCGCGCATGCGCGCGTCTTTCTGGATCTGCTGGATCACCTGAATGGCGAGCATCAGCAGTGACGGCGACACGATCATGACTTTTGCGCGATACGCCTTCTGCACAATGTCGTCGAACCCGTCGTGCAATTCCGCGTAGACCGATTCCGACGGCACGAACATCAGCGCCATGTCCTGTGTTTCGCCGGGGATCAGGTACTTTTTGGAAATGTCGGTGACATGCGTGCCGATATGCTGGCGCAGTAATTTTGCGGCCGCGCCGCGCGCGTTTTCATCTTCGGCTTCGCGGAATGCTGTGATTGCTTCGAGCGGAAATTTCGCGTCGACGATGAGCGGGCGCTGATCAGGCAAAAAGATCGCGCAATCCGGCCGCATCCTGTTCGAAAGCGTGTGCTGGAATTCGTAGGACCCTTTCGGCAAACCGTCCTGGACGATCATTTCCATCCGGCCTTGGCCGAACGCGCCGCGCGTCTGCTTGTTGGACAGAATGCCCTGCAGCGATGTCACCTGTGAGGCCAGATCAGTGATGTTCTTCTGCGCGCGGTCGATTACCGCAAGCCGCTCGCCGAGCTTGTTAAGATTTTCGTTGGTCTGCGTCGAGGTCGCCTGCATCGACTGGCCGAGACGATGGGTCACCGCATCAAGCCGCTCGTTCACCGCGCGCTGCAATTCGGATTGCTGCTGATGCAGCATCGATCCCATTTGCTGGATGCGGCCTGCGGTTTCCGTCTGCAGCCTCGCAAGTTCGAGAATGCGCGCCTGCGCTTCGGCGGCTTCAAGCTGGGCGGCTTCTGCGTTGGCGCGTGCGCGGGCACGCACAATCAGGAACAGCACGAGGCCGATCAGGCCTGCGACGACGATCGCGGCACCGGCCGCAATCGCGGCGGCCACAAAAAGAGGGTCGCGGGCGAGGCTCCCCGCAGAGGTCAGAAACGGTTGCATCCCCCGCTTGTAGCCCGATTCGGGGCCGCAGGGAACGAAGAGCGAACGGATTGACCGGGCGGGGGCGACCCCTTACATCCGCCGTCCTATGGCCCCCCGCGACATCATCGTCCTTCCGGACAAGAAGCTCCGCCTCGTCTCCGAAACGGTGACCAAGGTGGATTCCGGCATTTTGAAACTCGTCGAGGAGATGTTTCAGGCGATGTACGAGGCGCCGGGGATCGGGCTTGCCGCGATCCAGATCGGGGAGCCTCGCCGCGTGGTGACGCTCGATCTCGCCGGCAAGGATGAGCCGAAAGCGCCGCAGGTTTTCATCAATCCCGAGATCGTCTGGTCGTCGGAGGAAACCAACGTCCACGAGGAAGGCTGCCTCTCGATCCCGGACTATTACGAGGAAGTCACGCGCCCGGCCGAGGTGAAGGTGAAATTTCTCGACCAAGAGGGAAAGCCGCAGGAAGGGCACGCGAGCGGCATTCTCGCGACCTGTCTGCAGCACGAGATCGACCACCTCAACGGCGTGCTGTTCATCGATCATCTATCGAAGCTGAAGCGCGACCGCGTTCTGAAAAAATACACCAAGGTCGCAAAGCGCGCGGCGGGGTAAGCCATGCCGCTCCGCGTTATCTTCATGGGCACGCCGGATTTCGCGGTGCCGACGTTGCTTGAGATCGCAGGCGCGGGCCACGACGTTGTCGCCGTTTACACGCGCGCGCCGAAGCCCGCCGGACGTCGCGGGCTGGAATTGCAGGATACGCCGGTCGCGCGTGAAGCGAAGCGCCTCGGCCTTCCGGTGCTGACGCCTGCAACACTCAAGACGGAAGACGCGCAGCTCTTGTTCCGCAAGCACGAGGCGGATGTGGCAGTGGTCGTCGCCTATGGATTGATCTTGCCGAAGCCCATTCTCGAAACGCCTTCGCTCGGCTGTTTCAATGTGCATGCGTCGCTGTTGCCGCGCTGGCGCGGGGCGGCGCCGATCCATCGCGCGATCATGGCGGGCGACAAGGAAACCGGCGTGAACGTGATGAAGATGGATGTGGGTCTCGACACCGGCCCCGTCGCCGGCGAAGAGCGTGTGCCGATTGCGCCGGACATGACGACGGGCGATCTGCATGATGGTTTGGCGCGCTTAGGTGCTGACTTGATGTTGCGCTCGCTCGGTGCGCTCGAACGCGGCACGCTGCAAGTGAAGCCGCAGGCCGAAGCAGGCGTCACCTATGCGAGCAAGATCGACAAAAATGAAACGCGCATCGACTGGAGCAAGTCCGCGCAACAGGTTCACGATCACATTCGCGGGCTGTCGCCGTTTCCGGGTGCATGGTTCGAGATGGAGGCCGACGGCAAACCTGCGCGCGTCAAGGTTTTGCGTTCGACACTGGGTCAGGGCGGCGGTGCGCCCGGCGCTTTACTTGACGATCAGCTGACAATCGCCTGCGGCGAAGGCGCAATCCGCATCCTTCAGCTCCAGCGTGCGGGCGCAAAGGCGATGATGGCGGATGAATTCCTGCGTGGCGCGCCGCTGCCGCGTGGCGCGCGCGTCAACTGACATGCCGCGCTATAAAATCCTCATCGAATATGACGGCGCGCCATTTTTGGGATGGCAGGTGCAGCCAGATGGGCTTTCGATTCAGGGCGAATTTGAAAAGGCAGTCGAGCGTTTTTCCGGCGAGCGTGTGCTGGTGCAGGGCGCTGGGCGTACGGATGCGGGCGTTCATGCGCTCGGGCAGGTGGCGCATTTCGATATTTCGGCGGAGCATGATGGCAGCACGGTGCGCGACGCGCTGAACTTTCATCTGCGTCCGCATCCGATCGCAGTATTGTCCGCCGAACAGGTAGCTGAAGATTTCAGCGCGCGCTTCTCCGCGACGAAGCGGCATTATGTCTATCGCATCAGCAACAGGCGGCCGGATCTGGCGCTCGAACGCGGCCGCGTGTGGCGCGTTTCCCGTCCGCTGGATGTGGACGCGATGCGCGTGGCCGCGCGACGCATTCTCGGCAAGCATGATTTCACGACATTTCGCTCGACGGATTGTCAGGCGAAATCGCCGGTAAAGACGCTCGATCAGCTCGACGTGATCGGCGACGGCGAGGATATTTCCATTGTCACCTCGGCGCGCTCGTTCCTGCACAATCAGGTGCGCTCAATGGTGGGATCGCTCGTCTATGTCGGTGACGGCAAGTGGTCGGCGGACGATTTGTTCGCCGCCTTGCAGGCGCGCGATCGAACGCGCTGCGGCGTGGTCGCGCCGCCGGACGGTTTGTATCTGGTGCGCGTGGATTACTAGGAAAAATACTTGTCCAGTATCCGCCGGTAGATCGCGGTCAGCGCGACCAGATCCGCGGTCGGCACATGCTCATCGACCTGGTGCATGGTCAGTCCGACGAGGCCGAACTCCACGACAGAGCAATAATTCTTGATGAAGCGCGCATCCGAAGTGCCGCCGGTGGTGGAGAGTTCAGCCGTGCGGCCGGTGACGTCCTTTACCGCGCCGGCAACGACCTCGGTGAACGGGCCGGGCTCGACCACGAACACGTCGGCATTCGATGGCTCGAACTGGAACGAAAAACGAATCCGCCCCCCGGAGATTTTTTCCGCGCGCTGCTGCAACAGGATTTTCAGTGAGTCAGTCGTGTGATTGTCGTTGAAGCGGATGTTGAAGCGCCCGCGCGCGTCGCTCGGAATGACATTGACGGTCTTGTTGCCGACATCGACCGAGGTGAATTCCATGTGCGACGGATCGAACAGCTTCGATCCGCTGTCGAGCGGATCGGCATGCAGGCCCTGGACGAGTTCAAGCAGGCCGCGAATTGGATTTTCCGCGCGCTGCGGATAGGCGACGTGGCCCGACCGACCCGTGACCGTAAGCGTGCCATTGAGCGATCCGCGCCGCCCGATCTTGATGGTATCGCCAAGCACCGCGCGGCAGGAGGGTTCGGCGAGCACGCAATGATCGAATTTCTCGCCGCGCTCGGCCGCCCATTTCACCAGCTTGATCGTGCCGTTCACCGCGATGCTTTCCTCGTCGCCGGTGATGAGGAACGAGATTGAACCTTTCGGCTTGCCGCCATTCGCTGCGAGATAGTCGAGCGTGGCTGCGACGCAGCAGGCAATGCCGCCTTTCATATCGACCGCGCCGCGTCCGAACAGCATTCCGTCGCGAATGTCGCCGCTGAACGGCGGGAGCGCCCATGAAGCTTCATTGCCAGCGGGGACAACGTCGGTATGTCCCGCGAACATGATGTGCGGCGCGCCGTCGCCGATATGCGCATAGAGATTGTCGATGTCGTCGGTGCCGCTTTCCGAGAACGTCACTCGCTCGCAGCGAAAGCCCGCTGCTCCGAGGATTTTCTCCAGCACGCCGATTGCACCGGCGTCGGCCGGGGTTACGGACGGGCAGCGGACGAGATCGCGCGTGATGGCAATGGGATCGTGGCGGGTCATGTCGGGCGGCATTCTCGAAAACAGGTCCGGCTGTGAAAGAGCCGTGAGCGGGCTTTTGCGAGCGCGAACCTTAGCTTTCAGATCGCCACTTTGTCGAGAAATCCCGCGACCTTCTGGCGGAGCTGCTCGGCTGCCCGTTCGACTTCTTCCGACGCCGAATGAACGATTTGCGCGGAATTGCGGGTTTCGTCTACGGACTTCTCGACTTCACCGAGGACGCTGCGAACGTCGTTTGATCCGGCTGCGGCATGCGCGACGTTGTGCGCGATTTCGGTGGTTGCAGCACTTTGCTGCGCGACGCGGCTCGCGACCGACGATGTGCGCTCGTTGATCTCGTTCATCCGGGCGGCGTTGCGGCGGATAGCTTCGACCGCGGCGGTGGTTGATGTCTGCACGGCCGCGATCTGCGCTGCGATCTGCTCGGTCGCTTTCGCGGTCTGCACCGCGAGCGATTTGACCTCCGAGGCGACGACTGAAAATCCTCGGCCGGCTTCACCCGCGCGTGCGGCTTCGATGGTTGCATTCAGCGCGAGCAGGTTGGTTTGCCCCGCGATCTGCTGGATGACCTTGATGACGTCGCCGATCTCGCGGCCCGCTTGTGCAAGCCCCGCAATTTCGGCGTTGGCGGTGCCCGCTTCTCTTACGGCGGTTTCAACAAGGTCGCTGGTCGCGCGCAATTCAAGCCCGATGGATGCGATTGAATTCAAAAGTTCTTCGGCCGCCGCCGCCGCGACACCAACGCCAGCTGATGCTTCGCTGGATGTCTTGACCGCGCCGCTTGCGCGCTGCGACGTGTCGCCGGCCGAAGATGAGAGTGTGGCTGCGGTCGAACGCATTGTTGCAACGCTCGTGGTCACGGTCTGCAGCACGGTTTCAACGCTGTCGCGGAACGACGCGATCGCAGTCTCGATGACGGTGCGGCGCTCTTCCTGCTCGATTGCCATCGCGCGCTGCAATTCAGCCTTCTGCTGCTCGGTGACATCCTCGTGCGTGGCGACCCAGCCGTGGCCCGGCATCGGGCGATGGCGGATGCGGAAGATCTTTCCGTTCATCAGTTCGACCATCGATTCCGAGGGCTTGTCGGATACGGCAATCGAGTCGCGCCATGCGATATAATCGTCCTTCGCCATCTTCGGGAAGCTCAATGCCTCAAAGCGCAGGTCCACGATTTCGCGCAGGGTCATGCCCGGGCGCACGCTTGTCGGCGAAAGGTCGTACATCTCGACATAGCGGCTGTTGCAAATGATCAGGCGGCGGCTGCCGTCGAACATGCACAAGCCCTGCAGCATGTTGTCGAGCGCGGACTTGATGAGGCGCCGTTCGCGATTGGCGCGTGCCGCGCGCACGAATTGCAGAATGCTGACGGCGAGAAGCAGCGCAACGGCCGCGCCCACGGTGAGCCGCATGTCGTAACTGTCCAGCAGAAAAGACGGCATC
>CAMBBO010000018.1 GCA_945862935.1 Pseudorhodoplanes sinuspersici | reverse complement strand
TGAAAGCCGCGCAGCGGAATGATGCCGCGCTTGTCCGGCTCGACCCAGTAGAGGGAGGGGTCTTCGGCGCTCTCCGCCATCGGGAAAATGCCGCAGGCATAAGCCTTCAGCAGCACTTCCGGGGTGATTTCGGTGAAAAGATCGTCGCGGCTGGCCATCGATGCGAGTTACGGGCTCAGGCCGCCTCGATCATCACATCGCGCGCGGCGTTGTCGACGATCACCGGCGTGTCGAAATACTGGTAGGTCGGTTCCGACCCGAAGGCTGCGAGGATCCGCTGGCGGAAGCTCTCGTCATGCCAGCGTTTTGCGTCCTCCACGCTGTTCCACAGATAGACACCGCCGCCTTTGCCGGACGTCAGGTCGAAGACCATGTGCTTGCGGATCATGTCCGGGTTGTCGCGCCAGCGCGGCACGGAATCACGGAACTGGGCGATCATCGCTTCCCGGGTGATACCTTTCGGCAGGTCGAACAGCACTATTTCAGTGATCATGGAACGCCTCGGCCGGTTCGTTTCGCGGAGATTAACACGGCATTAGTCACAATCCCGCTAGTTTTATGAAAGCTTTGAACTTGGGACCCTTTCGGCGGTTGCCGAGTTGTCATTGCCAAGGATCGGGGCTGCGGACATGAACGACACACAGACATTGGGCAAAGTGCTGCTGGTCGAGGACGAAACCCTCATCAGCGTGCTGGTCGCGGAGGCCCTCTCGGAAGACGGTTTCGAGGTCCATGCTGTCGGCGACGCCGAAGCAGCGCTGCAGGTGCTGAATGCGGGCATAAAGTTCGACGTCCTGTTCACCGACATCAATCTGCCCGGCATGGATGGAACGACGCTCGCCGAAAGTGCGCGGCAGCTTCAGCCCAACCTCGCGGTGGTCTATGCCTCTGGCCGCTGGACCTTGCTCGACAGGCTGCGCGCGATGCCGCACTCGGCGGTGTTGCCCAAACCCTACAGCCTCACCCGCGCCTGCGCGGCCGTGGAAAACCTGCTCGGTATTGTCCGGCAAGCGCCTGCGCCTGCAGCAGTGTGATTTCAGGGCTTTATCTTTTCCATTAGTGCCATCAGGTTCATCGGGATCGGGAACACGATCGTCGATGATTTTTCCCCTGCGATATTCTGCAGCGCGCTGAAATAGCGAAGCTGCATTGCCTCCGGCCGCTGCGCGAACAGCGCGCCGGCATCTGCCAATCTCTGCGCTGCCTGAAACTCACCTTCGGCATCGATCACCTTGGCGCGGCGGATGCGCTCGGCTTCGGCCTGTTTGGCGATCGCGCGCACCATCGACTCGTTGAGATCGACCTGTTTCAGTTCGACGATTGAGACCTTGATGCCCCATCCGTCGGTTTGCTGGTCGAGAATTTCGCGGATATCGGAATTGAGCTTCTCGCGCTCGGCGAGCATCTGGTCGAGATCGTGCTGGCCAAGTACCGACCGCAGCGTTGTCTGCGCGAGCTGGCTGGTCGCGGCATCGAAATGCTCGACCTGCACGATCGCCTTCTGCGCATCGACGACCCGGTAATAGACCACGGCATTGACGCGCACGGTGACGTTGTCGCGCGAGATCACGTCCTGCGGCGGCACGTCCAGAAGGCGCGTACGCAGATCGACGCGCACCATCTGCTGAATACCGGGGATCACGAGGATCAGCCCCGGTCCTTTCACCCGCCACAGCCGTCCGAGCATGAACACGACGCCGCGTTCGTATTCGCGCAGGATGCGGAACGAATAGAACAGGACCGCAAGAACGATGAAGGCCGGCACGAGCAGGCCGTAAAACGCGGAAAAGCCGGGAGCGAGCATGGATTTTATCCTCTCTGGTCGCGTTCAACGGTAAGGGTGAGGCCTTCGCGCGCGATGACGCGGACGCAGTCTTGCGGTTTGAGTGCGGTTGCTGCGCGTGCGCTCCACCGTTCGCCTTGCATCAGCACAGTCCCGGATTGGCCGCTCCATTCGAGCACGCGAGCGCCGGCCCCGATCATGGATTCAGGCCCGGTTGCGGGCGGGCGGTGTCTTGCTTTCAGCGCCGCGCCGACAACAAAGAATGTCAGTCCGGCGCAGACGATGGTG
Organism: Pseudorhodoplanes sinuspersici; assembly: GCA_945862935.1. GTDB lineage: Bacteria > Pseudomonadota > Alphaproteobacteria > Rhizobiales > Xanthobacteraceae > Pseudorhodoplanes > Pseudorhodoplanes sinuspersici_A. Next base: position 20,362 of record CAMBBO010000018.1, on the reverse strand, counting down.
CTTCCGGCGATCACCGGAATAGAAATTGCGGTCGATGCGTTTCCCGGCTCGAACAGGAATGTAGCGCCCGTGACGAATGCGATCACGCCACCTATGCCAAGCGCGCCAATACCAGGCGTGACGGATTCGCCAATCATCAAGGCAATGCCCAAAAACAGAAGCGTCAACGCGCCGTATTGCACGGGCAGGGCCGACATTGCGATCAGCGACAGCGTCAGGCAGATCGCTCCGGCAACGCCGGGGAAATAAACACCGGGCGTCCCGACCTCGATCACCAGACCGAAAATGCCTGCGAGCAACAGAACGAACGCAACATCGGGCGTGGCGATAGTCTGAAAGAAAGTGGTGCGCCAATCCGGCGCAAACCCCTGAAGCTGAGGCATTGCATCTGCGGGCATGCAAAGCACGATCAGCGCTGCGCCAATCAGGCCCAAAAGCCCTACATAACGTGACCGATCAGGACGGTTTGTCATGGCGACTCTTACATAGGGAGCCGCGGCACGGGTTGCGAGATGGGCAGGGTGCGGCCGAAAAACCGTTACTCGTTGCCGCTTTCCGCAAGGAACTGCTCGAGCCAGTGGATGTGGTAATTGCCGTCGATGATGTCCTGATTGCGAACGAGCTTTCGGAATAGCGGCAACGTCGTTTCGATCCCGTCCACCACGAATTCGTCAAGCGCGCGGCGCAACCGCATCAGGCATTCGGGGCGCGTCTTGCCGTGGACGATCAGCTTGCCGACGAGCGAGTCGTAATGCGGCGGGATCGTGTAACCCTGATAGGCATGTGAATCGATGCGCACGCCCATGCCGCCGGGCGGATGATAGTGCAGGATTTTTCCGGGCGAGGGCCGGAAGTTGAACGCGTTTTCCGCATTCACGCGGCACTCGATCGCATGGCCGTGAAAGTGCACATCCTTTTGCGTGAAGCCGAGTTTCGCGCCTGACGCGACGCGGATTTGTTCGACGACAAGATCGATGTCCGTGACCATTTCGGTCACCGGATGCTCGACCTGAATACGCGTATTCATCTCGATGAAATAGAACTCGCCATCCTCGTAGAGAAATTCGACCGTTCCGACTCCGAGATATTTCATCTCGCGCATCGCTTTCGCGACGACTTCACCGATCTTGTCGCGCGCTTCGAGATTGAGCGCAGGCGAGGGGCTTTCTTCGAACACCTTTTGGTGCCGGCGCTGCAACGAACAGTCGCGCTCGCCAAGATGCACAGCGTTGCCCTGACCGTCGCCGAGCACCTGAATTTCGATGTGGCGCGGGCGCTGCAGATATTTTTCCAGATAGACAGCGTCGTCGCCGAAGGCTGCTTTCGCTTCACTGCGCGCGGTCGAGAGCGCCATCGAGAGTTCGGATTCCGTATACGCGACCTTCATGCCGCGCCCGCCGCCGCCGGCCGCGGCCTTGACCAGCACGGGGAAGCCGATTTCCCTGCCGATCTTGAGCGCCTCGACGTCCGACGTTACGCCGCCTTCGGAGCCGGGCACCACAGGAATGCCGAGTTTTTTCGCGGTGCGCTTCGCCTCGATTTTGTCGCCCATCGTGCGGATGTGTTCGGCCTTCGGGCCGATGAAATAGATCTTGTGTTCGCCGAGGATTTCGGCAAAGCGCGCATTCTCCGACAAAAATCCGTAACCCGGATGCACTGCATGCGCGCCGGTGATCTCGCAGGCCGCAAGCAAAGCCGGGATATTGAGGTAACTATCGCGCGCTGCCGGCGGCCCGATGCAGACGCTTTCGTCGGCGAGGCGCACATGCATTGCATTCGCGTCGGCGGTCGAATGCACCGCGACCGTCGCGATCCCAAGCTCTTTGCAGGCGCGGAGCACACGCAGCGCGATTTCGCCGCGATTAGCGATGAGAATTTTGTCGAACATCACTCAACGATCACCAGTGCCTCGCCGAATTCGACCGGCTGGCCGTCCTCGACGAAAATCTGCACAACCTTTCCGGAACGTGTGGCGGTGATCTGGTTCATCGTCTTCATCGCTTCGACGATCACGATGGTGTCGCCAGCCTTCACATGCGTGCCGATCTCGATGAAGGGGCGCGCTCCGGGCGAGGGCGCAAGATACGCCGTTCCGACCATCGGCGAGGTGATCGCGCCGGGATGCTTGGCGGGATCGGAGGGCGCAGCTGCAACAGGCGAAGCCGCCGCCGCGGGCGCAGCCATTGGCGCTGCGGTCGCAACGACGCGCCCGCCGCCGCGGCCGACGCGGATGCGGTTGTCGTCCTGCTCGATCTCGATTTCGCTCAAGCCCGTTTCTTCCAGCAGCTTCGCAAGCTGGCGGATCAGGTCCTGGTCGACGGTGAGTTTGCTTTTTGACATGTCGGGATTCTTCGGTCCGCTCGCCACGGGGTCAGCCCTTTGCTTTGGTCATCTCGGCGAGTCCGGCAATCGCAAGCGCATAGCCGTGAATGCCAAAGCCGCACAAGGTCGCCTTCACGCCGTAGGAAATCCACGACTTCTGGCGGAATTCCTCGCGTTGATGAACGTGGCTGATATGAATTTCGATCACCGGCAGCGGGCTGATGCTCTTCGTCGCATCGAGTAGCGCAACCGATGTCATCGTATAAGCGGCGGGATTGATGACGATGCCCGCGATCTTCTTTTCGCGCGCCTCGTGGAACCAGTCGACCAGCACGCCCTCGTGATTGGTCTGGCGGAAGTCCATTTCGAGGCCGTGATCCTTGCAGGTCTTGGCGCAAAGGTTCTCGACATCTTTCAGCGTGGTATGGCCGTAGATGTGCGGCTCGCGGATTCCGAGAAGATTGAGATTGGGTCCGTTGAGGACGAAGATTTTATTCATGACCTGTCGAAATATAATTGCTGCGGCGTATTAACGGGCCGCGATGATGAAGGGTGCCCGTTATAGGCGGGTGGCGCGGGAAGGGGAAGCCTAGCGATTTCGCGCCGCAACAATGAGTCGGCGCAATCCGCAGGGCATCGTGTCAGCAGGCTGCGCCGTTAGCAGGTGGCCTTGCCGCAGCGCGCCTGATTGATCTTGCCCAGTAGCGCATCGTGGCCGACTGCGCCGACGACGATGTCGCTTCCGATCACATAGCTCGGCGTGCCGTTCAGCCCGAGCGGCTCGGCAAGTTTCATGCTCTCGTCGAGCGTTGCCTTCACCTCGTCGCTGGCCATGTCCTTTTCGATCCGGGCCATGTCGAGTCCTACCTCCTTCGCAACCGCAAGCGCGCGTGCCTTGTCGGCAGCGCCTCTCCCTGTCAGGAGCTTCTGGTGGAAGTCGAGATATTTCTTCGGATCCTGCATCCGCACGGCGATCGCGACCTGTGCGGCCTCCACCGAGCCGCGTCCAAGCACGGGGAACTCCTTCAGCACAACCTTTAGCTTCGGATCGGCTTTCATGAGGTTCATCATGTCGGCCAGCGCGCCTTTGCAATAGCCGCAATTGTAATCGAAGAACTCAACCATGGTGACGTCGCCGTTCGGATTGCCGAGAACGACCTGACGCTTCGAATGAAACAGCGTGGCCTCCGCGTCCTTGATCGTGGATTTGGCTTTCTCGGCCTTGGCGGTGTTCTGACGGCTTTCCAGTTCTTCCATCGCTTCCTGCAGCACTTCGGGATGCTTGAGCAGGTATTCGCGGACGATGGTTTCAATCTCACCGCGCTGTGCCGGCGAAACCGCTTGGGCGTGAGCTGCGAGTGGCAATGCGATCAGCGCCGCTGCGAGTACGGCGGAAAGGCGGAAGGTCATCGGCGAATTCCTTTGTTTGCGCTAGCGTCCTAGCGACGGCATTTTCACATTGACGATATCGTCGGCCTTCACCCATCCGGGCGCGCCGACAGGAAAGCGGGTTCTGGCGCGCGCGGCAAGTTCCCGCGCGGTCTTGAAATCGTTACGCATGAAGGCGGCTTGTGCCGAAGCGAGGTCAGCCTGAGCGAGATCGCCCTTGCGGCCATAGGCCATCGCGAGCTGCGTGAAGCCGGCCGGGGTTTCCGGCTCGCGCACCAATGCATTGCGCAGGATGTTGATCGCTTCGTCCGCGACTTTCGGGTTTTCGCTCGCGACCAGCGCCTGGCCAAGCATGACCTGAATGAGCGGCGCATTCTGCGCGAGCGACACCGCATGACGAAGCGGCGCAATCGCTTCAGCGGGATGGCCTGATTCAAGCAAGGCCTGCCCCTTCAATTCCCAGAAATAAGGATTGTTCGGCTGTACCTGAATCAGCGCGTCGATCTGCGCGACCGCGCTGCGGATGTCTGCATAGCGGTAGGTCGCAATCGCGCGGGCGTAGCGCGCAGGCAGGCTCGTGTTGCTGAGCGGGTAGCGGCGCGCCACAGTTTCCGGCCGTTCCATGAAGGCCGACAGCTTAGCGCGCATCATGTCGTGGCGTAGTTGCAGTTCCGGAGAGTCTTTCTTGTCCCAGACCGGGCTTGTGCGCGCGAAGATTTCGAGCGCACGCACGCGTTCCGCAGGCATCGGATGCGATTGCAGGTAGGGGTCCACGCGGCCGGCGACGAACTGGATCTGGTCGGCGAAACGCTTGAAAGTCTCGTACATGCCTTTCGGCGATTGTCCGGTTTCGTTGAGGAATTTGACGCCTGCGCGGTCGGCGGCCTCTTCTTGCGTGCGCTGGTAGGAGAGGATCGTGCGGCGCACGATCTCGCCCGGCGTGCTGACCGCAGCAGCGCCGACCTGCGAGAGGCCGGAACCTCCGCCGGCGCTGGCGCCTGCCACCATCGCGCCGACACCAGCAAGCATCGCGATTAGTGCTGCGGTCTGCACGCTCGCAAGTTGCTCACGCAATTTGGCAAGATGACCGCCCGCGATGTGACCTGTTTCGTGTGCGAGCACGCCGATGATCTGGTTCGGGGTCTCGGAATCGAGCAGCGCGCCGGTATTCACAAAAATCCGGCGGCCATCCATCACGAATGCGTTGAAGCTGCGATCGTTGATGATGACGACGCGGATATTCTGCTGCCCAAGGCCGGCCGCCCGCAGAATCGGGGTCGTGTATTCACGCAGGAGCTGTTCGATTTCCGTATCGCGGATCAGCGGAATGCCGGCGTTGATGTTCACCGGCTGCGCAAAGGCCGCATTGCCATACAGCGCAATCGAGGCTGCAGTCAGCAGCGCCGTCGCGCGCGACACTGGCCCCGACGGCCGTGCCCTGATAGGGGTTTTGCCAACGCTCATCTGAAGTCTAAGCCTTTGCGCGCAACCTAGTTAGGCGCCCCCGCATGGTCAAATCGGGAACGCCCGAAGCAGCAACCGCGCGAATGCGGCGGCAGCGGGGCAGGGCCTGCGGCCGCACCGGAACGTGAAGAATGCTCGACACCGTACGCGGACTTCTCTCGCCATCCAAACGCAGCGATGTGCCGCCATTCATTGTCATGGATGTGATGTCGGCCGCGGCACGCATCGAGGCAGCGGGCGGAAACGTCATCCACATGGAAGTAGGCCAGCCGTTTGCTTCAGCGCCGAAATGTGCGCTCGACGCAGCGCGCGACGCGATCGGGCGCCGCATCGCCTATACCGAGGCGCTCGGCCTGCCATCGCTACGGGCTCGGATCGCGCGCTATTACCGCGAGCAATATGACGCCGATCTCGATCCGGGCCGCGTCATTGTGACCACTGGCTCATCCGCCGGGTTCATCTTCGCGTTTCTGGCGATGTTCGAGCCCGGCGACCGCGTCGGAATCGCAAATCCCGGCTATCCGCCTTACCGGCATATTCTGACAGCGCTTGGATGCGAGCCGGTGCTTTTGGAAACCAACGCCGACACGCGCTGGGCTATTACGCCTGAGGCGTTGCTTGCCGAGCACCGGCGAAAGCCGCTTGCGGGAGTCATTATCGCAAGCCCGGCCAATCCGACCGGCACGATGATGACGGGCGAGGCACTTGGGGTTCTTGTCCGCTCGGCCGAAGACGCCGGCATCCGCGTGATCTCCGATGAAATCTATCACGATCTCGATTATGCGTTCCGCGCCGGGACGGCGGTAAAACTGTCGTCCAGCTCGCTGGTCATCAATTCCTTCTCCAAATATTTCTGCATGACCGGATGGCGCATTGGCTGGATCGTGGCGCCAGAACCGCTGGTGCGCCCGATTGAGCGCCTCGTGCAAAATCTGTCGATCTCCGTGCCGACATTGTCGCAGATCGCCGCGGAAGCCGCATTCGACGGTCGCGCCGAGATGGACGCGATCAAGCACGGCTATCAGGACAATCGGCGCATTCTGGTGGAGGGCTTTCCAGCCATCGGGCTTGAAAAATTCCTGCCTGCGGACGGCGCGTTTTATCTCTATGCGGATATTTCGCGTTTCTCGAATGACAGCCTGTCATTTGCGAAGGCTATGCTTGAGGAAACGCATGTCGCGGCGACACCGGGCATCGATTTCGATCCCGCGCATGGCCGCGAGTTTGTCCGCTTTTGTTACGCCGGATCGCAAGATGAAATGCGTGAGGCAGTGAGGCGCATTGGCAACTGGCTCAGGAAAGGCTAGACGCGCCGCACCGATGGGAATTTTCGTCCAGTTTTTCTCGCACATTCAGCCTTACATCGCGACCTACGGCGTCATTGTCGTGTTCGCGATCGTGTATTTTGAAATGCTCGGTGCGCCCTTGCCGGGAGAAACCGGCGTGATCACCGCGAGCCTGCTCGCGGCGCACGGCGAATTGTCGATCGTCAATGTGTTTATCGCGGTACTTGCCGGCACCACGCTTGGCGGGATGACAGGCTACGCCATTGGCGCATTCGGCGGCCGGGCGCTGCTGGTGCGTTACGGGCCTTATGTGAAGCTGACGCCGGAGCGGATGGATGCGTTCGAGGCGCGTTTTGCGCGCCGCGGCCCCTGGGTCGTGATTGTCGCCCGTTTCGTTCCGTTCCTGCGCCAGTTGAACAGCATGATCGCGGGCGCAATGGAAATGCCGTGGCGGACTTTCCTGCTGGCGAATTTTGCCGGCGCGTTGCTGTGGACCGCGGTCTGGACAATCGGACCTTACTTTTTCACCGATACATTCCGCGCCATGCATCACAGCATGAAATTCTGAGACCTCTCTCAGAATTCCACGTCGAGTTCTTCCAGCTCTTCCGGTTCGGCTTTGGCCGCTTCGATCCATTCCTTCATCTGCGGCAACGCCATGATGGTCTTGCAATAACCAAGTGAGTCCGGGTCGAGATTGACGTCGTAGGTCAGAAAGCGCGTGCAGACCGGCGCATACATCGCGTCGGCCATCGTTGGCGCCTCGCCAAACAAATATGGCCCACCATAGGTCGACAGACATTCGCGCCAAATTTCCGTGATCCGGTCGATGTCGCCTTTTGCGCCGGCCCAGGCGCGGAAACCGGGGAAGTGTGCCTTCACGTTCATCGGCAACGCGCCGCGCATGTTCGAGAAGCCGGAATGCATCTCGCCGCAGATCGAGCGGCAATGCGCGCGCGCCACGGGATCGGACGGCAGGAGACCTGCTTCCGGGTTCAGTTCGGCCAGATATTCCGCGATTGCCAGCGTGTCCCAGACCTTCACGCTGTCGTGGTTGAGGCAGGGTACGAGGAATGACGGCGACATCAGCATCAGTTCGGCGCGGGTCGAAGCATCGTCGCTTGAGACGAACGCTTCCTTGAATTCCAGCCCGGCGAATTTGCACAAAAGCCAGCCGCGCAGCGACCATGAGCCGTAATTCTTGCTGTTGAGCGTAAGCGTGGCCTCAGCCATCGCAGCATCCTCCGCATGGCACGCAGCTTTCGAAGGCGGGTTCGCCATCGAATCGCGCGCAGCTGTGCGGCACTCACAGCCTCAAAACAATTATCTCGCAGCGCGATAGAAAATGCACTAGCCTTTTTTGCGTTGCGGTAGCCGGGACGCTGTCGCAGGGGGCGGGAGCTCTTCCGCCGTAGGGATGCTTTATCAGGCGTATCAGACGCATTCCGACATCATGGTGCCGGTGCGAGCGCTGGCGGGCATGGCGTTGCAGACGCTTGGGCCGATGTCGGGCATGTCCGGCATGGGGCTTGGCAATGGCACCTTGCGTAATCTCACCGCAGCGTACGAACTGATCGCGCGGTCGGGGCTGACGCATACGCGCCCGCCATTCGCAATCGACAGCGTGACGGTCGGCAATCGCGAGGTCGCAGTGACCGAGGAAGCGGCGCTAACCACGCCGTTCGGCACGCTCCTGCATTTCAAAAAAGACACCGACATGGCGCAGCCGCGTGTGCTGCTGGTCGCGCCGCTGTCGGGACATTTTGCGACCCTGCTTCGCAATACGGTGCGCACGCTTCTGCCGGAGCATGATGTCTTCATCACCGACTGGCACAATGCGCGCGACGTATCCATGAAAGCCGGGCAATTCGGCTTCGACGATTACGTCGATCATCTGGTCAAATTTCTTGAAACGATGGGGCCGCCGTCGCATCTGGTCGCGGTGTGCCAGCCCTGCGTGCAGGCGCTGGTCGCGGCAAGCGTGATGGCGCAGGCGGGAAATCCGGCAGCGCCCGCGAGCATGACGCTGATGGCAGGTCCGATCGACACGCGCGTCAATCCGACCAAGGTGAACGAACTCGCGCAATCCAAGCCGATGTCGTGGTTCGAGCAGAATCTGATCGCGACCGTGCCCTTTCGTTACGAGGGCGCGTTCCGCAAGGTCTATCCGGGCTTCGTGCAGCTCGCGGCCTTCATGAGCATGAATATCGAACGCCATGTGAAGGCGCATAAAGAGCTTTATGAAAATCTCGCAGCGGGCGAGATCGAGAAGGCGAAAGCCACCAAGGATTTTTACGACGAGTATTTCGCCGTGCTCGACCTCACCGCGGAATTCTACCTCGAAACCGTGCGCATCGTGTTTCAGGAGCACACGCTCCCGCTCGGCGAACTGGAATGGCGTGGGCGCAAGGTCGATCCGTCGGCGATCCGCAAGACCATGCTGCTAACGGTCGAAGGCGAGCGCGACGACATTTGCGCCGTCGGGCAGACGGTTGCTGCACACGATCTGTGCTCGAAGCTGAAGCCCTATCGCAAGCGCCATCACTTGCAGGCCGGCGTCGGCCATTACGGCGTATTCAGCGGCAAGAAGTGGGAAGGGCAGATCTACCCGATCCTGAAAAACGTAGTGCTGTCGAGCGAGTAGGCTATCGCAGCGACGCGAGCATCTGGCTCAGTTCGTGGATCAGGTAGGGTTTTCGGATGACAGGAAAATCGCCCCCAAGTTCATTGAGCCGCTCGCTATAGCCGGTTGCGAGCACGATCGGCATGGCCGGATATTTCGCCCGGATCGCGCGCGCCAATCCGATGCCGTCCATCGCGCCCGGCATGACGATATCGCTGAAGACGAGATCGATGCCGTCCTCCTCGAGTTCGCGTAACGCTGCATCCGCATCCTGCGCCCAGCGCACCGCGTAACCGAGCTGTTCGAGCAGAACCATGCTTGCACTCGCGACATCGGGATTGTCCTCGACCAAAAGGACATTGCCCGCCGCCGATACGCCACTCACAATTCCCACATCACCGGCCGGGACATTTCGTTGCGTGCGCGGGAAATACATCGTCACCGTGGTGCCTTCGTTCAGCTTGCTGTCGAGCGCGATGGTGCCGCCGGCCTGATGCACGAAGCCATGGACTTGCGACAGACCAAGTCCCGTGCCTTTGCCGACCGGCTTCGTTGTGAAGAAGGGATCGAACACGTTGGCGATGACATCGGGAGGGATGCCCATGCCCGTGTCGCGGACACTGACCGCAACCCGATCGTTACCCGGTTCGTCGCTATTGCGTGTTGCGTTATCGACCTTGAGCGAAACCGTTCCGCCTTGCGGCATCGCATCGCGCGCGTTGATGACGAGATTGACCAGCGCGATTTCGAACTCGCTGGGATCGACCGTGATCGGCCAGACATCCGGCGCGACTTCGATCAGAAGATTGGCATTGCCAAGGCCGCTTTGCAGCACGTCGCGGATTGAATCGATCCGCTCGCGGATGTCGATGGCTTCGGGATTGACGCTTTGACGGCGCGCAAAAGAAAGAAGCTGGCGGGTCAACGCCGCGCCGCGCTGCGCCGCGACCTCGATTGCCTGGGCAGAGCGGATCGCGCGCTCGTCGTCGCCAAGCCGCCGTTTGATCGTCTGGATATGCCCGGAGACGATCATCAGCAGATTGTTGAAGTCGTGAGCGACGCCGCCGGTGAGCTGACCGAGCGCATCCATTTTTTGCGACTCGGCGAGTTGAAGCTGCACGCGCTCCAGTTCCACCTGCGCCTCGCGCCGTTCGGATACATCGCGCGTGATCTTGGCAAAGCCGATCAGCTTTCCTTCGTCATTGTGGATCGTGTCGATCACGATGCTCGCCCACAGGAATGAACCATCCTTGCGGACGCGCCAGCCTTCTTCCTCGTAGCGGCCGGTGGTGCGGGCGATTTCCAGTGCGCGTTGCGGCTTGCCGGTTTTCCGGTCGGCAGGCGTGTAGAATTTCGAGAAATGCTCGCCGATGATTTCGTCGGCGGTATAGCCCTTGATGCGCTGCCCGCCCGCGTTCCAGCTCGATACGTTACCTTTCAGATCGAGCATGTAGAGCGCGTAGTCGGTCACGCCGCCGACGAGCAGGCGGAAATGCCGCTCAGCTTCGCGCAATTCGTCCGCCGCTTCTTCGCGCTCGGACAGGTCGCGGGTGATTTTGGCAAACCCGACGAGATTTCCGTGTTCGTAGATAGGATCGATCACGACGGACGCGAGAAAGCGCGTCCCGTCTTTGCGATAGCGCCAGCCTTCGGCTTCGAATTTTCCTTCGCGGCGGGCCGTCGCCAGCGAACGCGCAGGCAATCCAAGCGCTCGGTCTTCCGGCGAATAGAAGGTGCCAAAGTGATTTCCGATAATCTCCTCGGCCTCATATCCTTTGATGCGTCTCGCGCCCGCGTTCCAGCTCGTGATGGTCCCCTCGGGGTCGAGCATGTAAATCGCGTAATCGGTCACGCCCTGCACAAGCAGGCGGAAGCTGCGTTCGCTGTCCTGGAGGGTCTGAATTGCCGGGATTTGTTCCGGTTCGTCGTTTTTGGCCATCGTCCTCCCAACCCCCCGAACACAATCGCCGGTGGAATGGATGGTTCCTTACTCTGCCTGTTTGACCCTTAGCGCAACGGGATGGCGGAAGGCCATCCCGTTGGCCGGGGCTTTAACTTCCAGAGCGCGCGCCTAGATAGGCTTCCCATGTTCGACATTCATAATCCCGGCGCCGACCCGCTGCCTGACAGCGCGTCGCGCGATATTCCAGCCGACGACGCAAAGATCCTCGACGCTTATTCTCATGCGGTGACGAGCGTTGCCGAAACGGTCGGTCCCGCCGTCGTGCGGGTGGAGCCGATCCGCAAGGGCAAGCCCGCGGGCGTTGGCTCCGGCGTCGTCATTTCGCCCGACGGGCTTGTGCTGACCAACAGCCACGTTGTCGACGGCGCGCATGAATTGCGTCTGATCGACACCGAAGGCCGCATGATCGAGGCGCGGCCTCTTGGAGAAGACCCGGACACGGATTTGGCGCTGTTGCGGGTGACGTCTGCGCGCGACCTGCCGGCAGCACGGCTCGGCGATTCCAAGACGCTACGGCGCGGCCAGCTTGTGGTTGCCATCGGCAATCCGCTTGGTTTTGAATCAACGGTGACCGCGGGCGTCGTCTCGGCGCTTGGCCGCACCATCCGTGCGCGCAGCGGGCGGCTGATCGAAGATGTGATCCAGACGGATGCCGCGCTCAATCCCGGCAATTCCGGTGGCCCGCTGGTGTCGTCGCGCGGCGAGGTGATCGGCATCAACACTGCGGTCATCATGGGCGCGCAAGGCATCTGCTTTGCGGTCGCGAGCAACACCGCGCAATTCGTGGTGAGCGAAATCATCCGGCATGGCCGCGTACGCCGCGCCTTCATCGGTATCGGCGCGCAGACAGTCGCCGTGCCGCGCCGTCACGCGCGCGAGGCGGAGATCGAAAACGCATTCGGCGCGATGATCATTGCGTCCGAGCCGGAGGGGCCTGCATCTCAATCCGGCCTGCTCACCGGCGACATCGTCGTGCGGATGGACGGGCTTAACGTCACCGGAGTCGACGACCTGATCCGTTTCCTCAATGGCGAGCGGATCGGCAGTGTCGTGACCATCGACGCGTTGCGGCGGGGCAAGCTCAAGACATTCGACGTGCGGCCGATCGAGCGGCGCGCGCAGCCAAAATAATCAGCGCAGCGCAGCACCGATATTCCCGCCATCGACCGTGACGATCGAGCCGGTGGTTTTCAGCGCGAGCGCCTGCGCGACGAACGCCTGCGCCACGTCGTCGGCGGTGACTTCGCGCTGGAGCAGGTTGCCGGACATGTATTCCTTTTCGGATACGCCACGCGCCTTGGAGCGCTCGGTGAGGAAGTCGGCTGTCAGCAATCCCGAACGGATGCGGTCGGCATTTACGCCGTTCGCGCGGATGCCGTCCTTGCCGTAATCGAGCGCGTATTGGCGAACCAGCGCAAAGGTAGCGGCTTTCGGCAGCGCGTAGGGACCAAAATCCGGACCCGGATTGACCGACGCCTTCGACACGTTGAACAGCAGGCATCCGCCGATGCCTTGCGCCAGCATGATGCGGGTCGCGGCCTGCGCCACGTTCTGGTGCGCGAAGAAATTTAGCTCGAAACTTTTGCGTAAGACTTCGTCACTGACTTCGCCGATGCGTCCGGTCCATGCCGCACCTGCGTTCGACACCACTATATCGACGCCGCCGAAATGGGCGGCGATCTTGTCGAACGCCGCCTGCACGGCCTTGGCATCGGTGACGTCGCAGCCAAATGCCAACGCGCCCTTGATCGCCGATGCGCTTTTCTTTGCTGCGTTCTCGTCGATGTCGAGCAATACGACTTCCGCGCCCGCTATGACGAATGCCTTCGCTGTCGCAGCGCCGATTGCGCCGCCTGCGCCCGTCACCACGGAAACCTGTCCCGCCAGCGGCAATTCCTTCGCGCCGCCGAGCTTGGCCTGTTCGAGCGACCAATATTCCATGTCGAACATGTCGGCTTCGGAGATCGGCTGATAGCGCCCGATTGCCTCGGCGTCGGTGATCGACTCGATTGCGACTTCAGCAAGATCGGCAACGAGGGCCGCGTCCTTCTTGCTGCGGCTCAGTCCGAACAGCCCGACGCCCGGAACGAGTGCGATGCGGGGCAGGGGATCGAGCATCTTTTTTGTGTTGCCGGCGCGTGCATTCTGGCGCGCGAAATAAGCGCGGTAATTGCCGATGAACGCCTGCGCTGCGGCGCGGATGTTTTGTGCTGTGTCCGCAGGACGAGCGGCATCGGGTGCGGTGACAACCAGCGGCCAGTTCTTGGTGCGGATGGTGTGATCGGGTGTGACGACGCCCGCATTCGCGTAGCGTGCGATCTCGGCGCCGTTGACAAAATTCAGGATCTGATCGCTCGTGCGGAAATCGAGGATCAGCCGCCGCCATGCACCTTCGCTCGCTTCATCCGCAAGCGCGCAGGCGCCGCGCAGGATAGGAGCCACGTCCGCGAGCGGCATCGCGGCTTGCGGTAGTTGAGCGGAAACAAAAACCGACTTGCGGTTCTTCGCAATACGCTCTTCTGCGCGGGTGACGAGTTCGACCGTGCGCTCGTAGGATTCCCGTGCATCCTTGCCGAACGAAAACAGGCCGTGCTTGTCGAGGATCAGCCCTTCGACCTTCGGATTTTTGTCGAACACGTCGGCCGCTGCTTTCGCGAGCGCAAAGCCTGGCATGACATACGGCACGAACCCGATGCGGCCATTGTAGACCTCATCGCACAGCTCGCGGCTGTTCGCCTGATCGACGATGCTGAGGATCGCTGTCGAATGCGTGTGATCGACCACGGCATGCGGCAGGAACGCGTGCAGCAGCGTTTCCACCGAAGGATTGGGGGAGGCTGGATCAATCAGATTGGCGCGCTGGACGCGCACCATATCCTCGTCGCTCAATGCGTCGCGCGCGCGAAGCTTCAGGAGAGGCGCAAGGCGCACCGCGGGCAGGCCCGCCGGTTCGATCGTTCCCATGTCCCAGCCGGAGCCTTTGACACAGAGAACGTCGACGCCGTCGCCCGCAAGATCGCGCAGCCGCGTCTTGAGCGATGTGTTGCCGCCACCATGCAGGACGAGTTTCGGATCGCGGCCGAGCAGGCGCGTCGAGTAGATGCGCAGCGCCAGATCGCGCGGCACGCCCGACGGCGCATAAGCGGCGATGGCCGCTTCCGCGTCGCGATCGCTCCACGCGCTTTTCATGAAAATGCTCCCACGGCGGCCAAAGTGTCGGCCCGCCGTGGGATCGTCAACCTAACCTTTGCGCGACCACCAGCCGAAACGGCGCTGCTCATCGGCTGCGGGCTGTTCGGCGGGAGAGGCCGCAGGTGATGCTTCCGGCGCAGGTGCCGGCGCGGAGGATTCGCCGGCCGGAGCGAAGCCGGGTGCTGCTTCGCGGATGGTGGAGCGCCGCCGTTGCTGATCGTTCGGCGGAGACGCTTCGGCCATTCGCGGCTCAGGACGAGTCGAGGGTACCTCCCGCTGCATTTGCTCCGGCTCGTGGTGGCGCGGCTGCTCCATTGGCTGCGGCGAGGAGAAATCGGACGTGCCGGAATGTCCGGCGTCGCCGTTATCCTGACCCTCGGCTCCCGGTTCGCCTTCGCGGTCACGCCGGTTGCGCCGTCCGCCGCGCCGACCGCGACGGCGGCGTTTGCGTTCGCCGTCACCGTCCTGCGGTGCGCCGTGTTCGCGGCCGCCATTGTCCGCGTGCTGTTCGCCAGCATCGCTGTCGTCACCGGCATGTTCGCCGTCGCCATCGTTGATGCTGTTGGGCTGCGCGGGTGCGGTATCGTCCGATGCATGCACCGGGCGGCCTTCGCCACGACCTTCACCGCGCCCTTCACCATTGCGTCCGCGACCGCCCCGGCCTTTGCGGCCGCGCCGCCGCCGACGTACGTCGCCCTGTTCGCCCGGCTGCTCGGAGGTCTCGGAGTCGTCGGATGCGCGCGCTTCAGCCTCGGCAGCATCCGCAGCTTCGGTCTCTTCGTCGATATTCTCGTCATCGGCAATGCCGGTGTCTTCTTCCTCTTCGTAAACCGGGTGCGGTGTCGACTGCATCAGCGCGCGTGCCTGATCCATCGTCATCACCTGCTCGCCGCGATCAATCGTAAACGGCGGCTGGCCGGTCATCGTCGCATCAGCATTGATTGCAATGAGGATGCGGAAGCGTTCTTCCAGCATGCGCAGATGCGCGCGCTTGTGATTGAGGCAATAGAGCGCCACATCGGAGCGCGTTCGCACGATGAGGTTATGCGTTGCGCCCTTGACCAGCAGGTCTTCGAGCGAACGCAGAAGCTGCAACGCGACCGAGGACACCGAACGGACATGTCCGGTGCCGCCGCAATGCGGGCAGGTTTCCGTCGAGCTTTCCAGCACCGAGGTGCGGATGCGCTGGCGCGACATTTCCATCAGGCCGAAATGCGAGATACGGCCGACCTGGATGCGTGCGCGGTCGCTCTTCAGCGATTCTTTCAGCTTGCGTTCGACCGAACGGTTGTTGCGGTTCTCGTCCATGTCGATGAAATCGATGACGATCAGGCCCGCAAGATCGCGCAATCGAAGCTGACGCGCGATTTCGGCGGCAGCTTCGGAATTGGTCTTCGTCGCAGTGTCTTCGATATTGTGTTCGCGGGTCGCGCGGCCGGAGTTCACGTCGATCGCAACCAGCGCTTCGGCCTGATTGATGACGATGTAGCCGCCGGACTTGAGCTGGACGGTCGGCGAGAACATCGCGTCGAGTTGTGACTCGATGCCAAAGCGCGTGAAGACCGGTTGCGGATCGCGATAGAGCTTCACGTTCTTGACGTGGCTCGGCATCAGCATGCCCATGAATTCCTTGGCTTCGCGATGGGCCGTTTCGCCTTCAACAATAATTTCGTCGATGTCCTTGTGATAGAGATCGCGGATCGAACGCTTCACCAGTGAGCCTTCCTCGTAAACGAGGGTCGGGGCCACGGCCTTCAACGTGAAGTCACGCACGGTCTCCCACATGCGAAGCAGATATTCGAAGTCGCGCTTCACTTCGGTCTTGGTGCGGCTTGCGCCTGCGGTGCGCAGGATGACGCCCATGCCTTCCGGCACTTCGAGTTCCTGCGCGATCTCTTTCAGCCGTGTGCGGTCTTCCGAGCTTGTAATCTTGCGGCTGATGCCGCCGCCGCGCGCGGTGTTCGGCATCAGCACCGAATAGCGGCCGGCGAGAGAGAGGTATGTGGTGAGAGCAGCGCCCTTGGTGCCGCGCTCTTCCTTCACGACCTGAACCAGCATCACCTGGCGGCGTTTGATGACTTCCTGAATCTTGTACTGGCGGCGGCGCTGGCGCGGCGCGCGTTCCTGCGGCTCCTCCATGGAGTCATCGCCGCCGACGGATTCCACGATTTCTTCTTCGTGGTGCTCGTCGTGATGATCGTCGGCATGTTCCGCACTGTGGGCGTCGTCCGTGTGCGCGTGTTCGCCATCGGCCGCCGGTTCGGATGCGTCGGCGGAAACAGGCTCGCCGGTCGCGTGGAGGGTGTCTTCGGCAAGGGGTTCGCTTGCGGGAACATCGGCGCCTGCGTGATGCGCGTCTTCGGCAGGCTCGTGGGCGTGATGATCGTGCTCGCCGCCATGATCGTGATGCGCGGCCTCATCGTGCGGCTGCTCGCTCGCAACTGCCTCACCGGCCTCATGGGCAAATTCCTCGGACGGCGCGTTCTCGCCAGCCGGAGCTTCGTGCCGCGCTTCGTCGCGCTGACGGCTTGATGAGCGATTGCGGTGACGCTGCCGCCGTCCGCCACGCTTCTCGTCTTCTTCGTCCGCGTCGCGGTGCGCGCGGCTTTCTTCCTCGATCAGCGCCTGACGGTCGGCGACCGGGATCTGATAATAGTCCGGGTGAATTTCGGAAAAGGCGAGGAAGCCGTGCCGGTTTCCGCCGTAGTCGACGAAAGCCGCCTGCAGCGACGGCTCAACCCGCGTTACCTTGGCGAGGTAGATATTCCCGCGCAGTTGCTTGCGCGACGCAGATTCAAAATCGAATTCCTCGACACGGTTGCCGTGCATGACCACGACCCGGGTTTCCTCCGGGTGGGTGGCGTCGATGAGCATCTTGTTGGCCATTGAATGATCTCTTGCCCGCGGCCAAGCACGTCACGGCTCCCGGACGCATGATGCGTGCGTGAAGGCAGTGGAGCTTGCCGCTGTAATGGAGTGTCAGTTGAGCGGAATGGATCGCAGGCGCTGAAAACCGGCGCGCGCATAGGCCGCGGAAATCCGCGACCGCGATGGCCGATTTCGATTGTGACAGGCGCCTTCGACATGAGCGCAATTCCGCAGCGAGGCGACCGTAAGACGGTCGCAAGGTTTCGTCGCTGATCGGCTTATTCGTGCGGGCGAACAGAAAAAACATCACCACGCATCGTGCGCCTCGCGAGCCTGCGCGGCGCTTCACCCGGTCGCCCAACAGATCCAAAACTGGGGATCCAAGGCGCCTCGGCCGTCTCGGTCTTCCGCCGCCGCCTGCATCGTGGCAGGGAGCCGGAAGTGGACCGCTTTCACCTGCCGTTCCGCTCCTTCCAAAGACCTCGTTTGGGAGCGATCATCGCGGCAAGCGTGCCGGGTGCCTGAACACAGAACAACCGGAACACGAAAAAACCATCAGCGTCATAAATTCTATGCTCGCAACAGGCCGATAGCAAGGGAAAGCCCTGATCGGACGCGGGATTAGCGCGGGCGGTATCTTTTGCAGGCTAATTTTGAGGGAAAAGCCGCGCTGCGGTCCGTTGGGTACGCTAAAATGCGTTGGATTTAAAATAACGGGGGCAACGTTTATGCGCGCCGTCACGGTAGCGATTCTCTTGGGGCTAAGCGCGGTTCCGGCTTCGGCGCAGATCTCGGCCAGCATCGAAAGTCCGCAATGCTATGAGGGCGTCGGCTGTCCGCACAAAGACCGCATCGCTGAAAAGCAAATACGCAGCCATTCCTGCGAAAATCTCTGGCTAATCCGAAACACGATCTTCCATCAGCGGGGCTATTGCTTCCAGAGCGGCCGCGGCAAGAGCGAATTTAGCAATAGCCGCTGCACCGTGAATACCGTGTCCGATCTGAAACTAACGCCGGTCGAAAACGACAACGTTGGAACGATCGAAAAGCTTGAGCGCCAGAAGCGCTGTTCCTGAATGGTCATGGAACCGGTGCGCCGGAGGCCGGGTAAGTTTCGGTTAACCCGAACGGATTTATTGGGGTAATGAAGAAGCGGGAGGGTTGCGAATCGTGACCGGCCGCTGGGGAATCCTGGTATTCGTTGCTGTGTTCGGTGTCGCGGGCTTGCTGCCTGCGAGTGATCGTGCGCGCGCGGCCCCGGACTTGCCGATCGCAACCGACATGCGCGTCGCAGGCGACGATACCCAGACGCGTTTCATCATGGATATTTCCCGCAAGATCGACCTGCGGGTATTCACGCTCGCCGATCCCTATCGCGTTGTGGTCGACATCCCGCAGGTGACGTTTGAATTGCCGCCGCGCCTTGGAGACAAGGGCCGTGGGCTGATCAAGGCGTTTCGTTTCGGCCTTGTGATGGCCGGAGGCTCGCGCATCGTCCTCGACGTCGGAAAGCCTGTGCGCCTCGACAAGGCATTCGTGCTCGATGCGCAAAATGGCCAGCCGGCGCGTCTTGTGCTCGATCTCAGCGCGACCGACCGCGAAAGCTTCATGCGAAAGCTCAATCTTGAGAGCAGCGCGCGCCCTGCTTTGCCGCAGCCTGCGCCGGTCTCTCCGGTTGCGTCATCCGACCCGCGCCCCATCGTCGTGATCGATCCCGGACATGGCGGCATCGATACCGGCACCAAGTCCGACGCAGGCGACGACGAGAAGTCCGTCGTGCTCGCGCTCGGACTGATGCTGCGCGACACGCTGGAAAAGGGAGGAAAATACCGCGTGGTGATGACGCGCACGGACGATACCTTCGTGCCGCTCGCCGACCGCGTGCGTTTTGCACGCGACCGGCAGGGTGCGCTGTTTCTTTCCATTCACGCCGACGCACTCTCCAAGCGCGAAGGCGACGCGCAGGGCGCGACCGTTTACACACTGTCGGAGCGCGCATCGGACGCGGAAGCCGCGCGGCTCGCCGATGAGGAAAATAAAGCCGACATCATCGCGGGCCTCGATCTCACGCGCGAGCCGAACGACGTTGCAGATATCCTGATCGACCTTGCTCATCGCGAGACCAAGACCTTCGCGCATCAATTCGCCAAAGGACTGATCGGAGAATTGCGCGGCGCCATCCGGCTTCATCGCAGCCCGATGAAATCGGCGGGCTTCGTCGTGCTGAAAGCACCGGACGTGCCTTCGGTGCTGCTGGAAGTCGGTTACATGTCGAACAAAGAGGACCTCAAGCTCCTGAAATCGGACGCGTGGAGGGCGAAAACGGTGGAGACGGTCGCGCGCTCTATCGATCTATTCTTCTCGACGCGGCGGGTTGCCGGTGCAGCATCGCCGCAGCCTTAAGGCTTGCGCAGGGGGCCTCAGTTTGACCATAAAAACGGGCGAGCAGACTGACGTTATTCGCTGGATCGGGCTGGCGTATCCGGGCGCCGGACGATATGCCCGTCTGGACGTGGAATGGCGCGGTGCCGGCTCCGCAGGATGGCCGTAAACCCATGAAATTGCTGCTTCGCTTCTTCGGCTTTCTGTTCGCGGCAGGAACAATCTTGTTCCTCGTCGGCATCGCCGGCGTGGCCGGAATGATGTGGCATTATTCCAAGGACCTGCCCGATTACTCGCAGTTGCAGGATTATGAGCCGCCGGTGATGACGCGCGTGCACGCGTCGGATGGCTCGCTGCTCGCCGAATACGCCAAGGAGCGCAGGCTCTATCTGCCGATCCAGGCGATCCCGAAACTTGTGCTCAACGCCTTCATCTCCGCTGAAGACAAGAATTTCTACGATCACGGCGGGCTGGACTTCACCGGCATCGCGCGCGCTGGCGTTCTGTACGCGCAGAATTTCGGTTCGAGCCGGCGTCCGCAGGGCGCGTCGACGATCACGCAGCAGGTCGCGAAGAACTTCCTCCTGACCAACGAAGTGTCGTTCACCCGCAAGATCAAGGAAGCGCTGCTCGCGCTGAAGATTGAGCGCACCTATTCGAAAGAGAAGATTCTCGAACTCTACCTGAACGAAATCTATCTCGGCTTCTCGGCGTATGGCGTGGCTGCGGCTTCGCTTTTGTATTTCGACAAGTCGGTCCACGAACTGAACATTCAGGAAGCGGCTTATCTCGCAGCACTTCCGAAAGCGCCGTCGAGCCTGCATCCGTTCCGCCAGCGCGATCGCGCGACCGAGCGGCGCAACTATGTCATCG
>CAMBBO010000017.1 GCA_945862935.1 Pseudorhodoplanes sinuspersici | reverse complement strand
ATACCGGCAACCGGTCTCCAAAGCAGCTTGGACGAGCGTGCGAAACTGTGGATTGCAAGCGTTGAGCAATCGTGCAGCCTCCGAAATTGAAAGAAACCTCACACGCGCGACGTCAACGTTCCGGAATGGTTTCACTCGGCGTCCCCACGCATCATTCGACGTTACGTGTCTTTCATCGTAGGCGTGGTTGAGCGCAGCTTTCAGGATCGTCAAGACCCTGTTCGCAGATGAACGACGACGACGGACGGTTTCAGGATCTGTAATTGAAAAGGTCTTGAAGTTTTGTCGTGCCCCCTTTTTTGTACGAACCAACGCCGGTGTATTTGCCAGTCCTGAAAGCCAATTTCGGATTTTTGCGCTGGTCAGCTCCGCTACATCTAAATCTCCGAGCTTCGGAAGAATAAGAGCACAAGCGCGCCCTTCGGTAAGGTTAGTGGGCTTACCACTAGCTTTTAAGAAATCGATGTAATTGGCCATAGCGCGGCGCACAGTTACGCGCCCGTGAGACCTACCTTCGGCGCTGGCGTTAAGGGCAACAGTCGCTTTCGCCTTGGCTTGCTCGAACGCCAGAACGGTTACACCGTCCGCAGCAAATTGCTTCTCGTCGTCCGCCAGTCCCAATGGGTGCACGCTGTAACGCTTTCCGTCGTATCGTCGCAAAACCCACCGGCCGAATGGATCGCCTTGCTTGCGCTGATAACCCAGATGCGCACGACCGGTGATCAACGTCTGCCAATGAGGTTGGCGGCCCCGCTTCAACTTTGCGCGCGCTGTTGGACTTTCCAGTTTTGCATGTTGGACTGTACCGGCCATGTTTGACTCTCGACCAAAGATAAACCAAAGATCGCAGAATGCGTCTGGGTTTGCCTGCGATTGTGATGCTCGTATTTGCCTTAAAATAAAGGCTTTTAAGAGGTTCAGGGTTCGTGAGAGTTTCTGAAATGGACTCTCTCAAGGCTGAAACAGGGGTTCGATTCCCCTAGGGAGCGCCAGCCAAAAGTCTGGCCTTAATTTTCGGGCCGCACCGAAATTGCAGTCGCGGGCAAACCTTTTTTATAAAGCTCGGCAGCCTGCGCGAGGCCATTCTCTAAATCTCGGGTAAATCGTTTCGCGTCAAAGAGCGCCGATTTGCGGCCTTCATTCTGGAGGCGGCTTTTCAGGTCGGCCAAGGCGGCGGGGTCGCGCGCCAATTTTAAGGCGAGGTTGCGATACTCATCCAGTGAATGGGTAACCAGTTCTGGAAAGCCTGCGGCGCACAGAATACTTGCCGAGACGCGCGAAGCGAAAGTCGTTCCGGTCAACGCGACCATGGGCACGCCGGCGATCAGCATATCTGCGCCGGTTGTGTGCGAACCGTACGGAAAGCAATCGAGAGCAAGATCCGCAGAACGGACACGAGCCATGTGATCGGCCAGCGTTGCGACCGCGGGCGCAAACACAATCCGATCAGGTTCTATTCCGCACTCGATCGCGTGTCGCGTGAGCGCGGAACTGTCGTCCTGCCCGGTTTGCGATAGCCACAAAACTGAATCCGGCACGTCCTTCAGCAGCTGCATCCAGACGGTGAACACGTCTCGAGTAAACTTATACGCCCGATTGAATGAACAGAAGACGATCCCGTCGTTCGAAAGGCCATAGTCCGCTCTGGCGCGCGTTTCTCCGAACGGCTTGCGATTGTCGGTCGGAAGGTAGCAGTTCGGCATGCGGATGACGTTCTCGGAAAAACTCGATTCCAATTCCGGCGGAATAACAATCGCATCCGCGATGACATAGTCGATCCATGGTGCTCCCGTTGAGCCGGGCGAACCGAGCCAATAAACCTGAATGGGAGCAGGCCGGAGCGCCAGCACCCCTGCGCGGTGCCCCGACGTCCAGCCTGCGAGGTCTATGATAATGTCCGGGTTGTCGTTCCGCATCGCATCGGCCGCCTCGACGTCAGACAGATTTGTTATCTTGATGATGCTGTCGAAGGCCGCCCCAAGGCGCTTTCGATAAGCATCCTCCGACGGCGGCGAAAAATCATAAGCAACAATTTCAAACTTTTCTCGACCGTGCGATTCGATGATTTCCGCAATTAGATGGGCCGTGACGTGATCCCGGAAGTCGCAGGAAAAATACCCGACCTTCAATCGGCCTGAATTTTCCCGTCGCGCTGGAAGTGGATGGAGTTCGGTCGAAATGCCGCGCGCCCATGCTTTGCCACATCCGAGTTGTTCTGCCGGAGTTGAACTCGGCAAGATGAGCAGCGGTGAGGGTGATTTGATCGAAAATTTTGTGCGTGAAAAATTCGGCTCTATCTTTCGCAGTTCGCTCTCGACGTTGTCTGCATAGTCCCAGTCGCACGCTTCGCGCGCGGCATAAATGGAACGCAGTCCGTGATTGACGTCCTTGCTGAATGCGAAAATCGCCCCGAAAATTCGCGCGGCCCTGTGCGATTTGCCCGAGGCTTGCAAGGCGTCGGCAAGCATTTCGCGCTGATGGAAATTATCGTTGTTGATTCCAAGCAGCGCATCGCCGGAAAGTCGCTCGATTTGTTCCGCCGCGGAGAGTGACTCCTTTCGCCGAAACATCTTGCTGTAGATCTGTGCCAGCCGCGTATACGCTTCTGCCGTGGGATGCCGGCTTGCATGGGCGATCAAAATCGCTTCGGCCTGTTCGTTGCGATTTGCAGAAATGAGAAGGTTGACGAGATTGTAGGTCGCTGGCTGGTTGCTGGGGTCCAGCTCAAGCGCCTGCTGCCACACTTTGCGCGCGTCATCTGTCCTAGCCAGTCCGCGCAACGCCACGCCCAAGGCATTCAGTGAATGAATAGACCTTGGCCGCAATGCGAGTGATTGACGAAGCGCTGCCTCCGCTTTGTCGTACTGCTTTAGCTCCACGTAACAGAGTCCGAGATTTTCGTTGAACTGAGCATCGGTGGGTGTGCGCTTTGTTGCAAGCGCCAGATGCGGCAATGCTTCGGAATGGCGCCTTTGCGCGGTCAGCGCGATGCCCAAAAGTTCGCTAAGAATAGCGGCATCCGGCGCTGATTTTAGCGCCGCGCGGGCTTTGCGCTCCATATCGGTGAAACGGCCTGTCGCATGCAGACCGAGCAACTCTCGGACGATATCGACGGACTTCATTGGCAAAGACTGATTACGGAAGGTGGATCAAGGAAGCTAGAGCGTGATCGTAGCGTGTTCCACCGCGGAATGCACGATTTCCGCTCTGACTCTCGCCGATGCAGACATTGCGGAAATATGCTTTCGTTTGGGCAGTGCAGGTCTAATCAAGCTGACGGAGAAAAGTATTGGCCTTATCGCTGCCATCGGACAAGGCGCTTGTACCGTTTGTCAGCGTCGAAAACATGATGCGGCTGGTCCATCACATCGGGATTGAACCAATGCTCGTCGATCTCACCAACGTCATCGAAGCGGACTTTCGCCGCTGGCCCGTGTTCGACAAGACGCCTCGCGTAGCATCGCATTCCCGCGACGGCGTGATTGAACTGATGCCAGTATCCGATGGCGAGATTTATAGTTTTAAGTACGTCAATGGCCATCCAAAGAACATGGCGCGCGGCCTGCAGACTGTGACTGCGCTGGGACTTCTTGCGAAGGTCTCTACCGGCTATCCAGTGCTGCTCGCAGAGATGACATTGTTGACTGCGCTTCGTACCGCGGCAACGTCAGCCTTGGCCGCGCGGTATCTGGCTCCCAAGCGCGCAGACATCATGGCGATCATCGGCAATGGAGCGCAGGCTGAATTTCAGGCATTGGCGATGAAGGCCGTATTGGGCGTCCGCAAGATCCGACTCTATGACATCGATCCGGCGGCGACAGAGAAGGCGGCTCGCAATCTCTCGGATACCGGCATCGACGTTGCGGTTTGCCCGTCGGCGGAGTCTGCCATCGAAGGTTCACAGATCATCACGACGTGTACTGCTGACAAGCAACTCGCGACGGTGCTTACCGACAACATGGTTGGTGCGGGCGTTCACATCAACGCTGTTGGTGGCGATAGTCCCGGTAAGACAGAGCTTCACCGGAACATTCTTTTACGCGCCGATTCATTTGTTGAGTACGCGCCGCAAACCCGAATCGAAGGTGAAATTCAACAAATGGCCCCTGACTATCCTGTTACGGAGCTTTGGACAGTCATTTCCAGTCAAGCCCAAGGACGGCGAAGTGCAAGTCAAGTCACGCTGTTTGATAGCGTGGGGTTCGCCGTTGAGGATTTCTCGGCGCTTCGATATGTCCGTGAAAGTTTGATGGGCACCGACTACTTTCAGAATCTCGATATCATTGCCGACCCGGACGATCCACGCGACCTTTACGGCATGTTGTTGCGCGCCCAGTGAATCGCTGGGTGCCGACGGCTGTGAACTAAATCCAAAATGCATATTTTGTCGGACGCGCGGGCAGGCTAAGAAGTCCTGCAAGACAGGTCAGAGTAGGCGGCGCAATGCAATTTCACCTCAACGGGGTCAAAACGGGCAATCCGGATATTCTTAGTTCGCCCGATGATCGAAATGCTTCGTCGCGCTCAGACATTCTTCCCGCTGAAGTTGATGTCCTGATTGTCGGATGCGGACCTGCCGGTCTCACGCTGGCGGCGCAACTGTCGGCCTTTCCCGACATCAAGACCTGCATCGTCGACCAGAAATCAGGTCCCCTCCAACTTGGACAAGCCGACGGAATAGCCTGCCGCACGATGGAGATGTTCCACGCTTTCGGGTTTAGCGAGCGTGTTGAAAGGGAGGCTTATTGGGTCAACGAGACGGTGTTTTGGAAGCCGGACGAAACCGACGGAAATAAAATCGTTCGCCACGGAAGGGTTCAGGACGTCGAAGACGGGCTGTCCGAGTTCCCGCACGTCATTCTGAATCAGGCGCGTGTGCAAGATTTCTATCTGGACGTCATGCGAAATTCGCAAAATCGGCTGGAGCCAAATTACTCGCGCCGCCTGGTCGGCCTCGAGATTGACGCGGCATCTTCTGAGAGCGTTGCATCTCATCCCGTGACGATTTCTTTTGAGCGGGTCGATCCCGAACACAAAGGACAAAAAGAAACAGTCAAGGCGCGCTACGTTGTCGGCTGCGATGGCGCGCGCAGCGTCGTGCGTCAGTCCTTGGGACTGGCGCTGCATGGAGATTCGGCGCAGCAGGCTTGGGGCGTGATGGATGTCCTCGCCGTCACAGACTTCCCCGATATTCGTCTGAAGTCGCTAATCCAATCGGCCGATGAGGGCAGCATTGTTCTCATCCCGCGCGAGGGCGGTTATCTGGTTCGCATTTATGTCGAACTCGACAAGCTGAGCGAGAGCGAGCGGGTTTCGAGCCGGAACATCACCGCCGATCATTTGATTGCGGCGGCGCAACGTATTCTTCGTCCCTATGTGCTCGACGTGAAAGAGGTTTCGTGGTGGTCGGTTTACGAAATAGGCCAGCGGCTGTGCGACAAGTTCGACGATGTACCTGAGCGGCAGATAGCGACGCGTTCGCCCCGCGTGTTCATAGCCGGTGACGCTTGCCACACGCACAGTCCGAAAGCCGGGCAGGGCATGAACGTCGCGATGCAGGACGCATTCAATCTGGGTTGGAAACTCGCAGCCACGCTACGTGGACGATGTGCGCCGCGATTTCTCCATACCTATTCCGGGGAACGGCAAGCCGTCGCGCGCGAGTTGATCGACTTCGACCGCGAATGGGCCAAGATGATCAGTGCTCCCGTGAAGTCGCAGAACGACCCCAATAGCAATGGCGTCGATCCCGAAGAGGTCCGCAGATATTTTGTCGCGCATGGGCGATATACGGCGGGCACGGCTACCAAATACAAGTCGTCGATCATTTGCGCCGAACCCGCCTACCAAAAGCTGGCCGAAGGCCTGATCGTCGGCATGCGGTTTCATTCGGCACCTGTTACTCGTTTGGCGGACGCCAAAGTGGTTCACCTGGGTCACACGGCAAGAGCAGACGGCCGCTGGCGCATTTTTGCTTTTTGCGGGCCGGAAGATCCGGCCGGACCGACCTCACGCGTCAGATCTCTGTGCGATTTCCTCGCTGAATCGCCCTTATCCCCGGTGCGGAAATACACGCCGGCTGACGCCGATATCGATTCAGTGATCGACGTGCGAGCGATCTTTCAGCAGAGCCATAAGGATTTGCGCCTCGATGCCGTGCCTTCCTTTCTGCTTCCGGGGAAAGGCATCCATGGACTTCGCGACTACGAGAAAATGTTCTGCCCGGCTCTGAAAACCGACGAGAACATTTTCGACCTGCGTAGCATCGACCGGAAACGAGGCTGCATGGTCGTCGTGCGGCCAGACCAGTATATTGCGCACGTTCTTCCGCTCGACGCACACGCCGAACTTGCGGATTTCTTCGACGGCTTCATGCTGCCAAAGGCTTGAATTACCATGCGTGAATACGGCATCGGGCAGTCGGTTCCAAGAAGCGAAGACATTCGCCTCATTCAGGGACGCGGCCATTACACCGACGATTTTTCCTTCGTAAACCAGGCGCATCTTTTCGTCCTTCGCTCGCCGCACGCCGCGGCGAGAATCCGATCGATCAGCGTCGAAGCTGCGGCCGCGCTACCGGGCGTGCATGCTGTCTTGACCGGTGACAATCTGTTGGCCGACGGCCTCGGTTCATTTCCCTGCCGGGTGAAGCGTCACAAGGCCGACGGATCGCCGAATTTTGAACCGCCATTTTTCGCGCTTGCGATCAAACGCGTTCGCCATGTCGGAGAAGCGGTCGTTGCGATTGTGGCCGATACGCTCGCCATCGCAAAAGACGCCGGTGAGTTGATTGAAATCGACTACGAGTCGCTTCCCGCCGTTGCTGAAACGTTGCTGGCCTGTGAGCCCGGCGCGCCCGCGGTGTGGGACGAATGCCCGGACAACGTGTGCTTTCTGTTCGAGGCAGGAAACAAGCTTGCGGTGGATAAGGCGTTTGCATCGGCTGCGCATGTCGCGCGAACCGATTTTACCATCAAGCGCATGTCGACCAATCCGCTCGAACCGCGAAACGCGATTGGCCTCTACGATTCTGCGGAAGATCGGTACACGCTCTATTCAGGAATGCAGGCGCCGCATGCGGTTCGCGCCGAGCTTTCCGAACTTGTGCTCAAGGTTCCGCAAAGCCGTTTGCGGATCATTTCGCCGGACGTAGGCGGTGCGTTTGGAATGAAGGACGGAATATTTCCTGAAATAGTGCTTGCGCTTTGGGCTGCAAAGAAAATCGGCCGTCCCGTGCGCTGGCAGGCCGATCGAAGCGAGTCGTTCGCTGCGGATCACCATTCGCGCGACAACGAAACTACCGCCGAACTCGCGCTGGACGCGCGGGGAAAATTTCTGGCGCTGCGCGTGACCACCACGGCCAATATGGGCGCGTTCCTGAATGCTCACGGCCCGCATTCTTCGACCAACAATCTCGGCGGGTTGTCGGGTACTTACACCACTCCCGCAATTTACTCTCGTGTCACGGGTGTGTTCTCGAATACGAGCCCAACCTGTCCTTATCGTGGTGCTGGACGCCCGGAAGCGTCATACGCGATCGAGCGGGTCATCGACGTAGCAGCGCGCGAACTTGCGATTGATCGCGCCGAACTGCGGCGGCGGAACATGATCCCCGTCGCCGCCATGCCTTACAATACCGGCTTTGTTTTCACCTACGATTGTGGCGAGTTTGAAAAAAATCTCGATCGTGTCCTGGAAATTTCCGATTGGAGAGATTTCGAAGCGCGCCGCGAAAATTCTGCGAAAGCGGGCAAGCTGCGCGGTATCGGGCTCGCAAGTGTGATTGAAATTGCGGCTGGACCCTTGGCCGCGCCCGCCGAAGAGTTTGCCGAGATCCGGTTCGATCCCGGTGGAGCGGTGACACTGCTGGCCGGCACGCATTCGCACGGACAGGGACACGAAACGACATACACTCAGGTGATTGTCGAGACGCTGGGTGTCGACCCGGCCAATGTGCGCGTAGTTTATGGTGACACAGACCTTGTCTTTCATGGCAAGGGCACGTTCGGATCGCGATCGGCCAGCGTGATGGCGACCGCGATCCTGCAAGTCTCGGAAAAGCTGATCGAGAAGGGAAAGTTGATAGCGTCCCATCTGCTGGAAGTGTCGGGTGACGACATCGAATTCAAAGACGGGAAGTTTTCCGTGGTCGGCACGGATCGAATGATGCGGATCGGCGAAGTCGCCAAGGCGAGCTACCGATTGCTTACTCTACCGCCGGGCATCGAGCCGGGCTTCGGTGCGATGACTGTGTCGCGCCCCAAGGCTCCAAC
Organism: Pseudorhodoplanes sinuspersici; assembly: GCA_945862935.1. Lineage (GTDB taxonomy): Bacteria > Pseudomonadota > Alphaproteobacteria > Rhizobiales > Xanthobacteraceae > Pseudorhodoplanes > Pseudorhodoplanes sinuspersici_A. Next base: position 14,308 of record CAMBBO010000017.1, on the reverse strand, counting down.
TTTTCCGAACGGAACGCACGTTTGCGAACTGGAAATTGATCGCGATACCGGCGCGATCAGCGTCATCGGATATTGGGTGGTGGACGACATTGGGCGCGTCATCAATCCACTGCTCGCCAAAGGCCAGTTGCATGGAGGCGTCGCGCAGGGCCTTGGAGAAATTCTGCTTGAGAGCATCGTGTACGATGAAGGCGGTCAGCTTCTGACCGGTTCGTTTAGCGACTACGCCATGCCGCGGGCGCATCATCTTCCGTTCATCGAAGTCGAAACCAATGAGGTGCTCACGAAGGCGAATCCGTTCGGCGTGAAAGGTGCGGGAGAAGCGGGATGCGTCGGCGCTTTGCCGGCGGTGATGAATGCGATTTGCGATGCGCTGGGCCCTGCCGGTATCGACCGCATCGACATGCCGGTTACCTCTGCAAAAGTCTGGAGCGCGATTAAGAAGGCAGACGAACGGCGTCGTTCCACCAACTAGTCTGCGTCAGGCGCCGTGGTGCAGGCGGTGGTCTATGATGAGCAAGGCCGTATTCACCACGGATGCAAACACGCACAGTAGAAATGTCACCGCCATGATCAGGTCGACGTTGTAGAGGCTGATCGCATTCATCAAAAGATAACCCATGCCGCGCTGCGAAGCGAACATCTCTCCGAGCACCGTGCCGATCAGGGTGAGCGAGAATCCAACCCGGATGCCAGTGAAGATTTCCGGCACCGCCGCCGGGAACAGGATCGTTCGCACCATCGCGGCGGGAGGAAGTTTCAGCACACGGCCGGTCTTGATGAGGATCGGCTTGGTCGCGCGAACAGCATTAAGTGTGAACAACGCGACCGGAATGACGCCGTGGATCGCGCCAAAGGCCACCTTCGCCGACATGCCAAGGCCGAAGGCAAGCAGGATGATCGGATAGAGCGTGATCTTCGGGATCGAATAAAGCGCGACCAGCATCGGCTCCATCGCATCGCCCGAGAGCTTGTGGATCGCGAGCGTGAAACCGATCAGCAAGCCCAGGCCCACTGCAATGGCCAGCGCCATCGCAAACGCCTGCATCGTTTCCGACACATGCCCCCAGAACAGATCGGTCTGCATCAGCTTCCATGTGAAGGCGAACGTCTCGTGCGGCGAGCGCATCGCGAGTTCGCCGACAATGAGATAGGCGATCTCCCAAAAGACGAGGATGCCTACGATCAAAATCGCGACATTGATCAACTGGCGGCGGTCGCTCTGAATCATGCCTGCCCCCTGCGCGCGAGCAGGACTTTCTCCCATGCCGTCAAGATTCCATTCATAAAGATCGAAATCAGCAGAAGAAGAAGAATGAGTGGATACATCGTCGCATTGTCGAAATTGGTGTAGGCGTGGCCGATCTCGTAACCCATGCCGGAACGCGCCATGATGAATTCCGATCCGATAACGCCGATGAAGGCGTAAGCGAGCGCGAGTTTCGCCGCGGTCAGCAGGAACGGCGCGCAGAATGGTAGGGTCACACGGATCGCGGTTTGAAATGGTGACAGGCGATTGATCCGCGCGGTCTTCTTCAGGACGCGCGGCACGCGGTCGAGGCCGTTCAGGATCGTGACAATCACAGCAACGACGCCGAGCATATAACCGATCAGCACCTGCGGCCCGTCACCCAGTCCGAATATCATGATGAACAGCGGATAGAACGCAAAGACTGGAATGGCGTAGTAAGTGGCGAATAGAGGGTCCATCACATCGCGCACCAGCCGGTAGGCATGCAGGATTGTGCCGGTGATGATGCCGATCACGAACGCCGAGACGAATGCAATCATCACGTTGAACATGCTCTGCCCGACTTCGTGGAAGTAGCGCCCATGAATGATCATGAGGAAGAAGTCGCGCAGGATGAAGTGCGGCGCGGGCATGGTGATCTTGTCGATCACTTTGGTGAGGCACAGCACCTCGAGCAATGCGACGAAAGCCAAGATGATTGCGATTTGATAGATTTGGGTCGGCTTCATATACCCATCCGGCCCATCGTCTTCATCGATTCATCGCGTAACGATTTCCAGAGCCGGCTGGTCAGCGCGCCGAAATTCTCGCGCTCGACGATGCGGCTATCCCGGTCGGCCGGCCACTTCGTCTCGACAACATCAATCAGAGTTCCCGGCCGCGCCGACATCACGCCGATGCGGTCGGCGAGCATCGCGGCCTCGTCGAGGGCGTGGGTGATGAGAAATACGGTTGCGCCAGTCTCGCGCCACAGCCGCAACACTTCGTCGCCCATGAGCAAACGCGTCTGCTGATCGAGCGCGCCAAACGGCTCGTCGAGCAAGATCAGTCGTGGTTCGACAACCAGCGTACGAGCGATGCATACACGCTGGCGCATGCCGCCGGAAAGTTGCGCAGGATATGTTCCTGAAAACTCAGACAGGCCCATCATCTTGATCACGGCTGCGACTTTCCGGGCCTTCTCATCTGCGCTGAGATTGCTCCGCCGCAAGCCGAACGCGACGTTGCCTTCGACGCTGAGCCAGGGAAAACAAGCGTCCTCCTGAAACACGACGCCGACACCCTCGGGAATGTCGCGGATCGGTTTGCCTTCAAACTCGATTTCGCCTTCGGTCGGCGTGGTGAGACCAGCGAGAAGTTCGAGCATGGTCGATTTCCCGCATCCGGACGGGCCGACCACGGCGAAGAACTCGCCTTTCCTGATATCAATATCGATCGGGCCGAGAGCGTGAACTCCCGGGCCACCGTCGCTGGCGGGGAAGACTTTCGTCACCCCGCGCAGCGTCACATGTGCGGACGATGTCATTCTGGCTCGACGCTTCTTACTTCGGCGTCTTGATGTCGTCGGGCAGGAACGACGTGTCGATCATCTTTGAGACGTCGATGTCGCCTTCGATCGCGCCCACGCTCTTTTGCACGTCGATGATCCGCTTCATGCCGTCGAGATGGATCTGGCCGCTACCCCAATAGGGGATGCCATCGGTCATGCTCTTGGTCAGGTTGCGGATCGCGCTGCGAGCGACTTCCGGTGTGATGTTGAAGTCCTTGGCGACAATGTCACCGGCTTCATCCGGATGGTCGATCATGAACTGCACGGCTTTGCGGCGCGCGCGGATCACGGCGCGAATGAAGTCGCCCCGAGTCTTGGCGGCTTCGCCGGTGGTGATGCCGACGACGTTATCGAGCGGAGGCAGCGCTTCCGCGCCGGTGATCAGGACGCGATATTTGTCCTTGTTCTGAGACCACAGTGGCTCGGTGACGGCTGCGACGTCGATCTGGCCGAGTTCGAGAGCCGCTACCATCGGGCCGAAGCCGCCGGTTTTGGTGAGTTCGGCGTCTTCCGGCTTGTAGCCCGCCTTTTTCAGCAGCAGGATTGCCAGCGCCTGGCTGGTCGAACGCGGATTGGTGTAGCCAATCTTTTTGCCCTTCAGGTCGGCGATGGTTTTGATCGGCGAATCTTTTTTCACCAGCCAGGCAAATTCGGCGATGGTCAGCACGTTGTCGCTGACGATCTTGAGATCGGCCCCCTGCTGGATCGCAACCGCGACTGCGCCGGGATTGGCCTCGCCATACGCGACGCCGGACATGGCGTTACGCACCGACGTGCCGCCGCCCTGCGACGAAATGATCCCGGTAACGTTGGCGCCTTCTTCCTTGAAGAAGCCCTTGGCGAGCGCGACACCGAACGGCATGCCGTTCGCCGACGAACCGTAATTGCCGACGGCAATATTTTCCGCGCGTGCCGTGCCCAGAGCGAGCACGCTGAACGCGATGATAGGAACGAGACGAGTGAGAACTCGGTAGTGCATCGTTTCCTCCTGTTTGTGTTCGCCGGTTATCCGGCTTGTTGCTTTGGCGACTTTGGCCGCGGTATGCCGCGGATCATAAACCTGCTTTCAGCCTTCCGCACAGCCCGCATATGGGGCTGGGCGCGTCAAGATGCCTCATTTGTTCGGCGCTATATGACGGAGCAGCGTTGACGACAATCCTCGCGAATATTCCGGGGCGACACGCGCATCGATGACGCACACTCCGCCTGCCTTGACCTTTTCGATTGCCTTGGTCATCGCGTCGGCAAGCGAGGCTTCGTCGTTGATCGGACCGAAACCCTGTGCGCCTTGGCCTTCGGCGAGTTTTGCGAGATCGAACGGCGGATCGCTCATCCGCAAGCCGATGTGGCGGTTCTCGACGGGCCGTCCGCGCATGCGCGCGACCCGTTCCTGATGCAATTCGTCGTTGAAGAACGACTGATTGTTTCCGACCACAATCAACAAGGGGACCTTGTAGGACACCGCCGTCCAGATCGCGGTGACGCCCATGAGGAAATCGCCGTCGCCGAGGATCGCGACCGGGAAACGTCCCGATCCGCGCAAAGCCAGCGCAGCACCGACCGCCATGCCGGGGCCTGAGCCAATGCCGCCGCCGCCGTCGAAGCCGATGTAGTCGAGGGGGTGCTCGAACTTGCAGAGTTCGCCGGGCCAGCCAAGGGAGAGGCGAATATAGGAAGGCTTGTGTGGGGCGAGCTTCTCCTCAACGATCCGCGACATTGCTGCAACCGACAGAACGTTGCTGTCGCTTGCCGCCGGCTTTTCCGGCGCGGGCATGCTGCGCGGCGCCCAACCCGATGACGTCCGAGGCTCGATCCGATTGAGCAGGAGGCTCACCAGACGGTCCGGCATTGCGAGGATCGAAATTTCCGAGGGCGGCAACGCCTGATAGTCCATGCTCCAGCCGTTATGCGTGTAGCGGTCGAGCGAGCACTGGATCACCGGAACGTCCGGCCACTTGCCGCCGCAAGCCTGACGAAGTGTGCCGCCGAGGTCGACCCAATCGAGGCTCAGGATCACATCCGCTTCAGCAACCGACACGCCGGCTTCGGTCGTAACGAACAGGCCGGGCGCATGCGGGTGCAAAGGATGTGTCGTCGGAAAGACGGCCCCGGTTTTCAGATCGGTCAGCACGCGCGCATTCAGTCGCTCGGCCAGTTGCACGCGTTGCTTCCAGTCATTCATGTCGCTCGACACGCGGCCGCAAAGGATGAGCGGGCGCTTCGCCTTGTTCAGCAGAGCAACAATCTTTTCGATCTGATCAGGCGGAGGATCGCCCGCGACGGGCGCCTGGAAGCGCGACAGGTCCGGAAATTCGACCGGCGTTTCGACAGGCTTTTCCTGTAACGAAGCGTCAAGGCAGACGAACACCGGCCCGCGTGGATAGGTCGTCGCGATCTGATGCGCACGCACCAGCGCTTCAAGCGCCGCCGAAACGGATTCCGGTTGATCGTCCCATTTGGTGTAGCCGCGCACTAGCGCGCCAAGATCGCGCGAGGTGTGGATCCAGTCGACCCACGGCCGGCGCTGCATTGCGTCCATCGGGCCGACTGCGCCGATCAACAGCATCGGCACGCGATCACACCACGCATTGAAGATCGCCATGGTCGCGTGCATCAGCCCGACATTGCTGTGCAGAGCGACTGGCATCGGTTTGCCGGTGACGCGTGTCCAGCCATGCGCAACCGCGACCGCGCTTTCTTCATGGACGCAAAGAAGCAGCTCCGGCTTGGTGTTGCCGAGATAATTGACGAGGCTGTCATGCAGACCCCGGAAACTCGCGCCCGGGGTGAGAGCAATGTATTCGAAATCGAGCGCGCGCAGGAGCGCCGCAATCTCATCGCTGCCGAAAACCTGAAGATTCGACGCAGCAGGCCGCGTTTCCATCACCGTCATTGTTCTTTTTTGCGGGCCGAAGCTTAGACGCCTCGGCTCCTCCCTATGATTTCTTGTCATCAAAGACGCTAGGAGAGGCGTTGACGAAGCAATTTTTTTCATGCTTCACTTGATTAAATATCAAGCGTAGCCGGATCGGATCATGTTGCGTTTGCCTCCGCTCAACGCGTTGCGTGCCTTCGAGGCCGCTGGCAGGCATCTGAGTTTCAAGCAGGCCGCAGCCGAGCTTTGCGTCACTCAAGGCGCGATCAGCCGGCATATTCTCAATCTCGAGCAATATCTTGGCGCGGCGTTGTTCAATCGCTCGCACCGGCAGGTCGCGCTGACCGTTGAAGGATTGGCCTATCTTCAGGAGACGCGCGCGGCGTTCCTCGGCATTTCGAACGCAACCGCGCGCGCGCAATCAAAGACCGGCGATCGAAAACTACGCATCAAGGCGCCGCCGACCTGCGCGATCCGTTGGCTCGTGCCGCGGCTTGGCCGCTATCACGCGCTTTTTCCCGAAATCGCGGTGCAGTTGACCACCTCGCACGACGCGCTCGATTTCGAGCACGATGATGTCGATGTCGGCATCCACTATGGAGATAAGGTCACGGCCGGATGGCAATCGGAGCGTCTGTTTGACGAGGTGTTGATTCCGGTTTGCAGCAACAAGCTTCTCCCGCGAAATCAGCGGTGCAATTCGCCGCGCGAGATTGCGCGGTATGTGCTGCTCCATTCAATTCGCCGGCCGTCGGACTGGCGCCAATGGCTCGACGCTGCCGGGCTCAAGGGTTCGCGCGCCACGCAGGAACTGACATTCGAGAACTCGACGATGACGCTTCAGGGCGCGTTCGATGGCCTTGGCATCGCGATCGCGCAAAAGGCGCTGGTGGCCGAAGACATCGCGTCCGGACGGATAACCGTTCCTTCCGAGATCGAAGTGCGTAATTCGAGCGCCTATTACTTCGTCTTTCCGGCTGCACGCGAAAAATCGGCGACCGTTCGGACGTTTTATCGATGGGTCGCGGAGGAAGCGCGCGCGACCCGCGCGAGCGTAGACGCTTTGTAAGGAACGGGACCCGGCCGGCGCGGCGTGCGACCGGAAACGATCACCGGCAAGGGTTCTTCGTCTGATTTGTGTCGTTTGGCGGTTTGAGAGCGCAATTGACGCCATTGGGCTTGCCGAGCTATGTAACCGGTTACAGACCCAGCCCAGAATCCATCGGACACGATTATGAAGGTCATCTCCGCGGCGGAAGCCGCAAAGCTCGTCAAATCTGGAGATTCACTCGTCATCAGCGGATCGGGAGGCGGCCACGCCGTTCCCGAAACTCCGCTTGCTGCGATCGAGCATCGTTTTCTTGCCGAAGGCCAGCCGCGCGATCTGACGGTGTGCCATGTCGTCGGCATCGGCGATCGCAAGACCGGCACCGGCGCAGACCATTTCGGGCATGAGGGATTGATCAAGCGCAGCGTTACCAGCGCGCTGGTGGACTCGCCACGCCTCGTGCCGATGGCGCGCGATCACAAGATCGAATCCTACACCATTCCGCAGGGCGTGCTGTCGCAGCTTATGCGCGACATCGCCGGCGGGCGCCCCGGCCTCATTACCAAGACCGGGTTGCACACCTTCATCGACCCGCGTCAGCGCGGCGGTCGTCAGAGCGACACCGCGAAGGAAGACTTGATCGAACTGATGACAATCGATGGCGAAGAATGGCTGCGCTTCAAGCCGCTAAAGTTCAACGTCGCTTTCCTGCGCGGCACGACCGCGGACGAAGACGGAAACATTTCCATGGAGCAGGAAGCGCTCTTCGGCGAACCGCTCTCGATGGCACAGGCGACCAAGCGCTCCGGTGGCATCGTAATCGTGCAGGTCAAACGCATGGCGCGCGCGGGAAGCCTCAACGCAAAAACCGTGAAAATTCCGGGCATTCTCGTCGACTATGTCGTCGTCGATCCGCACCAGAAGCAGACCTTCCACACCGATTACGATCCGACCTATTCCGGCGAACTGCGCGGCATGGCCGGCTCGGTGAAGCCGCTGCCATTCGGCCCGCGCAAGATCGTCGCGCGCCGTGCCGCGATGGAGCTTGAGCCGGGCGCGATCTGCAATCTCGGAGCCGGAATTTCGACCGGCATCTCGCCGGTTGCGGCAGAAGAGGGCATCCTCAATCGTATGTCGCTCACGAACGAACAGGGCTTTATCGGCGGCGCGCCGGTGACCGGGCCTGATTCAGGAGCGGCGCAAAACTATGACGCTCTGATCGATGCACCTTATCAATTCGATTTTTATGACGGTGGTGGACTCGACATCGCGTTCCTGTCGTTTGGCGAAGTCGACAGTGCGGGCAACGTCAATGTCAGCCGCTTCGCCGACAAGATCATCGGCGTCGGCGGGTTCATCAATATCAGCCAGAATGCCAAAAAGGTCGTCTTCAGCGGCACCTTCACAGCAGGCGGCCTTGAAATCGACTGCGCCAACGGATCGCTTCGTATCAACACGGATGGAAAGCACGCGCGCTTCGTGAAGGCCGTCGAGCAAATCTGCTACAATGCGGCATTCGCGCAGAAAGAGGGCAGGCAGGCGCTGTTCGTCACCGAACGCGCTGTGATGCGGCCGATCGACGGGCAGATCGAGATTATTGAAATCGCGCCGGGCATTGATCTTGAACAGGACGTCATCGCGAAGATGGGCTTCCGCCCCCGTGTTTCGCCCCAGCTTAAGCGCATGGATCGCCGGCTTTTCGTTCCAGAGCCGATGAATCTCGAAGCGGACCTTGACGCCAAGCAGCACGCACGCGAAGGCTTGCGCGTCGTCAACTAGGCCATAGAGAGAGCCCGCCGTGCATCTTGGAGTTATCGCGGACGATTTCACTGGCGCGAGCGATATTGCCAACACCCTCGCGAAGGGCGGGCTTTCGACCATCCAGTTTCTTGGCTTGCAAAGTGACAACGCACCGGCAGGTTGCGAGGCTGGCGTAGTCGCGCTGAAGACGCGCTCCGTCGCAGCGAAGGATGCGATCGTGCAGTCACTACAGGCCTATGACTGGCTGAAAAACCAAGGCTGCCGGCAATTCATATTCAAGTATTGTTCGACATTCGATTCAACGACCGAAGGCAATATCGGTCCGGTGGGCGAAGCACTCGCGCAAGCGCTCGGCGTTTACGGCGTGCTGGCTTGCCCGGCATTTCCGACGACAGGGCGCACTGTCTATCAGGGCCATTTGTTTGTCGGCGACCGGCTGCTGAACGAGTCCGGTCTGGAAAATCACCCGCTCAATCCTATGACGGATTCCGACATCCGGCGCTGGCTGGCGAAGCAATCGAAAGAGCCGGTCGGTCTTGTGCCGTGGTCTGTTGTTCGCCATGGCGGTGCGGCTTTACGCGCTTCCCTCGACGGAGCGGCGGCGCGCAAGGAAAGACTCGTTATCGTCGATGCGGTGTCGGATGACGATCTGCTGACGATCGGTGACGCTTGCGCGGATGCGCCGCTGATTACCGGCGGTTCCGGCATCGCGCTCGGTCTGCCGCGCAATTTCATCAAGCGCGGGCTTGCGACCGGAGCAGGCAGCGCATTTCGGGGGGTGCAAGGGCCTGAAGCAATCCTCGCCGGATCGTGCTCGAAGGCTACGCTCGAACAGATCGAAATTCATCGCAAGGATCATCCCTCAATGCCGATCGCGGTGTCGGACGTGATGGGCGGCAAACTCAAGGCGAGCGATCTTGTGCGCTTCATCGGCGAGAATGAAGGCAAGCAACCGATTGTATTCTCGTCCCACAAACCGGAGCATGTGCGCGCGGTGCAGCAGCAGTATGGACGCGAGAAGGTCGCCCATGCGCTCGATGCGCTGTTCGCCGATACGGCAAGTGAACTCGTGAAAGGCCGCGTACGCCGTCTGGTCGTTGCCGGTGGTGAGACTTCGGGTGCCGTGGTGACGGCGCTCAAGCTTCGGGCGTTGTCGATCGGGCCTGAAATCGATCCGGGTGTTCCGGCACTTGGCTCCGCCGAAGGTGCGCCACTCGCGCTCGCATTGAAATCCGGAAATTTTGGCGCGAAGGACTTTTTTGGCAAAGCCCTGCGTACGCTAGCTGGGCAGTGAGACGATGATGCCGCGTTACACCGCCAATATTTCATTCATGTTTGCCGATCGTCCATTCCTCGATCGGATCGACGCTGCAAAGGCTTGCGGGTTCACTCATATCGAATGTCATTTCCCTTATGAGCACCCGATCGAGGTCGTGAAAGCGCGGCTCGCGAAAGCGGGCGGCGTCTTGACCGGGCTAAACACCGCCGCGGGCGATACGTCGAAAGGTGAATGGGGACTTGCCGCTATGCCGGGCCGTGAGGCTGATTTCAATGTGCATTTCGATCAGGCACTTAGTTACGCGATCGGGCTTGGCGCGTCAGTCATTCACGTCATGGCTGGGAATATCGCGGAAGAGCAACGCGGCGCTGCGCGCAAAACTTACATTGCAAACTTACGCGCTGCCGCCCGCAAGGCTGCGGGAACCGGCGTTACCTTGTTGCTGGAGCCGCTGAACAGCCGCGACATGCCGCGCTATCTGGTTTCGCGATCCGACGACATTGTCGAAATCCTGAAGGAGATCGGCGAGCCAAACGTGAAGCTGATGTTCGACGCCTATCATGTTCAGATCATGGAAGGCGATCTGAGCAAACGGATCGAGCGCCACAAGGATTTTATTGGCCACGTGCAGATCGCGGCGGTGCCGTCGCGCAACGAGCCGGACGAAGGCGAGGTCCATTTTCCGGCAATCTTCGCAGCACTCGAAAAGACCGGTTATTCCGGGTTGATCGGGCTTGAATACAAGCCGCGCGGTCGCACCGAAGACGGGCTCGGTTGGATGAAAAAATTCGACGCTATGTAATTGTCGGTTTCGTTGAGTTTTGGCGCCGCCGCGGGCCGCTCTTCGTCGAAGCCTATAGCAACGGTCTCACCGAGCCTTGTTGCCTTTAGAAAAACCTCACGGAGCGATGTATAAATCTCGGTATTGATTCGCCGGAGGCGGACAGTCCATGAAACGCGCCGCATGGTTGCTTTGCATCACATTGGTATGCGCTCCGGCCTCGCTGGCGAAGGCGCAGAGCGCCGATCTGCGCGGCTACGGCGTTGTGCTGATGCACGGAAAGTTCGGTACGGCGGGCGCGTTTCTTGACGGCGTGAAGTCGGCGCTTGAACGGGAAGGCGCGGCTGTCGTTACTCCGGAAATGCCGTGGTCGCTGCATCGCATTTACGACGCGTCTTACGAAGACGCGATGATCGAAATCGACCGCGCGGTAATGGAAGTACAACGCCTCGGTGCGACGAAGATCGTTGTTGGCGGGCACAGCATGGGAGCGAATGCCGCGCTTGGTTATGCCGCGCGGCGCGAAGGTCTTGCTGCCGTGATCGCTCTGGCGCCAGGCCACCCGCAGGATCTGGCATTCATGAGAACGATCACCAGCGGTGGAGTCGAACGTGCGCGCGAGATGATCGCCGCAGGGAAGGGGAATGTGAAGGCAACATTTCCTGACACCGCGCAAGGCGTGCCCTATCCTGTTCGCACGACGGCGAACATCTATCTCAGCTTGTTCGACCCGGACGGAGCAGCGACGATGCCGCGTAATGCCGCTGCGATGGGGCCGGTGCCGCTTCTCTGGGTAGTCGGCTTTGCCGACCCGATCTTCTTCAAGGGTCGTGGTTACGCGTTCGATCTCGGCGCAAAGAATCCAAAGAGCAAATACATGGCGATTGCCGCCACGCACATGACGACACCTTTTCAGGCGCGCAATTCGATTGTGGAATGGTTGAAGTCGCTGTGATCTAAGACGCAGTCTGGACGCGCGACGCGCGCGTCTGCAAAGCGCGCATCCGGTCGGCCAGGTTGCCTTTGCGTTCGATTTCGCCCGCCTTGCCGTTCTCGCCGTTCATGCTTTCGGGCGTAATCGATGATGTGTCCCCGGCCAAAATCGCCTCAATCGGCGAATTCGGCCCTTCTAGCACGACCGTCATGCGCGCAACTTCCGCAGCGACATCGTTGATGCGTTCGCGCAAGAGCGCATTCTCGACGCGTTCGGCGGCCCACGTAGATTCCGTGTCCCGCTTGATTGCTGCGATCTCGGCCTGCAGCTTGCTGCGCTCTTCCTGAGCGCGCGCGAGTTCCTTCTCGAGAAGCTCTTTTTCGGCCTTCAGGCTCGTGGTCGAGTTGCTGTGGTTGCGTCCGGAAGATGCAATTTCGGCGCGCAGATCGCCTTCGACCTTGCGGACGCCGTCCATTTCGGAACGCAGGCGCTCCACCTCCAACTCACGCTCGGAGAGGAGCCGGCCCTGTTCGACGACGCGGCGTTCAAGGTCTTCGGCCTTGCGTCCGAGTGTCGATGCTTCGGCGGACTGAATTGCAAGCTGCTGTTCGAGTTCAGACGCGCGATGGCTCAGATTTTCGACCTTGCTGCGCGCATGGGCGAGATCCTGCGTCGCGGTCGTGGATTGGTCGCGTTGAATCTCGAGCCGGTCTTCGGTCGTTTTCAGTTCGCGCTCGAAATCGCCGGTCCGCGCCTTGAGCGCCTCGATCTGCGACTTGAGCGAGATGATCTCAACGCGCTGGCTGTCGGTCATCATCGCGCGCTCGCTGACATCATAGTTGAGCTTGGCGAGATCGGCTTCCTTGTCGTTCAAGGTGCGTTCGGATTCGCGAAGCGTCGCAGTTTTGACCGCGTATTCTTCTTCGGTGGCACGAAGCTGATCCTTGAAGGCCTTTTCGCGCGCTTCGAGCGAGAAGATGGTGGCGGTCTTCTCGCCGAGCTCCACCTTCAACCGGTTGATCGCGTCGGTCTTCTTGCCGAGTTCTGCAAGCTGACTTGTGGTTTTCGCCTTCATCTGTTCGACGCTGATCTCGAGCCTGCGCGTTGACATCGCGAATTCTGCGCGGAGCTGATCCTTGTCGGCTTGGATTTCTGCCATCGACAGAGGGGTCGCGGCTTCGAGCCTGCGCATGGTCAGCCGGACCGCGCGGCTATGGACGAGTGGAACCAGGACAATCCCGAGCAACGTCGCCACAAGAAAGCCGATGCCGAAATACATTGCCGGCTCGATCATCGCCCCACTCCACCCGCAACAGAAACTCTGCAACGGCCCACGTTGCCACGGGCAAAGCAGCCATTGCCAGCCGCTCTCTTGATTAACCTAAATCCGATCGGCGTTGAAGGCCAAGACGAATTGAGAAAGATGAATTGGCGAAGGCGATGGCCAAAAACCCCTAGAACGGGTTCCATGTCGCGCGCGGGGTAAACTTCAGGTAGCCGATATTGGCACCGAGCCGAAAACCGACCCCGGAGCGGATGGGAACCAGCACAATATTGTTGGCGGTTAGCGCGGTCATACCGAAGCCGCCGACGAAATAGGCGGAGCCGTCGACCCCGGCGAAGCGCTGGTAGACAGCTTCGGTCGCGGGAAGGTTGTAGACGAGGATCATGGTCCGGGCGCCTTCGCCCCCTGCGTCGAAGCCGATCGAAGGGCCTTCCCAGAATACCCGCAGGTCGCCCGCATTTTTCGTGAACATCGTTCCTTCGCCATAGCGCAGGCCCGCGATGAATGCGCCGCCGCCTTCCTCACCCAGAATATAGCCGTTCGGCAGGCCCCATTTACTGACCGCCCGTTCCACTACCTGCGCGAGGCCGCGCGAAACCGAGCCGAAAAAGCGGTGGCCATTATTGACCAGTTCCTGGCCGCTATATTGCGCCGGCTGCTGGGCGCTAGCCTGCCCGCAGGCGAGGGCCAAGAAGGCGAGTGCAAAAGTCAGATTGCGAAGAACGATGCGCATCGGATGCTCCGAGGGAATGTCCGCTTAACCCGCTACTCACATACTTAAGTTAGCGTCGTCTCGAATCGAATCGCTGGCGAATCACTATGGCCCCAGTCTGTATCGGACGGAAGAGTCGGCTCGCGCTTGTGTGCGGCCTCGTCGCCGCAGTGTTGTCGCTGGCGAAACCGAACATTTCATGGCCGGCTACGAGCGAACGCATCGTCGTCAACCGCAATACCGGCCTTGCCATCGACGGCTATGATCCGGTCGCCTATTTCACCGACGGCAGCGCGAAGCCCGGACGTTCGGAACTCGAAATCAATGTTTCCGGCGCGGTGTGGCGTTTCGTCAACGAAGGCAATCGCGCGGCGTTCGAGGCGGACCCGGAAATCTACACGCCGCAATTCGGTGGCTACGATCCGATCGCTATTGCGCGGGGCGCTTCCACTGCGGGCCATCCGCAAGTGTGGATGGTCTTTGGCCAGCGGCTTTATCTTTTTTATAATGCCGAGGCACGCAGTGCCTTCGCGGCCGATCCGAACAAGGCGCGCGGCGAAGCCGATGAGATGTGGCCGCGGGTATTGCTGACGCTCGCGCCCTGACTGTCTTTAAGCCAGATCCGGATTGGCCCAGGCGACAAAACCCGGAACGATAAATTTCCTGTCGGCCTGTCCGTAGCGGATTGGCTGTCCATCTGGTGTGACGACAAGTCCTCCCGCAGACGCGACGAGCGCATGACCTGCTGCGATGTCCCATTCGCAGGTCGGCGACAGCCGTGGATAGACATCAACAGCGCCTTCGGCGAGCAAAGTGAATTTAAGCGACGAGC
>CAMBBO010000016.1 GCA_945862935.1 Pseudorhodoplanes sinuspersici | reverse complement strand
CGGAACATTTGCTGCGATGCACTCTCCTTCGCAAAGCGAAAACCAGCGCATCGGCCACGCGGTTGCAAGCTGGGCGGTCGCGACCGTTCTGATCGTTGCAGCCGCCGGCATGACCGCCGGAGGTGCAGCGACCATGGCTGGCAACATCGTCGGCCCGACATCGGCGACGGCGGCGCAAATCCAATCGCTCACACGACCCGCGCAGGGCGTGACCGTAACACCGCAGCAACTCGAACAGGCGCGCACGCAATTCGGTGCCGCGATGTTCGCAAGCTTCTTTGCTCTGCTGCTCGGCGCGGGCGCGGCCTATCTCGGCGGCAAGGCGGAAGACGATATGGAGAAATGGGCACGCCGTTAGATTGCGCTGCAACGTCGTCGTAAACGGGCCGGGCAAACACCTGGCCCGTTTTTTCATTACGACACTTTAATGTTCGCGGCGGCGAATGCGACGAATTGATCCAAACGCCGCCTCATCCAAGACCATTTTGTGACGTTCAATTCCAAACCGGAACGAATCCGGCATTGCGATTATTGATCCCAAGAGGCGTGGCGACGGGCCTTTTCCGATTCACATACTAAGGAGAACAAACCATGTGTTACAAAATCGCTGGAGCTGCAACCGCGCTCGCCGTGCTTGCAACAAGTATTGTCGCGGCAACACCGGCTGATGCACAATGGCGCCGCCATCATCATCGCGGATGGGGCGGAGCGGGCATCGGATTTGCCGCAGGAGCGCTGCTCGGCGGCGCGCTTGCCGCGCGGCCCTATTACGGCCCGAACTATTATTACGGACCGGGGCCGTACGCCTACGAGGTCGAACCGTCAGGCGACGCGACCGCGTATTGCCTACAGAGGTTCAAATCTTACGACGTGCAAAGCGGGACGTATCTCGGATATGACGGCCTGCGGCATCCCTGCCCGTAAGATTTCAAAATAGACGAGATGCGAGAGCCCGGCCCAGAGCCGGGCTCTTTTCGTTTTAGCCCTGCTTCACCGCTTCGGCGAAACGCGCAAAAAACTGATCCGCCAGATTTTTCGCAGCGCCATTGACCAGCCGCTGTCCGAGTTGCGCGAGCTTGCCGCCGATCTGCGCGTCCACATTGTAGGTCAGCAGTGTGCCGCCATCCTTGTCGGAAAGCGCAACGATCGCGCCGCCTTTTGCAAATCCCGCGACGCCGCCGTCACCTTGTCCCGAAATCTTGTATCCATTCGGCGGATCGAGATCCGACAGCATCACGGTGCCTTTGAAGGTGGCACTGACCGGACCGATCTTGTTCCTCGCAACAGCCTGAAACTCGGTGTCGCTCACCTTGTTCAGTTCCTGACAGCCGGGAATGCAGGCCTTCAGCACTTCGGCGTCGTTAAGCGCGGCCCAGACTTTGTCGCGCGGGGCCTCAAGGGCGACTTCGCCGGTCATTGTCATCGCCATGAAGGCCACTCCCGAATAATGCAGAGCCATCAGGTAGCCCCTCCCCATGGGCCACGCAATCGGGCGAAACGCATGGCAAGGCAGGTGATGGCGCAGATGACGGGGATTGGCGCGATGCGCGCGCGACCTTAGTGTGGGCGCGAACCTGCCCGGATTCGCCACGGAATTCATCGATGTCGCAATCCTTTTCGTCCTCGCTGCTGACGCCGCTCTTTTCGAGCGCGGCGATGCGCGCCGTGGTCGATGACAAAGCGCGCGTTCAGCGCATGCTGGATGTGGAGGCGGCCCTCGCCCGTGCGGAATCCGCACTCGGCGTCATTCCCGCCGATGCGGCCGCGCCAATCGCGAAAGCCTGCCGCGTCGAGCATTTCGACCTGCAAGCACTCGCGAACGCATCGCCTGCCTCCGGCAACATCACGATCCCGCTGGTCAAGATGCTGACCGCACAAGTCAAGACAATCGACGCGAATGCCTCAGGCTTCGTGCATTGGGGTGCGACCAGCCAGGACCTCGTCGATACCGGGCTTGTGCTCGACCTGCGCGCCGGAATCGGCGCGCTCATGGCCGATCTCGACCGCGCCATTTCCGGTTTTGCAAAACTCGCCGAAAAGCATCGCAACACCGCGACCGTCGCACGCACATGGCTGCAGCAAGCGTTGCCGATGCCGTTCGGATTGAAGATTGCCGGTTACGCCGCGGCGTTGTCGCGCTCCCATGCAAGATTGAAGCGGCTGCGCGCCGAAGCCCTCGTTCTGCAATTCGGCGGCGCTGCGGGGACGCTCGCAGCACTCGGCACGCGCGGACTCGAAGTCGCAGAAAAACTCGCCGCCGAACTCAAGCTGCCTTTGCCCGATGCGCCGTGGCACAGTCATCGTGATCGTCTCGCCGAAATTGCATCCGCGCTCGCAATCCTTGCCGGATCATGCGGCAAGATCGCGCGCGATGTTTCTCTTTTGATGCAAACGGAAATCGGCGAAGCATTCGAACCTGCGGCCGCAGGCAAAGGCGGATCGTCCACCATGCCGCACAAGCGCAATCCGGTCGGCGCATCATCGGCCCTCGCGGCAGCGACGATGGCACCGCAATTCGCGGCGACCATCCTCGCGGCGCAGGTGCAGGATCACGAGCGTGCCGCGGGCGCATGGCCGGCCGAATGGCAGACCTTCCCTGCTCTGCTGCTTGTGACATCAGGCGCGCTTACAGCGGTCGCGGACATCGCCGAAGGGTTGGAAGTGAATGCCGAGCGCATGCGCGCGAACCTCGACGCGACGCACGGGCAGATCATGGCCGAGGCCGTTTCGTTCGCGCTGGCGCAGAAAATCGGCAAGCATGACGCGCACAAGCTGATCGAGGACGCGGGCAAGAAAGCTCACGCCGAGAAACGCGACCTGAAATCCGTGCTCGCTGGCGACAAGAGCGTGACCGCGCATCTGCCGTCCGCCGAACTCGAAAAACTGTTCGATCCGATGAATTATCAGGGCGTGGCGCAGAAACTGATCGACCGCCTGCTCGCCTCGGCCCGCAAGACATAAAACGGAGCGTTCCATGCCGATGATCGATGCCAACGGCGCGTCCCTGCACGTCGAAATCACAGGACCAGAAAGCGCGCCGGTGCTCATGCTGTCGAATTCACTCGGCACCGACATCAGCATGTGGGACCCGCAGCTTGAGGACTTCTCCAAGTCCTTTCGCCTGATCCGCTACGACCGGCGCGGCCACGGCCGATCGAGCGCGCCCAAAGGCCCCTATTCGATGGAAATGCTGGGACGTGACGTACTCGGCATTCTCGACGCGTTGAAAATCAAGAAGATCAACTGGCTCGGGCTTTCGATGGGCGGCATGGTTGGGCAATGGCTTGGCGCGAATGCGCCCGAGCGCATCGACAAACTGCTGCTCTCCAACACCGCCTGCTATTATTCCGACAAGGAATTCTGGTCCGGCCGCATCAAGTTCCTGCGCGAAAAGGGATTGAGCGAACTGGTCGGCCCGAACATGGATCGCTGGTTCACGCCTTCGTTCCGCGAGCGTTCGCCGGAAACGGTCGAACGCATGAAGAAAGTGTTCGTCGCAACGCCTCTCGACGGTTACATCGGTTGCTGCGAAGCGATCCGCGACATGGACCACCGCGAAATACTCGCAAGCATCAAAGCACCGACGCTCGTGATTGCGGGGTCCAAGGACCCGGCAACGACGGTCGAGAATGCCGAGTTCATCCGCGCGCGCATTTCAGGCGCAAAGCTCGCCTTGATCGACGCGGCTCATATCTCCAATGTCGAGCATCCAAAGGCTTATAACCAAGCCGTGCTCGAATTCCTTTCCGCCTGAACGAGGACGTCATGGACGAAAAAGAACGAAGCGAGCGCGGCACGGCGCGGCGGCGTCAGGTTCTCGGCGACGCGTGGGTGGACAAGTCGATCAAGGGAA
Source organism: Pseudorhodoplanes sinuspersici (assembly GCA_945862935.1). Taxonomy (GTDB): domain Bacteria; phylum Pseudomonadota; class Alphaproteobacteria; order Rhizobiales; family Xanthobacteraceae; genus Pseudorhodoplanes; species Pseudorhodoplanes sinuspersici_A. Next base: position 19,615 of record CAMBBO010000016.1, on the reverse strand, counting down.
AGACGCCGTTCAACGAGGAATTCCTCGATCTCATCTCCCGCTACGCATGGGGCGAGATCTGGACGCGCAAGCATTTCGACGACCGCACGCGGCGCGTGCTGGTGATCGGCACGCTCCTCGCCCTCGACAAGTGGGACGAGTTCAAGATGCACGTGCGCGCGGCTTTGGTCGAAGGTGGCTTTACTGCGGACGACATCAAGGAAATCATCCTGCAGCAATCGATCTATTGCGGGGTGCCTGCGGCCAATCACGCGTTGAAAGAAGCCGCGAGCGTTCTCGCCGAAGTGCAGAAATAGCGATCACCCCGACCTGACGGCTTCGTTATTTCGGCTTGAAGCTGCGATTGCGTAGATTCCCGGTCTCAACCGGGAGACGCGCCATGGCAAAAGCAGCGAAGATCGAAGTCCGCAAGGGAATGCCGAGCACCGAGCTCGACCGCAAGGAATTCGAGAAGCGGTTTCTCGCGCGCTTCTACGATCCCGAATACGAAAAGCTCGCGCCGGAGATGGAAAAAGCGCTCGCGACCGCGTGGCACACCTATATCGATTATCACAAGAGCCCGCGCACGCGGAAAGCCGGCCCTGAATTTGCCGATCCCGACTTCGATCTGCCGATTGAGTGGATCGAGGCACGCGACGCCGTCATCGCCGCGGAGAAGAAGCAGAAAGACAAAAAAACACCGTCGCGCATTCTTCTGGTGAACGGTTCGCCGCGCAACGACCAGACTTGCCCCGGCGAAATTTCCAAGACCTGGCGGCTCCTGACAATGGCGCGCGAGATCGTCGAGCAGGAAACAGGTTTCGAGGCTGACGTTCTCGACCTGTCGCGGCTGAATGCCGAATACGGCCGCGTCATCTATCCGTGCAAAGGCTGCCTCTCGACAGCGCAGCCGCTCTGTCACTGGCCGTGCTCCTGCTATCCCAATCATGCTTACGGCCAGAGCGGCGACTGGATGAACGAAATCTATCCGCAATGGGTTGCGGCTCATGGCGTGATGATCGTCACGCCGGTGAACTGGTATCAGGCGCCCTCGGTGCTGAAGCTGATGATCGACCGGCTCGTCTGCGCCGACGGCGGCAATCCGGACCAGACATCAACCGACGGCAAGGACCCGGAGAAGGCAAAAGCCCTCGAACTCGAAGGCTGGCCCTATCCGCGCCACCTCGAAGGCCGTGCGTTCTCGGTGATGGTGCATGGCGATGCGAGCGGCACGGAAAACCTGCGCCGCATCCTGACGGACTGGTTGCAGGACATCGGCATGATCCCCGCAGGACATCAGGCTTTACTCGACCGCTATATCGGTTATCTCGAACCTTACGCGACGAGCCACGACGATCTCGATCGCGACGAGCCCCTGCATGACGAAGTCCGCAACGCAGCGCGCGCGCTCGTTCAGGCAGTCAAGCAGGTACGCAAAGGCGAGTTATTGCAGCCCGACCGCAATCTGAAAGAAGCGCGGCCGAAATAACCTAGCGCCTGTCGAATTCGACGTTCGCCTGCTGGCGCAGGAGATTCCAGCGCATCGCGCTAACGCGTCCGCGCTGGCGCGGCAGGAGCGCCGGGATCGGTTGTGTTTCGCGCGCCCATGTGGTCGTGCGTGATGCGGTTTCGCTCGTGACTGCGCGCTCGACCATCGTGAATGTCGCAGCAAGGCCGACGAGCCACAGCGGTACGCGGAATTGGTTGAGCGCAGTCGCGCTCTCTTCGAGTACCAGCGGCAGCGCCATCGCGGCGATGGTTGCAACGACGAGTATCAAGCCGGTTTCGAGCAAATCGTAGTTGGCTTCACGGTTGCCGATGCCGGTGATACGGCGCGCGAGGTATATTGCAAACACAAGCATCACGCCGAGCTTCGCCGCACCGAACGCTGCAGCACAGATGATCGCGCCGTCCTGCGTGAGGTTGAGCATCCGCGCGAAGTTCTGAACGATATGAGCGAAGGCGGGCTTATCCATTCCATGCAGTGGAGACGCGAAGATCACCAGCGCCTCGCTGCCCCAATGCAGCGCGAAGTACGCGGCGATCCCGCAGACGATAATGGAAATGCTGTTCGACAGGCGCTCCATGTCGCTCTCCTGCAAGAATGAGACGGCACCACAATCAGAAGCGTGCGCCGCCTGTGCAGGCTCGCTCGCTCAAATTGGAATCGCAATCGAAACCAATTCTTTACCTTAAAAGGCGCGGTAAACACCGTGCCTCGCACGAAAGCCCCGCCGTTTCCGGCGGGGCCTTGCACACTCGAAGTTTGCTTGATCGCGCGGGCTAGTCGCCCTAGCGGTCCTGCTGACCGCCCTGCTGGCCGGGCTTCTGTCCGCCACCCTGCTGGCCGCCTTGTCCGGGCTGCTGGGTCTGCTGGCCGGGCTTTTGCTGCCCGCCGCCTTGCTGCTGGCCACCTTGGTTATTCTGCTGGCTTTGCTGCTGCTGCCGATGGTCGTTACCCATGACTATTCTCCAGGAGTTGCTGCCCCGAAGGTCAATGCGCCGTCAGAAGGCAGGGTTCCTGACGGGACTCACAAATTCGATCGTGCGCAGCAGTAATTTTCGCTTCCGTCTTTGGTCTGAGAGACGCTCCCTTCAATTCTCCACATCCTTCCAATTCAGCGGGGCATCACGCCGTACCCCGCGTTGCCGCCGCTGAATACCGCTGCTAAGACTCATGACTGTCCCGTGGTGCAGCATGCACCGCATCCCCCTCGCCGGGAGGGACTAGCGAGGAGGCCGCGATGGAGATTTTCGTCCAGCAATTGATCAACGGGATCACGCTCGGTTCGATCTACGGCCTGATCGCGATTGGTTACACGATGGTGTTCGGCATCATCGGCATGGTCAATTTCGCGCACGGCGACGTCTTCATGGTGTCGGCCTTCGTGGCGCTGATTGCCTCGCTGATCCTCACGACATGGCTTGGCATCTCGTCGGTCTTTCTCTCCCTTCTGATCGTACTGATCTGCGCGATGCTCATCACGTCGCTCATCAGCTGGACGATTGAGCGCCTCGCCTATCGTCCCTTACGCGGATCGTTCCGCCTCGCCCCGCTGATCTCGGCGATTGGCATGTCGATCTTCCTGATGAATTTCGTGCAGGTCGCGCAGGGTCCGCGCAACAAGCCGATCCCGCCTTTCTTTCAGAACGTCATCGTGGTGATGGAGAAGGACGGCTACGAAGTGACCCTCGCCTACAAGCAGATCGTGATCTGGGCCGTCACTGCGATCCTTCTTGCGGCATTCTGGTATCTCGTCAGCAAGACGTCGCTCGGTCGCGCACAGCGCGCTTGCGAGCAGGATCAGAATATGGCGTCGCTGGTCGGCGTCGATGTTGACCGCACGATCTCTGTCACCTTCATTATCGGCGCGGCGCTCGCCGCGGTCGCTGGTACGCTCTACCTGATGTATTACGGCGTCGTGAGTTTCGCCGACGGTTTCGTGCCGGGCATCAAGGCGTTCACGGCAGCAGTGCTTGGCGGCATCGGTTCGCTGCCCGGCGCGCTGCTTGGCGGTCTCCTGATTGGCCTGATCGAAACGATGTGGTCGGCCTATTTCTCGATCGACTACAAGGATGTCGCAGCCTTCAGCATTCTCGTTGTCACTCTGATATTCCTGCCGCAAGGCCTGCTCGGCCGTCCGGAAGTCGAGAAGGTGTGAGATGGCGGTGACGTCCACCGACAGCCCGACACCGGGAGGCCGCGCCGATCTCCTGCGTGCTTGCCGTGACGCAGCGATTGCGGGCCTCGTCACGCTCGGCATGATGCTGCCGCTGATCGGCTTCCGCACCGTTCAGAATATTAACAACGAACTGGTGCTCGAAACGCGTCCGGGCCTTCTGCTCACCATGATCCTGATCGTGGTTGCGGGCAGCCTCGTCATTTCGCTCGTGATCCGCCCGTGGCGCCAACGCAAAGCCGCGGCTCACGTTGCGGGCGAAAGCGTCCAGCGCGCGCATGTCCGCGCAACCATTGCAAAATACCTCACGCCATTCGCAATCGGCTTCGTTCTCGTCTATCCGATCCTCTCCATCGTTTTCGCCGGATGGCAGGGATCGGTGAAATGGGTCGACAATTTCGGCATTCAGGTCCTGATCTACGTCATGCTCGGATGGGGGCTGAATATCGTCGTCGGCCTCGCAGGACTGCTCGATCTTGGCTACGTCGCCTTTTACGCCGTCGGGGCATACAGCTACGCCTTGCTCGCAAAAGAATTCGGATTGTCGTTCTGGATCCTGCTGCCGCTGGCGGGATGCCTCTCCGCGTTCTGGGGAATCCTGCTCGGCTTTCCCGTGCTTCGGCTGCGCGGCGATTATCTCGCCATCGTCACACTCGCCTTCGGCGAGATCATCCGGCTCGTGCTGATCAATTGGGTCAGCTTCACTAACGGATATGCCGGCATCAGCGGCATTCCCCGCCCGACCTTTTTCGGTATTCCTTTCAATGCCAACGACGATGGCTTTGCTGCGGTGTTCGGACTCGAATTCACACCGATGTATCGAACGCTGTTTCTCTATTACGTGATCGTCGGGCTTGCGCTGCTGACAGCCTTCGTCACCTTGCGCTTGCGCAAGCTTCCCGTGGGCCGCGCATGGGAAGCCCTGCGCGAAGACGAAATCGCCTGCCGCTCGCTCGGCGTGAACACCACGAATACCAAACTCACGGCATTTGCGATGGGCGCAATGTTTGCGGGCTTCGCCGGATCGTTTTTCGCCGCGCGTCAGGGTTTCATCTCCCCCGAATCATTCACCTTTATGGAATCGGCGATGATCGTCGCAATCGTCGTTCTCGGCGGCATGGGCTCGATGATCGGCGTCGCAATCGCAGCCGTCGCCATGATCGGCGGCACCGAGATCATGCGCGACATGGATTTCCTGAAGCAGATTTTCGGCAACAGCTTCGATCCGACCCAATACCGCATGCTGCTGTTCGGACTTGCGATGGTCCTCATCATGATCTGGAAGCCGCGCGGACTGATTTCCACCCGCGAGCCCAGCACATTCCTGAAGGAACGCAAGACGGTCGCTGCGTCGTTCGTGAAGGAAGGCCGCGGATGAGTTCGGACGCGATCCTGCGGGTCGAGCATCTCACCATGCGCTTTGGCGGCCTTGTTGCCGTGCACGATCTTTCGTTCACCGCGAAGAAAGGCGAGATCACAGCGCTAATCGGCCCGAACGGCGCCGGCAAGACGACGGTGTTCAACTGCATCACCGGTTTCTACAAACCGAGCGAGGGCCGCGTCGCACTTCGCCACGGCGATAGCGCGCAATGGGATCAGCTTGAATCCCTCACAGCGTCGAGCTTGCGTTCGCGCATGCATGGCGATGGCGCCCTGTTTCTTCTGGAGCGCATGCCGGATTACCTCGTCACGCAGAAGGCGCGGGTCGCGCGCACGTTCCAGAATATCCGCCTGTTTCGCGGGATGACGGTGCTGGAAAATCTTCTGGTGGCGCAACACAATTCGCTGATGGTCGCGTCGGGCTTCACGCTGTTCGGCGTACTCGGCTTGCCCAATTATGCGCGGGCCGAACATGCCGCAGTCGACAAGGCCGCGATGTGGCTCGAAAAGATCAACCTGACCGATCGCGCCGACGATCCGGCGGGTGACCTACCCTATGGCGCACAGCGCCGCCTCGAAATCGCGCGCGCGATGTGCACCGATCCGGTTCTGCTGTGCCTCGACGAGCCGGCAGCGGGCCTCAACCCGCGCGAGAGCGCGGAGCTGAACGACCTGCTTTTGTCCATCAAGAACGAGATCAAGACATCGGTGCTGCTGATCGAGCACGACATGTCGGTCGTGATGCAGATTTCCGACCACGTCATCGTTCTCGATTACGGCACCAAGATTTCCGACGGCACGCGCGATCAGGTCCGCAACGATCCAAAGGTGATCGCGGCCTATCTCGGCGTCGACGAAGATGAAGTCGCCAAGGCCGAAGCGGAGGTCGGGCTGTGACACAACCCCTCCTCGCCGTGCGCGGCGTCAAAACGTATTACGGCAATATCATCGCGCTGCATGGCGTCGATATCGAAGTCAACGAAGGCGAGATCGTCACGCTGATCGGCGCCAACGGCGCCGGAAAATCGACACTGATGATGACGATTTTCGGAAACCCGCGCGCACGCGAAGGCCAGATCGTCTTCGAGGGTCGCGATATCACGCAAATGCCGACGCACGAGATTGCCCGGATGAAGATCGCACAGGCGCCGGAAGGCCGACGCATCTTCTCGCGCATGACGGTGATGGAAAATTTGCAGATGGGCGCCGCTGTCGCCGATCCCGCACATTTCGAGGAAGATCTTGCCCGCGTGCTCGAGCTTTTCCCGCGCCTCAACGAGCGCATCTCGCAGCGCGGCGGCACGCTGTCAGGCGGCGAGCAGCAGATGCTTTCCATTGCGCGCGCTTTGATGGCGCGGCCGCGCCTGCTTCTGCTCGACGAACCTTCGCTTGGGCTTGCGCCGCTGATCGCGCGGCAGATTTTCGACATCATCGCCGAATTGAACAAACGCACTAAATTGACGGTGCTGCTGGTGGAGCAGAACGCGTTTCACGCGCTCAAGCTCGCCCATCGCGGCTATGTCATGGTCAACGGCCAGATCACGCTGTCGGGAAGCGGCAAGGAATTGCTGCAACGTCCGGAAATCCGGGCGGCCTATCTCGAAGGCGGTCGGCAGGACGCGTAAGGCAGATCACACGATGCCAGATTCCAGTGTCGCCCAGTTTCTTTACGAGGAAGGCTCGCTCGGAGTCTTCATCCTCATCACGGTCCTGATGGGCGGCGGCGCGGCCTGGCTCGCCGGGCGGGCGATCGCTGCGACCTGGCGGCCCTGGTGGCACGCGGCGATCTACATGCTGATCCTCGGCATGGTCGTTCGCTTCATGCATTTTGCGCTGTTCGAAGGGACCCTGATCGCCCCGTATTATTATCTCGTCGATGCCGCGTTTTGCCTGATCTTTGGACTTCTTGGCTATCGCGTGACCCGGGCCGGCCAAATGGTCATGCAATATCGGTGGCTTTTTAACCGATCCGGCCCGTTCTCGTGGGTGCGGCGCTAGTCCGGCGACATTCCAATAAATCTCAGATGACCTTTGCCGCGAATTGGCGTTTAATCGCGCCACAGCGGGGCTGATGGCCATATCAATAATTGGGCCCTGCCAAAGCTTCACGGGAGAAGTGTATGAATACATTTACCAAGCTCGGTCTGGCGGCCGGTATTGCGATCGCCATGGCGAGCACGGCTCAAGCTCAGATCAAGATGGGCGTTGCCGGACCGATTACCGGTCCGAACGCGGCATTCGGCGCGCAGTTGAAGAACGGCACCGAGCAAGCGGTCAACGACATCAACGCGGCTGGCGGCATTATGGGCCAGAAGATCACGCTGTCGGTCGGCGACGACGTCTCCGATCCGAAGCAAGGCGTGTCGGTTGCCAACAAGTTCGTCGCCGATGGCGTCAAGCTCGTGGTCGGCCACTTCAACTCCGGCGTCACCATGCCGGCGTCGGAAGTCTATCAGGAAAACGGCATCATCGAGATTACGCCGTCCGCGACCAACCCGAAGATCACCGAACGCAATATGTGGAACGTGTTCCGCACTTGCGGCCGTGACGACCAGCAGGGCGGCCTCGCTGGCGATTACATCGTCAAGAACATGAAGGGCAAGAAGATCGCCATCGTTCATGACAAGACGACGTATGGCCAGGGCCTCGCCGACGAAGCCAAGAAGGCGATGAACAAAGGCGGCGTCAAGGAAGTGATGTACGAAGGCGTCAACACGGGCGAGAAGGATTTCTCGGCTCTCGTGTCGAAGATCAAGGCAGCCGGCGCCGACCTCGTCTATTGGGGCGGTCTGCACACCGAAGGCGGTCTGATCGTTCGCCAGATGCGCGACCAGGGCGTCAAGGCCGTGCTGATGGGCGGCGACGGCATCACTACCGATGAGTTCGCAACCATCGGCGGCCCAGGCGTCGAAGGAACTCTGATGACCTTCCCGCCGGATCCGCGCAAGCGCCCGGAAGCGAAGGCGATCGTCGACAAGTTCAAGGCGAACAAGTTCGACCCGGAAGCCTACACACTCTACAGCTACGCCGCTGTCGAGATCATGAAGCAGGCTGCGGAAACCGCAAAGTCGCTCGATCCCAAGAAGATCGCCGCGCAGATCAAGACCGGTCAGAAGTTCAAGACCGTGATCGGCGAGATCTCCTACGACAAGAAGGGTGACATCACCCGTCCGGACTACGTCATGTATGTCTGGAAAAAGGGCGCGGACGGCAAGATCACTTACGTCCAGCAGTAAGCCTTTTTATCGAACGACAAGCCCGCCCCGGAGCAATCCGGGGCGGGTTTTTGTTTGTCTGCGATCAGCCGATGGTGCCGAGCGCCGGAAACACTTCCAGCAGCCAGAAACTCACGCGCGAGATCGAACCGGTGAGAAAGGCAATTCCGGTCAGCACGAGCAGCACGCCCATCACCTGTTCCACGCGTAGAAGATGCTTGCGAAAGCGCGCAAGAAACGCCGCGAACGGCTCGATAGCGATTGCCGCGAGCATGAACGGAATTCCAAGACCGAGCGAATAGACGGCGAGCAAGCTCGCGCCCTTTGTCACCGTCGCTTCGGACGCTGCGACCGCGAGGATCGCTGCGAGGATTGGCCCGATGCACGGCGTCCATCCGAACGCGAAGGCAAGCCCCATCGCGTAAGCGCCCCACAGGCCGACCGGCTTTGTCATCTCGACGCGCTTCTCGCGCATCAGAAATGCAACGCGCGTCAATCCAAGGAAATGCAGCCCCATCAGAATAATCGCGATGCCCGCGACGGTTCCGAGGATTTGCGAATAGGCGCGGATCAGACCGCCGATCACGCTCGCGCTTGCGCCAAGCGCTACGAACACCGTGGTGAACCCAAGTACGAAGAGTGCGGCCGCAGCGAGCGCATCGCGCTTCACGAGCGGCTCGGCTTCGCCATCCGCAAGCCGCTCCAGTGACGTGCCCGCGAGATAAACGAGATAGGGCGGCACCAGCGGAAGCACGCATGGCGACAGAAAACTGATGAGGCCAGCGAATAGCGCGGCCAGATATGATACGTCGGTCATGCGCGTTCACATGCCCGCCTGCGCGGCGGACGGCAAGGCTTGCGCCGGCGGGTTCGCTAAGATGTGATGGCGATGATCGTTTTCGTGAGGAATGCGTGCGTAATCTCATCACCGATGTTCCCGGCCTGAAAGTCGGAAATTCCAGCGACGCGAAAGTTGCGTCCGGCGTCACGGCAATCGTGTTCGACGAACCTGCCGTCGCCTCCGTGGATGTGCGCGGCGGTGCGCCCGGATCGCGCGAAACCGAATTGCTGCGCCCCGAACAGACCGTCGAGCGCATCGACGCCATCGTGCTTTCGGGCGGTTCGGCCTTTGGTCTCGACGCACCGGGCGGGGTCCAATCGTGGCTGCGCGAACAGGGCCGAGGTTTCGCCATCGGGCCGGTCGTCGTTCCGATCGTGCCGGGCGCGATCCTGTTCGATCTTCTCAACGGCGGCGATAAAAATTGGGGGCGTCACGCGCCCTATCGCGATCTTGGATATGCCGCCGCGAGCGACGCCCGCCATGAATTCCCACTCGGCAATACTGGTGCGGGCTACGGCGCTACCACGGTCAATCTCAAGGGCGGCCTTGGTTCTGCGTCGGCGCAGACATCTTATGGCGCGACGGTGGGTGCCATCGTCGCCGTGAACGCTGTCGGCAGCGTCAATATCGGTAGCAGCGGGAATTTCTGGGCGGCCGCGTTCGAGCGCGAGAGCGAGTTCGGCGGACGCGGCTGGCCGGACCCGTTGCCGTCCGATGCGTTGTCCATCCGGCTCAAAGGAGGAGCAGGCGAGAACACCACCATCGCGCTTATCGCGACCGACGCGGAACTCACCAAGCAGCAGGCCAATCGCCTCGCAACCGTCGCACATGACGGCTTCGCGCGCGCGATCTATCCGGTTCATACCCCGCTCGATGGCGACACGATTTTCGCGGCCTCGACCTGCAAGCAGCCGCTCGCCGATCCGATCTACGGCTTTGCGGAGTTGGGGGCGCTCGCTGCAAATGTACTCGCTCGCGCTATCGCGCGCGGCGTGTATGAGGCGAAAGCGTTGCCTTTTGCGGGTGCTATGCCGGACTGGAAATCAAAATTCGGCGACTGATCGTCGAACCGATCCGCCCGCTCTGCGTTGTATCGCGGAGCAAAAATACATGCCTTCGACCGCCATCCAGCGCATCGACTATGATCCGGCCACACGCGAAATGTACGTCACGTTCGTGCCGACCGGAAAAACCTACGTTTATTTCGGCGTGCCGGAAGACGTGCATCACGCGTTCCGCGCAGCATCCTCGCGCGGACAATATTTCAACTTCTACATCCGCGACCGCTACGTTTATCGCGAAATCGCGCTTATCTATTAGAGAAATCGCTCCGCCGCATACGGCTTCGGATCTGTGAACGGCGTCTTGCCAGTCGTCATTTCCGCGATGAGCCGTCCGCTCACCGGGCCGAGCGTCAGCCCCCAATGCGCGTGGCCGTAATCGAGCCACAGGCCGAGCTGACCCGGTGCCTGACCGATTACGGGCATCGAATCCGGGAAGCATGGACGTGACCCCATCCACGGCTTGTCCTCAATCGGATCGCCGAGCGGGAAAAGCTCTTTCGCCTTCGGCATCAGCCGCTCGAACTGCACAGGCGTCGGCTCGGCATCGCGCGCGGCGAATTCCGCCCCCGTGGTCAGACGCAGACCCTGCTCCATCGGCGCAACCACATAACCTACTTCAGGATCGAGCACGGGGCGCGACAAGCCGGCATTGCCGCGCGGACGGTAGTGCCGGTGATAGCCGCGCTTCACTTCGAGCGGGAGGTTGATGTCGAACCGTTTGAGCAGATCGGGCGCCCAAGGGCCGAGCGCGATTACGGCTTGCGAAGCATCGACCGGACCTTCGTCCGTCTCCACGCGCCAGTAATGTCCGCTGCGATGAAGCTTCATCGCGTCGCCCTGCAGAAACGTGCCGCCAAGCTTCTTGAACTGCTCTGCGTAAGCGCGCGTCACGCCAAGCGGCGACGGCACGCTCGACGCCGACGACCAGAACACGCCGTTGCGGAACACAGGTGCGAGCGCGGGCTCAAGCGCGAGACAGCCTTCCTTATCGAGAATTTCCGACGTGATGCCCTGCGTGGCGAGAAATTCCAGATCCTTCTTCGCCTTCTCGAACGCTTCCGCCGTGCGGTAAACTTTCAGCCAGCCATTCTTGCGTAGATAGCGCTCCGCGCCTGCGTCCTTCATCAGCGCCTCGTGTTCGAGGCTGGCGCGCGAAAACAGCGGCCGCATCTTGTGACCAAAATCGAGCATCGCCTGCGGTGTTGACGCCTTGGCATAGGCAAACAGCCACGGCAGCAGCTTGGGCAGATGCGCAAGATGATAGTTTGCTTCCGTCGCCTGCTTCAGCGCGATGGCAAGCAGGCGATCCGGCTTCGGGATCGGATAAGGAAAGAACGTATTGCTCTCGACGATCCCTGCGTTGCCGTAGGAGGTTTCCTCGCCTGGCGCGCGGCGATCCACCAGCACGACCGAAACACCGCTCTTGGCAAGGTGCAGGGCGGCAGCCGTGCCGACCATGCCAGCGCCCAATACAACAACATCCGTCCGGACCATGAAAAACCTCGACACAATGCTGGTGCGCGAAGGCGCGGTATCGCGAAATCGCGTGTTCGGGTATCAGCAGCGGGCGGTCTTCACAACCCTGCGCCGCAGGTGAATTTCCGGGAGCAGCCATGCCGATGTCGAACTGGCCGGGAGCGGCATTGGCCTGGCTCGGCCGGCAAGGGACGCGCGCACTGGCTGCGATGGTTTTCATCGGCATCGCGTTGCCGATTGGCGGACCGCTGAAGCCCTATGTGCCGGAAGCGGTATTCATTCTGCTGGTGCTGTCGTTCCTGCGGGTTGAGCCTGCCGCCCTGCGCGCGCATGCGGCGCGGCCGCTTTTCCTCGCCGGCGTCGTCGCATGGATTATGATCGCCCTGCCCGCTTTGCTGTTGTTCACCACACGCCTTGTCGGCCTCGACAAAAGCGCGCCGGACCTGATGCTCGCGATGATCCTGCAGGGTACGGCTGCGCCCTTGATGTCCTCGCCCGCAATCGCAGCATTGCTCGGTCTCGACGCGGCCCTCGTGCTGCTCGGCATGGTGACGTGCACGGCATTGCTGCCACTGATCGCGCCGTTGTTCTTTGCGGAGTTCGCGTCCGGTGTGTTTAATCTTGCACCGATCACGCTCGGTTTGAAGCTGTTTGGAATTCTCTCCGGTGCGGTTTTGCTCGCAACACTCATCCGCAAGGTCGCAGGCCCGACATGGATCGCACGGCAGGAACAGCAGATCGACGGCGTCAATGTGTTGATCCTGTTCATTTTCGTGGTCGCGCTGATGGGCGACGTCGGCGCGCGCGCCATCGCGCAACCGCTTCTGGTGATCGGGCTCACGCTCCTGTCCTTCGTTCTGAGCTTTGCGTTCCTTGCTTTGACCATGCTTGTTTTTGCGGCAACAGGCTGGCGGCAGGCGCTGGCACTTGGGCTGATGGCTTCCCAGCGCAACATGGCGCTGATGATCGCGGCTGCGGGCACTGGAATACCCGATCTGACCTGGCTCTATTTTGCGCTCGCCCAGTTCCCGATCTATCTGATGCCGCAAATCCTGAAACCATTGTCGAGTAAAATTAACGCTGTGCACGCGTCATAGCTTCGCGTTGCCCGTCGGCGTCGGCAATGTTACGACCGAAGTGCAACGGACCTGAATGCCATGACCCGCCCTCTCCTGATCGCGCCGTCGATGCTCGCGTCGGATTTCTCAAAACTGGGCGAGGAAGTGCGCGCGGTCGATACCGCTGGCGCGGACTGGATTCACCTTGACGTGATGGACGGGCATTTTGTGCCGAATATCAGTTTCGGTCCCGACATCATCAAGGCGATGCGGCCTCACTCAAAAAAGATATTCGACGTGCATCTGATGATTGCGCCATGCGATCCGCATCTCGAAGCCTTTGCCAAGGCAGGCTCCGACATCATCACCGTGCACGTTGAGGCAGGTCCGCATCTGCATCGCTCGCTGCAGGCCATCCGCGCGATGGGAAAGAAGGCGGGCGTCTCGCTCAATCCGGCGACGCCTGCGGAGACTGTCGCGCATGTCCTCGACACGGTCGATCTCATCCTCGTTATGTCGGTCAATCCGGGATTCGGTGGGCAGGCTTATCTCCCCTTGGTCGAGGAGAAGATCGCGCAACTGAAAGCCATGACGGCAGGCCGCCCGATCGACATTGAAGTGGACGGCGGGATCACCGCGCAGACCGCAACGCGCGTCATCGCAGCCGGAGCGAACGTCCTGGTCGCAGGATCTGCGGTGTTCAAGGGCGGCGTATCGACATACGCCTCCAACATTTCGGCGATCCGCAACGCAGCGTCACTCGCGCGCGGGGAAGCTGCGTGATCCTTCGTGCCGTTGCGTTGATAACAACAATCGCTCTCGTATCGCCCGCGCAGGCCGGCGATGCCGCCGCTCGCCGCATCATCGGCTTTGCGCCGGACGGCGGATATTTCGCATTCGAGCAATACACCAACATCTACGAAGACGACGCCTCGTTCTCCGAGATCTTCGTGATCGACACCAGCAACGACCGCTATGCGCCCGGCACGCCGGTCAAGGTTTTGCTGCGTGACGAAGATGGCATCGAGGAGCGCTCGCGCGCCGACTCGGCCGACAAGGTGCGGCCGGTCCTCGAACAATTCAAAATCGGCGACGCCGGAACCTACGTCGCGGGCAAGCCTTCGATGGCGCTCGACGAGGTCGGCATCTACCAGATGGACCCCGCCCCGCTTGCAAAGTCGCTTGCCTTCAAGCTGCCGGATGGACGCGCGGCAAAGCTCGCGCTTGCCGACAAGCCGCTGGGCAGCGCTATGTGCAACGGTTTTGGCGGCACCGGCACGCCCGGCCGGGCGAAGGCCGCAGGCTTTCGCCTGACACTTGAGGTCGCCGGCACACCGCCTGCGACATTGCAGGACGACAAGACGCTACCGAATGGACGGCGCTGTGCGGCAGCGTACGGCATTGCAGAAACGCACCTGCATCAGGCACCGGACGGCACGATCACGCTCGCGGCGCTTGTCGAATACGCCGACAATCACGAATTCCACGCAGGGCCAAACCGGCGATTCATCGCGGTGACGAAACGCATCCCGAAACAATGACGCGCGCATTGCGGCGCTGTTTTACGTCTGGTAGAGCCAGTTTTTAATCCACCGAGAGCACCATGATTCCTCGCTATTCCCGACCCGAAATGGCGTCGATCTGGGCGCCGGAAAACCGCTACCGCATCTGGTTCGAGATTGAGGCGCATGCGGCCGAGGCGATGGCCGAACTCGGCATTGTGCCGAAAGAGGCCGCGCGCATCATCCGCGAGAAGGGCCAGAACGCCACTTTCAACGTGGCGCGGATCGAGGAAATCGAGGCCGAGACCAAGCACGACGTTATCGCCTTCCTCACCCACCTTGCGGAAATCGTCGGACCGGAAGCGCGCTTCGTGCATCAGGGCATGACGTCGTCCGACGTGCTCGACACAACGCTGAACATCCAACTCACCGAGGCTGCCGACCTTCTTCTCGCCGATCTCGACCGCGTGCTGGCCGCTTTGAAGAAGCGCGCCCACGAGCACAAGATGACGCCGACCATCGGCCGCTCGCATGGCATTCATGCGGAGCCGACCACGTTCGGCGTGAAGCTCGCTTTCGCCTATGCCGAGTTCGCCCGCTGCCGCGCACGCATGCATGCTGCGCGCCACGAGATTGCGACCTGCGCGATCTCAGGTGCGGTTGGCACGTTCGCGCAGGTCGATCCCCGCGTCGAAGCGCATGTCGCAAAAGCGATGGGGCTGAAGCCGGAACCTGTGTCGACGCAGGTGATCCCGCGCGACCGGCACGCGATGTATTTCGCGACGCTTGGTGTGATCGCCTCGTCGGTCGAGCGGCTCGCAATCGAAGTGCGCCATCTGCAGCGCACTGAGGTCCTCGAAGCCGAGGAATTCTTCTCGCCCGGCCAGAAAGGCTCGTCGGCGATGCCGCACAAGCGCAACCCGGTTATTTCGGAAAACCTGACCGGCCTTGCCCGCATTGTGCGCGGCTACGTCACGCCTGCTTTGGAAAATGTCGCGCTGTGGCATGAGCGCGATATTTCGCATTCCTCAGTCGAGCGCATGATCGGCCCCGATGCGACAGTGACGCTGGATTTTGCGCTTAACCGTCTCGCGGGCCTTATCGAAAAGCTCGTCGTCTATCCTGAAAACATGCGGAAGAATCTCGACCGCCTTGGCGGCCTTGTGCATTCACAGCGCATCCTGATCGCGCTGACGCAGAAGGGTGTCGCGCGCGAGGACGCCTACATGATCGTGCAGGACAACGCGATGAAGGTCTGGCGCGGCGAAGGCGACTTCCTCACTTTCCTGAAAGCCGATCCGCGCCTGAAGGGAAAGCTGACCGACGCCGAAATCGAAACGAACTTTGACCTCGGCTATCACTTCAAGCACGTCGACACGATTTTCGGGCGCGTGTTCGGAACGGGCCATTAAGGCGTCCGCAACCTGCGCGCGACCGGCCGCCGGACCACAGCCTCTCAAATGCGAGAATTTGCTTACGGCGCTACCTCTCACTAGCGTTGTCCCAAGGCGAATCGCCGCAGCGGGAGAGCTACCAAGATGGGCCGTCTGGTTCGCGTGCCTAAAGTCGTGCAGGCCGACATGTCCATTGCCGGTGTGCTCGAAGGCATGATGCAGGGCGGCGCGCCCGGCCATCACCAGCCGCCGACGATCATCGTCGCCGACACCTATCTGGAGCGGCTCGGCAAGTACGTGCCGGCCGAACTGCTTGCCTTCACGATTTTCATCAACGCAATCCTGGAACAGGCGATCCGCACCGGCGGCACGAAGGCTGCGATGGGCGGCCTGCCGATCACCATTGTCGGCGCGGCCGCGGTGATTGCCGCCGCGATCATGACGCCGATTTATGTCTGGTATGTGCGCGAGGACGGCGACGCATGGATCGTCAACGCGATCATGTCGACACTCGCCTTTCCGTTCTGGGCCTACGCGCTTGGCGCTGTGGCCTTCACGGATTATTTCGACGGTAATCTTGCAGCGATCCTGCTCGCTTCGTTCACGGTGTTCTCGGGTCTCGTGACGCCGCTCGTGCCGCGGGCGAAAAAGCCCGCCAAACCCGCGAAGGCTCCGATGGATTTGCCGCGGCTGGTCGAGCCGCTCGCGAGCTAGCGCTCATATTTCCTGAAAATAGCGAAGGCCTTGCGCGTCTTTGACGAAGTGACCGGAGAGCTTGCGTTCGAACTTGCCATTGCTCAGATCGAGATCGACCTGAAAATCGCAACGATGTGTGCGGCCGGCATCGCGCTGGCATTTCAGCTTACGAAAAGCCGACACCGCGAATTGATCGGTGCCGTTCTCGCGAATGGCCGTGATCGCTTCCGGCCCGCCCGCTTCGCCTGCGAAGTCGATGGCATTACGAACCTGAATCGCGAGGGCGCCTTCGAACGCAAGCTGCATATCGCGCTCGCTCGGTTCGCCGGGCTGCCAACCGGGCACGCCAGCCAACACCCCGGCCACCACCATCGACATGGCAAAGAGTTTCATCGCAGCCCCTGAATTCAGCCTGCGACAACGGTACCCGAAGGCGTTTGATATCCCGTGTTCCCGATCGTTCCAATTTTAGCGATCGCTCACAATTTGCGCGGAACGCCAGATACCGGCTGGCGCGGATGAATGTGGTCCTTGAAGTCGGCAAAGCCCTTCCAGGCAGGTTCGAGCGGCGCACATCCCGCCTGCGGTACGTACGGCGACTGTTCCACCACCGCCATCGTTGGGATATAGCGCGGGCAATTCGGAAAAATCGCCGTTGCGGTGACGCGCACGATCAACTGCGCGCCAGCGCAGGTCTGCAGTAACGGATCGTCGCGGTGAACGTGCGCAGACCCGTTGATCCGCAGGCGCTTCGGCTTGTCGTGCAGCGCGATAAAAAGAAGCCCGACATTCGAATTGACCAAAACGTTGCCGAGACTCTTGAACATGCCGTTGCCGTCGTAGTCGGGAAATGCGAGTTCGTTCGCGCCCGTCACCTGTACGAACCCGGCGGGACCGCCCTTGAACGAGCAATCGGGCCTGCCTTCCCTGTCAGCGGTTGCCACAAAGAAATAGATCGACCCTTCGATAAACGCCTTGTCGTCGGCGCTGAATTCCGTGCGCGCGAGTTTCTCCTCGAGCCGGTCGGAAATCCGGCGCGAGTCGAACTGGTCCTGCAGTTGGCGATTTCCCTCGTGGTAGAGGATAGATGCCATGACACTCTCCCCATTTTTACGCAAAAAAGGTGAGCCTTCGGTACGGGCAGGTCAAGCTGGCTTTGTCCGCGCGCGCATGGCCTATAATCTGAAGCCGCAAAGGAATTAGAAAATGCCCCGTAAAATCGCAGCGCCCCGCCTGCCCGACATTCCCAATGAGGCAATGACGCCGCAACAGCGCACTTTGCGTGACGCCATCATGGCGAGCCGCAAGATCGCCGGCGGCAAACTTGGCGGTCCGTTCGGCGTATTCCTGCACGCGCCGGTCTTTGGCGACATCGTGCAAAAGCTTGGCGAGCATTGCCGCTACAAGACGATACTCCCGCCACGGCTGTCGGAATTTGCAATCCTTTGCGTCGCGCGGCTGTGGCGCTCGCAATACGAATGGTTCGTGCATGCGCCGATCGCGGAAAAGGCGGGCGTTACCGCAAAAACGATCCGCGACCTGCAGGCCGGGCGCGAGCCAAAGTCAGCCCCAAAGGATGAGAAAGCGATCTGGCGCCTGGTTGTAGAACTCCACAAGACAAAGCGTGTCGGCGACCGCAATTACGCTAGCGTTCACGCGCTGCTGGGCGACGCCGGTATGGTCGAGTTCGTGGGAATACTTGGCTATTACACACTGGTTGCGATGTCGCTGAACGTGTTTCGCGTGCCGCTGCCTGAAGGCAAGACACCGCCGTTCAAAGAGCCGGGCTAGTTCTGCGCGCTATAAGAAAAATGCCCGGGACGATCCCGGGCATTGAATTCTGTTTTTGCAGTCGCCGGTTAGGCCACGCGGCTCGCGTCGCTGGCGGGCACCTGCGCCGGACGTGGCCGGTTGTTGCGCTGGTTGAGCAATGCGAGAAACCGCTGCAGCGGCATCGGCGGTGCTAGCAGCACGCCCTGTCCGAAATCGCAGCGCATCACCTGCAACGCCTGCAGATCCGCTACATTCTCGATGCCTTCAGCCACCGCCTGGCTGCCGAAACGATGCGCGAGGTCGATCGCGGTCTGGCAGATCGCACCGTTCGTGCCTTCGATCGCGCAGTTTTTCACGAACGTATGGTCGATCTTGAGTTCGGCGAAAGGCAGATCGCGCAGCGAGGCAAGCGATGAATAGCCACCGCCGAAATCGTCGATCGCGACCGACACGCCCGAATTCTTGAGCTGCTTTGCAATCTCTTGCGCCAGCGAAATGTCGCGCACGATCTGGTCCTCGGTTACTTCGACCATGAGGCCCGGCCAGCGCGAATCCTTCGGACGGTTTTCCTTCACCAGAGTCGGTATCGGCAACCGGAGCAGCACGTTCACCGGAACGTTGATCGCAAGCTTCAGATTGAAACCTGCTTCGTCGAACACGGTCCATTCGCGCAAGGTCGCGAGCAGCGCGTGTTCGGTCAGGCTTGCAAGCTGGTTGTCGTCCACACCGGCAAGAAAGCTCTGCGGCAGGAGAACACCAAGTGTCGGATGATTGATACGCGCGAGCGCTTCTGCGCCGGCGAGACATTTGCGCCGAAGATCAATCTTCGGCTGGTACCACATCTCCAGCCAGCCTTCGCGCAGCGCTTGATGGATGTCGACATGCGGAACGGTGCCGCGCATGGAATCGGTTAGCCAGCCGCGTTCTTTGTCGCCCATGTTCTCGAGCGGACCAGTCCAGTTGCGCGGATCGTCGGTATTACCGGAAGTCATTTCTAGGTCGCCTTCTGTCGCCCCGCCCCGGTCGTAAACCAACTCCGTTAAACAATGGTTTTTCGGATGAGTACGGATGCAAACAGCATCCGTACTCAATCCGTACCGCAAACGTCTGGTTAATGCCCGTGGTGCGCGGGCGAAGCGCCCATTGCTTCAACGGCATACTCGACATCGACGCTTCCTGCTTTTTCAAAGCGCAATGTGCCTTTGACTTTTTGGCCATGCACCAGCGGCTGCTTCAAATCGGGAAACATCAGATGATAGCCGCCCGGTTTCAACTCGACCGTCTCGCCCGGCTTTATCTCGATACCATTGGAGAGTGCGCGCATTTTCATCATGCCGCCCTCTTCCTTCATTTCATGGATTTCGAAACGCCCGGCGAATTCGGCGGACCCGCCAATCAGGCGATCGGATTCCTTGCCGGTATTCGTGATTTTCAGATAACCGGCGGCGAGCGGTGCGCCTTTCGGCGTTGCGCGCGACCAAGGATGGCCGATCTCAAGATTTCCGACCTTGTAACCATGAGCGGAGGCAGCACCCGCGCTCAATGCGAGCAACGCGG
>CAMBBO010000015.1 GCA_945862935.1 Pseudorhodoplanes sinuspersici | reverse complement strand
TTGGAGGTCTCGGCGACGATACGCGGCTGGCTCGCCGGTCAACATCCGGCCTTGCGCAGTGACTTTGCACGCGCGCAGCTAACAACGTTTATCGCGCCGCTGGTCGAGGAATTGTCGAGAACTGAAAATTGCGAGGTGGCGCTTCAGGGGTTCGATCGCTTTCTCGCGCGCCTTCCTGTAGGCGCGGCGGGGCGATTGTTTCCGATGCTGACGCAGAACCAGGATCTGCTTGCCTTGGTCTTGCTCATCATCGGATCGGCGCCACGGCTGTCCGACACGCTTGCCCATCATCCCGAAGTGATGGATGGGCTGCTGGACCCAAAATTCTTCGGATCGATTCCGGATCGTGACGCGCTGGAAATGGCATTGTCGCGCTCGCTTGATCAATCGATCTCCTATGAGGATTTCCTCGACCGATTGCGGCTGTTCGGTCAGGAGCATCTTTTCCTGATTGGTGCGCGGGTTTTGTCGGGGACGGTATTCGCGGGACAGGCAGGTGATGCATTTGCCCGGCTTGCGGAAGTCATCGTCGCAGCACTGCATCGCGCGACGGAGGCGCGGTTCGCAGAGGCGCATGGCCGAATAACTGGTCAAGACACGGCGGTTCTCGCGATGGGCAAGCTCGGCGGCGGGGAAATGACCGCTGCTTCCGACCTCGACCTTATCCTGATTTATGATTTCGATGAGGAACATCCCCAATCCGATGGCGCACGATCTCTCTATGGCGCCCAGTATTTTGCGCGCCTGACGCAACGGTTGATCAGTGCGCTAACGGCGCAGACGAATTACGGCGCTCTCTATCAGGTCGACATGCGTCTGCGGCCTTCGGGGCGATCCGGTCCAGTAGCGACGCAGCTTTCTGCCTTCGAGGACTATCAGGCGACTGAAGCCTGGACCTGGGAGCATATGGCACTGACGCGCGCGCGCGTCATCTCAGGCAACCCGGCTTTTGCGGTAAAAATCGAAAATGCGATCCGGTCGGTGCTCTGCCGGCAACGCGATGCCCGGCTCATCGCGGACGATGCCGCGGAGATGCGCCGTGCGCTCGCTCGCGAAAAGGGCGAAAGTGACATTTGGGATTTGAAGTATGCAGCCGGCGGATTGATCGATGTGGAGTTCATCGCTCAATATCTGCAACTCGTTCACGCGGCCGAAAATCCTGAAGTGCTCGATACCGCAACAGTGCGTGTGCTGGAGAAGGCGGCGAAACTCGGTTTACTTGCCGCAGAAGACGCCGATGTCTTGCGCCCCGCGGTGCGGCTCTATCATGATCTAAGCCAGATTCTGCGTTTATGCCTCGCCGGTCCCTTCGATCCAAAATCGGCGGGTGGCGGCTTGCTTCGCCTGCTGACGCGGGCTGCGGACGTTCCGGATTTTCCGACGCTGGAAGCCCACCTCACACAAACGCAGGCGGGCGTGCGCGAAAGCTTTCTGAGAATTTTGCGTTAGAGCTCAGGCTGCGGCGGACGAGGGCGCTGTATTCTGCGCTGCCATCGAAGGTCCTGCGATTGGCAGGCGAACAAGCACCAGCGTTCCAACGCCTTCCTTCGAGCGCATGCGCATTGTCCCGCCATGCAGCGTGACCAGAGAATTGGCGATGGCGAGTCCCAATCCATATCCTTGATGGGTCTTGGTGAACTGGCTTTCGACTTGCTCGAACGGGCGGCCGAGCTTTCGCAGCGCTTCTTTGGAAATCCCGATGCCGGTGTCGGAGATTGCGAGGATCACGCATTCTCCGCCGACACGCCCGCGCACGCTAATGCGACCGCCTTCCGGAGTGAATTTGACTGCGTTCGACAGCAGGTTGAGGGCGATCTGCTTCAACGCCCGTCTGTCGGCTTGCAGTTGAATGCGCGGAGAGATGCGCGACGACAAGGTTAGCCGCTTGTCCTGCGCACGGGTCGAGACAACGCGCATTGCGTCGGCAAGGATGACATCGAGATCTATCTCTTCCGGTTCAAGCCGCAGCCGGCCGGCTTCGATCTTAGACATGTCCAGAACGTCGTTGATGACTTCGAGCAGATATTGTCCGCTCTGCCGGATGTCGTGGCAATATTCATGGTACTTGTCCGCGCCGAGCGCGCCGAACATCCCGGATTCCATGATCTCCGAGAAGCCGATGATGGCGTTGAGCGGCGTACGCAATTCGTGGCTCATATTAGCGAGGAACTTCGATTTCGCCTGATTGGCGTCCTCGGCGCGCGTTTTTTCCTCGGCATACTTTTCAGCGAGTTCGGTGATCTGCTGTTTCGACGAACGCAGGTCCTCGACGGTGGCCAACAGGCGCTTTTCGCTATCCAGCAGTTTTTTCTCGTGCAGCTTGAGATTGGTAATGTCGGTGCCAACCGACACGTAGCCGCCGTCCTTGGTGCGGCGCTCGCTGATGTGCAGCCAATGACCGTCGTCGAGTTGAGCTTCGAATGTGTGCGCGCCGGGAGCCTGCGGTTCGTCGACCTTGGTGCGAATGACATGCTTGCGGCCAGCGGAAACTACATCTTCGTAGGATGTGCCGGGTTCGATGGTCTGATCGGGCAGATCGTGCAGCGACTGGAAGTTCGAGTTGCAAAGGACGAGGCGGTTTTCCGCATCCCAAAGAACGAATGCCTCAGGGATGGTTTCGATTGCGTCGCGCAACCGCAAATCCGCCGCTGCGGTTTTTTCGGCGAGCCAGCGCTGCTCGCTGATATCGACGGCGATTCCTATCAGGTGCAGGCCCGGCTCACCGGGCTGACGGACGAGTTCGCATCGCGCGCGAAGCCAGACCCACTTGCCGCTGGCATGGTGCATGCGGAAAGCGTGATCGACCGCACTTGCCTTGGCGTCGGCGAGTTGTGCGGCGATCTCGTAGAGCTTGATGTCATCGGGATGGACGAGAGCGTCGACTTCGCCAAAAGGCAGCAGATCGTCCTTTGCCTCAAGGCCCAGGATCGCGAACATGGAATGCGACCAGAAGATACGCCCGCGGGCGAGGTCCCAATCCCATAATCCGCAACGGCCGCGGTTCAACGCGGTATCGATGCGGCTGCGTACGGTTTCGTAGATGATGTCGGCTTCGCGTGCGCGGGTTGCTTGCCAATGGAAGGCAAAGCCAAGGATCAAAAGAACGAAGCCGGTGGTCGCAGACAAGGTGATTGTTAGCGCCGTGTCCGAACGCCACGATCGCAATGCCTCGCTGCGAGGCTGGAGCACGGTAACGAGGCCGTTTGGTGGACGCAGGCCGCGGACCGTTGCCAGCGCCAAGTTTCCGTCTGCCAGCGTAACTTCAAGAACGCCTGCACCTTCGGCGAGAATCGTCAAGGGCTGGCTATCGCCGAGAATTTCCAGAAGGCGCCTGCCGACCACACCTGAGGTAACGGGCGAGGCGGCAATGACCATGCCTTCAGGATTGCTCACCAGGATCTGCCGGCCTGCGCTCGTGGTACGCGCGGTCAGCGCCTGATTCAATTCGTCCTGAGCATGACGCCAGGCTGCGGATTTGTCGTTACGGTTGGGTCTGTCGAGACGCTCGGAGAGGATCTCGGCGATGGTCGCAAGATCGTTGCTCGAATCCTTGATCACCTGACGCCGGTGGTCGAGCACCTGCACGACGGCACCAACGGCAATGGTGACGAGGAAGGCAATAATGAGAGCGGGAACCGCGCGCCGCAGCGCCGGCTCAGCTGTGAGCAGACGCCGGTACGCAGGCTTTGCGATCGATTGCGCCAGTCCCTTGATGGAATCAGGGCGTGACGACGCAGTCGCCGCGCTTGCGCGCGTCATCGAAAGCCTCCGTGCGAATTGTTCTTAAAGCCACCCGCGACCGGAGCTTGCGACGCCCCGAATCACTTTCGATTGGAATCGATAGCGACTGATTTGTCGAGAGTCTGAAGAGTCAATATTGCTGCCGAAGTTTCGAACAGCTTCATCGCACAATGGTGGTGTCCGAAATATCGTTTACCATCAAATGCTTAAGAGGCCGCAGCCAGAGCGCGGCTCACAATATCTTTTACGTCCACCGACAACGTCGGGGCATTCGCCAATTTCCGAAGTGCTGCCTCAGCATGTTTTCTGCGCCCTTCCTCCAGCGCACGCCAACTTCTGAACGCCGTCATCATCCGTGCCGCGACCTGCGGATTGCGTGGATCGAGCGCGAGCGCAATCTCGATCACGAAATGATATCCAGCGCCGTCAGCGCGATTGAATTGTGTTGCGTTGCCTTGCGCGAACGAACCGATCAATGAGCGGACACGATTTGGGTTTGTGATCGAGAACGCCGGATGTTTTGTTAGCGCACGAACGCGTGCGAGCGTGGCGTCTTCCGGGATAGCTGCTTGCAGCGCGAGCCATTTGTCAATGATAAGCGGATCGCTCGCGTATCGGCGATAGAAGTCGTCGATGGCAACAGCGCGCTGCGGTACATCGTGCAACGAGAGTGTGGCAAGTGCCGCCATCCGGTCGGTCATGTTGTCGGCATTTTGATATTGTGCCGCGGCGCGTGGGATGGCGTCGGGTGTGTGGGCGGCAGCCAGCAAATCCAGCGACACGTTCTTCAAGGCACGCCGTCCGGCGCTGACTGCGTCTGGACTGAAAGAGCCGCCATCCGAATAGGTGGTGTAGGCCGCTGCTAGTTCGACACTCAATGCCTCGCCGATCTGTGCGCGGAGCGCGCGGCGCGCATTAAACACCGCATCGGGATCGACATTCGTTCCAATCTCACGTGCAATATCGGACTCGCTTGGGACTGTCAGTGATTGAGCTATGTAGGCAGGTTCGAGCGAACCATCGCGGAGAATTGCGCGCATGGCTTCAATGAGGCCGCGGTCTTTCGATGCTGCTCCATCGGGCTGCCGCGATGATGCGTTGGCCACCAGAATACGGGTCGCTAGAATCTGAAGCGCCTGCCAGCGATTGACCGGATCAACATCGTGCGCCGCCAGATGCTGCAAATCGGCGCCGGATAGATTGCCGACGAGGTTTATAGGCGCCGAAAAGCCGCGATTGAGCGACGGTACCGGGCGCTCAGATAGATTGGTGAAGACGTATGTCTGCGCCGCGTTATTCAATTCGATGACGCCTGCGCGCCGGCCGACCGGTCCGCTCGTGTTGATGAGCAAATCATTCCCATCGCGCCCGACAAGGCCAAAGGCGAGGGGAATGACCGCTGGCGACTTGTCCGGTTGTCCCGGTGTCGCAGGCACCGATTGTGCAAGCTCAAGGCGAAAGCTTTTGGTCTTCGCGTCGTAGGTTCCGGACGCAATAACCTCCGGCGTTCCGGCCTGCGAGTACCACAGCATGAATTGCGACAGATCACGTTGGCCTGCCTCGGCAAAGCAGGCGATGAACTGTTCGATCGTCGCAGCCTCACCGTCGTGCCGCGCGAAATACAGATCCATGCCTTTGCGGAAATCGTCCGGCCCGAGCAGCGTCTTGATCATGCGCACAACCTCAGCGCCCTTCTCGTAGACAGTGCTCGTGTAAAAATTATTGATCTCGTGGTAGATTTCAGGCCGCACAGAATGTGCGAGAGGTCCCGCGTCTTCCGCGAATTGATGCGCGCGCAGGCCGCGCACGTCGGAAATTCTTTTCACCGCGCGCGACCTTTGATCGGCGGTGAATTCCTGGTCGCGAAATACCGTCAGCCCTTCCTTCAGGCAAAGCTGAAACCAGTCGCGGCAGGTGATGCGGTTTCCTGTCCAGTTGTGGAAATACTCGTGCGCGATGATCGCTTCGATCGCGGCGAAGTCTGCGTCGGTCGCAGTGTCCGGCAACGCAAGGACATATTTATCGTTGAATACGTTGAGGCCCTTGTTCTCCATCGCCCCCATGTTGAAGTCGGAAACGGCAACGATCATGAAAATATCGAGGTCGTATTCGCGGCCGAATACTTCTTCGTCCCATTTCATCGAACGCTTGAGCGAATCCATCGCGTAAGCGCAGCGGTCCTGCTTGCCAGGTTCGACGAAAATCCTGAGCACGACGTTACGCCCAGACATAGTGACGAATTTGTCTTCAACGCAGGCGAGCGTGCCGCCGACGAGGGCGAACAAATAGGCGGGCTTGGGATGAGGGTCGTGCCAGACCGCGAAATGCCGCCCGTTGGGCAGGTCTCCGCTATCAATCAGGTTGCCATTGGACAGCAATACAGGCGCCTCGGACCGGTCGGCTTCAATGCGCGTCGTATAGATCGCCATCACGTCGGGCCGGTCGGGGAAATAAGTGATGCGGCGGAAACCTTCGGCTTCGCATTGGGTGCAATAGGTATTGTTCGAACGATAAAGACCCATGAGTTGGGTGTTGGCGGACGGATCGATGAGCGTTTCGATCTCAAGCTCAAAAGCTCCCCGAGGAGGCTGGGCAATAGTGAGGTTGTCCGCAGTTGCGGAGTATTGTTCTGGTGGCAGAGATGTCCCGTCTATCGCAATCGAGCGGAGCGTAAGACCTTCGCCGTCGAGCATGACCGGCGCCGAACTGGTGGATGCAGGATTGGGATTTAGTCGCAGCCGCGCCCGCACGCATGTCGCGGTGGGATGCATGACGACGTCGAGTTCGACCGTTTCCACAAGCCAGTGCGGAACCTGATAGTCGGCGAGGCGGACGGGAACAGCTTGATCAGTGCGCATGCGAGATTTCGAGTGGTGGCGGGATTGCGATCTAGGGCGATCCGGCGTCGCATGTAAAGATCACGTCATTGGCTCCGCGTGTCCGATCACGCGCTTGATCGAGGGAAACTGCTTACGCAGAGCCCTTTCGAGATCGTCCACCTTTTCGTGTACGGCACGAACGCTTGCAGTGGCATCCGTGCGGCAATGAAAGTTGACAATCTCTCCGTCGTCGGTGTCGCGTATCCGCACATCATGGATCTCGCACAACGGGGGAAACTCCTTGATCAGATCCACAAGGGCCGCGCGCATTCTCGCGGTCTTTTCCGCGGCCGCGTCCCGTCCAGCGAGACTGTCGGGTTGCAATGGTTCAATATGGGTTTCGACTTCGACGTCTTCGCCGAGTTCGGAAATAATTGCATCTTCCAATCCATCGGCAATGGTGTGTGCGGACCCAAGCGACATGGACCCATCCACTTCCAGATCGAGTGAAACTGACAGCCTCGACCCGATCGCATGAACGGTGACGTGATGGACGAGGAGCGCGCGGTTTCTCGCAATCACTGCAACACGCTCCATCACCGTCTCGTTGTCGAGCGCGCGCGGCTCTGTCGTAATGCTGACTTCTGCCTCGGGCATTTCGCGCGTGATCGCGCTGATAACCGCGTCTCGCATTGCGGCGACGCCGTCCATCGGCAAAGTACGGCTCACCACGATGGTCATGTCGGCGAATAGCTGATTGCCTACGCGGCGGGCGCGCAGCCGCTCAACCTCGGCGACGCCGGGGATGCGTGCTGCGATTGCCGTAAGGCGTTCGCTGACACCTTCCGGCGCGGTATCGAGCAACGTGTCGATCGTGCGTCGTCCGAGCCGCCAGCCCGCAAGGCAGACGAAGATTGCGACAACAAGTGCCGCCGCAGCGTCCGCCCATTGATAGCCCATGAGAACGCCGAAAAGACCAGCAATCACGGCGAGCGAGGACCACATGTCGGAACCGAAATGCAGGGCGTCCGCTTCCAGCGCCTCGCTCTTGGTTTCCTCGGCTACGCGATAGAGCAGGCGCGCGCGAAAGAAATCAACCACGACCGAAATGGCCATGACCGCAAAAGCGGCTGTGGTTGCCTCAACTGCGGCGTGCTCGCCGATGAGCCGTTTGGCGGCTTCCCAGATTACAAATGCGCAGAGAACAAAAAGCAGACCGGTCTCGGCCAGCGCGCTCACGCTCTCAACCTTGCCGTGGCCGTAATGATGCTCTTCGTCGGCCGGCTTGCCGGAAACGCGAACGGCAAAATAGGTCATCACGGTGGCGACAAAATCGATGAGCGAATGCGCAGCCTCTGACAGGATTGCGAGCGAGCCGGTCAAAATGCCAATGGCGCCCTTGGTGAGTGTCAATCCGCCTGACGCGAATATCGAACTGAGCGCTACTTTTTCTTTGCGATCTTGCATGGCTATTGCGCGAGAAAGCCGCCATCGACGGCGAGAATATGTCCGGTCACCATGCGTGACGCGGGTGAGGCGAGATAAATTGCCGCTGCTGCAATATCGGTCGGTTCTGCGATACGACGAAGCGGCGTCAATCCGTGAATCCTCTCAATCAGTTCTGGATTGTCGAGAATAGGCCGGATGAATTCGGTGCGCACCCAGGTTGGCGCAATAGCATTCACGCGAATACCATGCGGCGCCCATTCGACCGCCAGCGCGCGTGTGAGGTTCACGACCGCGCCTTTGGTCGCCTGATAGGAAATGTTTGGGTAAAGCCCGCCGCCGGAAAGGCCCATGATCGACGCCATGTTTATGACGGCGCCGCCACGGGACGTTATCATATGGCGCGCTGCCGTTCGCGCGCAGAGGAAAAGTCCCGTCAGGTTCACATCGACAACGCGCTGCCATTCCTCCCGGCTCAACTCGGTTGCGGGCTTTCGGATTGCAAGACCGGCATTGTTCACGAGGACGTCGATGCCGCGCACAGCGGCAATGTTTCGCATCACCTTCTCGACAGCCGGTTCGTCTGTGATGTCGAGCAGATGGCTCTCGGCCGAGCCATGCTCTTTAAGTTCGCCGACGACCCGCGCCCCCGCTTCAGCATCGCGATCGAGCACATGGACCATGGCACCGGACCGGCATGCCGCATGTGCGATGGCGCGGCCAATTCCATTGCCACCCCCGGTGACGACCAGAACTTTGCCATCCAGCCTGAAATCACGGGCGGGATCGAAAACAGGATCGAGGCTGGTATCGGCGTTCAGATCGGAATCATCCATCGAGAGTGCATAAGTTCGGTCCGCGCGATCCACAAGCCCCACCGGTCATCGCGTCGGTGTTTGCTCTTAAGATTGAGTTGCAACACCAATCTCATCGCGTCCGTTTCGTTAGAATGGTAGATGCGGTGTTCGTGCGGAATAGAGATGCCATGCGGCGAAGCGTATGACGTTGTCCGTGATAATTCCCGCACTGAATGCGGCGGGCGACATCGTGCAAACGATTGCCAGCGTAGCTGGGGCCTCCGAAGTTATTGTGGCGGACGGTGGATCGGACGACGCGACATGCGATGTCGCCGGTCGTGCCGGTGCTAAGATCATAAAATGCGAGCGCGGCAGGGGTGTTCAGCTTGTGGCCGGCGCGCGCGAAGCTACGGGGCATTGGCTTCTATTTCTGCATGCCGATACTTGTCTCGGAGCGGGTTGGCTCGCAGAAACGAAAATGTTTATGGCCGATCCGCTTAACGCTGAAAGGGCGGGCGTTTTTCGTTTTTCCCTGGACGATGAATCCGCGCAGGCAAGGCGTCTTGAAAAAATTGTTACCTGGAGGTCGCGCGTATTGGGATTGCCCTATGGCGATCAAGGCCTGCTGATTTCTCGGGCCTATTACAATCGGATCGGCGGCTTTCGAGAGATGCCGATCATGGAAGATGTCGATCTTGTCAGGCGAATTGGCCGGGACAGAATTATCCAATTCGAATCTTGGGCCCGAACGTCTGCCGCGCGCTGGCGCCACGATGGCTGGCGCGCGCGGTCTCTTCGGAATGTGGCGTGCCTCACGCTCTATTTCCTTGGCGTCCCGGTGAAAGTCATCCAGCGCATTTATGGCTGAATAGACCCGGCGCTATCGCGTGAGGCGCTAATAGGTTGCCCGTCCGCCTGAAATATCGAAAATCCCGCCGGTCGAAAACGAGCAATCGTCCGTCGACAGCCATGTCACGAGATTTGCGATTTCATCGACTTCGACGAAGCGCCCGGCGGGAATGCGCGAGCGAATGTCGTCGCGGCGCTGGGGTGACATTTCCGCCGCCATTGCGGTGAGCGCCGCCGCCGGGGTCACCGCTGTCACGACGATACCGTTCTTCGCGGTTTCTTTCGCAACCACCTTCGTCAGCGCCATCACAGCGGCCTTCGACGCAGCGTAGGCCGCCGCCATCGGCATGCCTTCCTTGCCCTGGATCGAGGAAATGTTGACGATCCGGCCGCGATTGGGTTGGTCGCCCTGAGCCAGCATCACCCGCAGAATCGAACGCGTGACGAGATACGTGCCGGTTAGGTTGATGTCGATCACGCGACGAAAGTTCGCAGGATCGGTTTCGTGGATAGGTTTCACTTCGCCGAGTACACCGGCATTGTTGACGAGAATGTCGATCCGTCCGCGTTCTCGCGCGCAAGTCTCGGTGCTGCTTTCGACGGAATGCTGATCCGTGACATCAACAATCCGGATGCCCGGCTTCGTGTCGCCCACGGCGAGATCATTGGCCGCTTTGGTCAGGCTTGCCTTGTCGAGGTCCCACAATTCGACGATCGCGCCGGATTGAAGCATCCGTTGCGCGATCGCCTTTCCGATACCGCCGGCGCCCCCGGTGATAATCGCGACACGTCCATCAAGATCGTAACGATTCACGGGCGTGTGATTTCCAGATGAATGCCGCCGCGAGCCTTACTTCGGCAGGAAGTCGTTGGTGAAGAAATCCTGCGGCTTCATTGTCGTTTCGAGCGACATGTATTTCTGCATGAGCTCTACGGTATCCTGCCAATCCTTCAGCGCGAAATGCCCGGTGGCCAAATTCTTGGTTGCGTCGGTCTTCATGAGGCCGATGCCGACCTTGAGCTGTTCGAGCGAAAGTCCGGCTTCCAGATCGGCCTTCACTTTCTGTCCGGCCTTGATCGCGGCTTCAGGTTCCTTGATCGCTGCTTCGAAGCTGCGCACTGTTGCCTTGACGAAGCGCTTCACCAGATCGGGATTCTCCTTGATCAGGTCGTTATGGGTAAAGATCGTGAGGCCGACCGTGTTGGTGCCGTATTTTGAATAGGCGAAGTCGGTCAGTGGCACGCCCTGCTTGGGCAGGGTGAGCGACTGATTATCGAGACCGGCCATCAGCGCTTCGGCGCGCTTTTCGGCAACTGCCACCATCTTACCTGCGCCTTCGACGCGCAGGATTTTAACCTTGTCGATATCGACGCCATTGCGTGCGAACAGTCCTGGAAGAAGCTGTAGGCCGGCTTCGCCCGGCGCGGTTGCGACGGTCTTGCCCTCGATGTCTTTCATCGTCTTGATGCCGGCGTCCGTGCGGACCGCGAGCGAGTAGGGCGACGAATTCGTCACAGCCATCACGGCTTTGACAGGCGCCCCCTTGGAGACGCCGGCGACCACGCTGCCGCCATCGGCGAGGCCGAACATGTCACCCTTCGCACCGACGGTCTGCACAGCGCGCACGGAGCCCTGACCTTCACCGATGGTCAGATCAATGCCTTCGTCTTTGTAGTAGCCGCGCTCAACGCCGAGATAGAATGGCGTGTGGAATCCATACATCAGCCAATTCAGGCGGAACGTCACCTTGTCGGCGGCCTGTGCGGCGGTCGACGCTAGCAGGGCTGCAAGCAGTCCAAACATCAGCGATTTCTTCGTCATACGTTTCCTCCGTTAGATTTTTATAGTTCTCACGTCGCGGTTGCGACGCTTGTCCCGACGTTACGTTGCGAGACGTGCCAGGGAATCGACACGCGCTCGATTGCCTCGACCGCAGCATAGAGAGCGAGGCCCATGAAACTGAGCACAAGGATGGCCGCGAACACGCCTGGCGTGTCGAAGCGATTGGTGTAGTCGACCAGAAGATAGCCAAGGCCGCGATCCGAGGAGACGAATTCAGCCACAACGGCCGCGGTCGCCGCGAGTGCTGCTGCTACCTTGAACCCGGTAAACATCGTTGGCAGCGCATGCGGAATTTGCACCTTCCAGAACATCCGGACGGGGCTTGCTCCGGTGACGCGTGCCAGATCCATGATATCGGGATCGACCGAGCGGAAAGCCTGCACTGCGGAGACGACGACCGGAAAGAACGAAAGCAGGAAGACGATGAGTACCTTCGAGGTCAGGCCGTAGCCAAACCAGATCATGAATAGCGGAGCGATAGCGATTTTTGGAATGATCTGCAGGAATACGATTTGTGGATAGACGATGGATTCGATCCATCGTGAGACCGCGAACATCAATGCCAGCAGGACACCGACCACAATCGCGAATCCGAATCCGATCAGCATCGGCTGCGCTGTCTGCCAAGCTGCGGACCCGATAGTGGCCCATTTATTCCAAAGCGTCGCGAGGACGAAAGACGGCGCAGGCAGGATGTAAAGCTTCACGTCGAGCAGCCGCACCAGGATTTCCCACAATCCGAGCAGCAGAGCGAAGCTCAAAATAGTCTGGCCGTGCGCCGTAAGTTTGGACGCGACCTTCGCCTGAAGCGAATTGCCGGCGGGACCCGGTTGCATTTCCTCTCTCCGAAGATTTGTCGCGCACGCTGCACCGGGCAAGGTTGACGATGGCAAAAACGCCGGTCAATGTGCGTCACTTCGTTGATGGAACAGTGTACCACCATATGCGGGTCGTCAAGTCACAGCTGACCTCGTGCCTCGACCTGCTGTCGGTCATGGCTTCGAACGCGCAGGGAATGCGGCTTACCGATCTGGCGAGCAATCTCGGCGCGCCCAAAAGTTCAACCCAGCGCCTGCTGGATCATTTGGCCGGCGAAGGTTGGATCGAACAGGACGAAGCCACCAACCAGTACAGGTTGACGACGCGCCTTGCTGTACTCGGTCACCGCTATCTGGAATCCGCCGGGATTACGAATATCGCTCAAGGGTTACTTGAGCGTCTGGCAAAGAAAACCTGCGAACTTGCTCGTCTCACGTCGCTCGACGGTCGGCGTCTGGTCTGGATGGGGTCGGCACAAGGCGCGCCACGCGGTCTGCGCTACGAGCCATCGATGGGCACGACGATCATTTCGTATGTGACCGCTAACGGCAAGGCGTGGCTCGCAACACTTCCCGATGACGAGGCGATTGCAATTGCCGCCGCCGATGGTCTTGGTGGACGCAAGAAGGTCGCAGCTGCCGGACCGAATGCGATCCGCTCTTCGGCTGAACTTGTCGTCGATCTCAATGTTATCCGCAAGCGCGGCTACGCGATTTCTAACGAGGAAGCGGAGCAAGGCGTTGCTGCGGTCGCGGTCGCAATCCGTGCGCGCGATACCGGGGAGGTGCTGGGAACGACCAGCATCGCCGGTCCTGTCGTCCGGGTAACGCGCGAGCGCCATGACGGCATTGTGCTGGCGCTGAATGCAGCGGCGTCCGATCTCGCACTGGGCTGGCCAGGTGTCGCGGCACAGGCCAAAAGAAAAAAACGGAGTCTCGGGTGAACGCTGGCATCGGTATTCACGGTGTACGGAAGCTATTCGGCTCGGAGCAGGGTGGCACGCTCGCGATCGAAAAGCTTGATCTTGAAATCAAGCAAGGTGAATTCGTTTCCGTGGTTGGCCCTTCCGGTTGCGGCAAGTCTACCTTGCTGCGCATTATCGCGGGGCTAACACCGGCCACCGAGGGATCGGTTTCGGTGTTTGGCAAGCCGGTGCGTGGTCCGCTCACTGAATGCGGCATCGTGTTTCAGCAGCCGATCTTGCTGGAATGGCGCACCATCGTTGAAAATGTACTATTCAACATCGACATGCGCGGCCTCGATGCAAATGCCTATCGGCCGCGCGCGCTGGAGCTGCTTGCATCGGTCGGGCTTGGCGATTTCGCCGACAAGCGCCCCTACGAATTGTCCGGAGGCATGAAACAGCGGGCGGCAATCGCGCGTGCATTGGTGCATGAGCCACCGCTGTTGATGATGGATGAACCGTTCGGCGCTCTGGACGCATTGACGCGGGAACAGATGCGTCTCGACCTTGAACGGATCTGGCTCGCAACCAAGAAGACCGTGCTTTTCATCACACATTCGATCGATGAGGCGGTGCTTCTGTCCGACAGGGTGATCGTGATGTCGCCGCGTCCCGGCCGTGTGGAGACGATCTTGACCATCGACCTGCCGCGGCCACGCGGCTTTGCTGCGCGCGAGAGCGCGGCATTCAACGAGGCCACGAGGGCTATCACCAACATCTTCCTCGATCGCGGCGTGCTGCATAACGGTGCGGCATGAGTACGAAAGATCAACTGAATAACATTCTGGATGAAATGCGCGGCGTCTTCGCGAATATGGCGCCGGATGCGACCAAGCAATTGGCGCAGGAGATTACCAACGCGCGGCGCATTCTTGTCTATGGCGTTGGACGCACTGGGCTTGCGCTTCAAGGTTTTGCGATGCGCCTGATGCATCTTGGTCTCGACGGGCATTTCGTCGGGCAGCTTTCCGCGCCGCCGGTCGGTCAGGGCGATCTTCTGGTCTGCTCGCTCGCACTTGGGAAATTGCCGACTGGTGATGCCATCGTCGCAAGTGCAAAGGCTGCCGGGGCGAGAATTGCGGTCATCACCGCGCGGCCGCAGATCGTTTTGGCCGATCTCGTTATCGGCTTGCCGGCGCAGACCATGGCCGACCCAATGACGAGTATGTTGCCGCTCGGCAGTCCGTTCGAACTCGCGCTCACTCTCTATTGCGATTTGACGGTGATCGAACTGATGCGAAAGCTTAATCTCGGCAACGCCGATCTCGCTGCGCGCCACGCCAATCTTCTTTGATGGCTATCGCCTGTTCGGCCTGACTAAAACAGGACGGGTCCCGAATGCGTGGCGACTTCGGCGGTAATGATCACGCTGCCTATTTTTGGGCGCGATCTAATCTCCGCCTCACGCTTTCATTTTCGCAATTGTGCCAAATAGTCCGGCGGGCCGGAACATGAGCACTGCGATCATCAATATGAACGGATAAATATCTTTGTAACTTCCAGACAGATAACCGGCGCCGAGGCTCTCGGTGATGCCCACGATCAGCCCGCCAAGAATGGCACCGGGAAGATTGCCGAACCCTCCAATCACCGCAGCGGCGAACGCCTTGATGAGAATGGCCGTCCCCATCAATACACTGACGTAATTGATCGGCCCGATGAGTACGCCTGCGGCCGCGCCGAGCGCGCAGGCAATGCCAAATATCACCGAGATCATCAGCGGCACGTTGATGCCCATGAGCGAGGCAATTTCTTTGTTGTGCGCTACCGCACGCACCGCAAGCCCGAGCGGCGTCCTTGTCAGGAAAAGATGCAGTACTGTCATCAGGAAGAGGGCCGCGACAACAATCCAGAGATAGGAGGCGGGCAAGGCGATCGAGCCGATTTCAACCGGCATTCCAAATCGCACCAGGAACGGAAGCGGCTTTGCGCCCCATATCAGGTAGGCGGCATTCTGCAGCACAATCGACATGCCGAAGCCGGAAATGATCATTCCGAGGCCAGCGACGGTGTAGCCGCCGCCCCGCGCGGTCAGCCTGCGGTAAAAAACACGCTCGATGAATACGCCCAGAAGGCCGGTCAGGATCATCGAACCAAGAATGGCGAGCGGATAGGGCAGGCCGACCGTGTTGAACAACACAAGGCCGATGAAGGCGCCCACCATGTAAATTTCGCCGTGTGCGAAATGGACGATATCGAGCCCGGAATAGATCAGCGAGATACCGATGGCGATCAGCGCGTAGACCATGCCGATTGAAAGCCCGACGATGAGGAGATCAATAAAGTAGGTCACGTTCGTCACCTTCCGGTAGCGTTTGCATCAGTGATTGAGGTTCAGCTGCTTTTCCTGTTCGGCAACGGTGCCGCCGAGATAGGAAAGCTTGACGTTGACATCTTTCATCAACGCGTCGGCCGGGCCTTCGATTTTAATTACGCCGTCTTTGATGACGTAGCCGTAGCTGGCGAGCAGTAGCGCCATCCGCACATTCTGCTCCACCATCAGCAGCGTCATGCCATCGCGGCAAATCCGGCTGATGATGCGGAAGATATCGAGCACGACTTGCGGCGCGAGTGCTGCGCTCGGCTCGTCGAGGAGCATCATCTTCGGTTCCGACATGAGCCCGCGCGCGATGCAAAGCATTTGCAGTTGTCCGCCCGATAGGGTCGCCGCCAATTGACGGCGTTTTGTCTTCAGAATCGGGAAATATTCGAACGCGCGCTCAAGACCGCGCGCCACAACCGCGCGGTCATGGCGCACGAATGCCCCGAGCCGCAAATTCTCTTCGACCGTCATTCCGGGAAAGGCTTCTTTTCCCTGCGTCACCTGCACGAGGCCGAGGCGGACAATGCTATCCGAGCGCATCCCGTCGATGCGTTGCCCGTCAAAGGTGATTGTGCCGCTCCAAGGCTTCATCAATCCGGAGATGATCTTGAGGAGCGTCGATTTGCCGGTGCCGTTACCGCCAAGCAGCGTGGCGATTTGTCCCCGCTCGACGGAAAGGTTCGCGCCATTGAGAATCTGGACGCTCCCATATCCTCCCGTCGCGTTTTCAACACGTAGCATACGCATTCCTCATTGCAGGACCTTCGCGCCGTCTCGCAAATCTTACACGGAGATTTGCCTTCGCAGGAAGAGCGTGTTTACATATATGTCAATTGTTCGTGGTTGTGAACTAATTGTGTTGGCGGACGACAGAAACGTAACAAGGCTAACCGGCCATGGGAGAGCGGACCTGGGACAGGATATGTGCAGCTGCGAAATCGGATCGGCTCGCGCGCTTGCGTTGAGTAACGCGCTGCTTTTCTGAATTTCGCATGCGTAGTGAAATAAAGCCGAACGTCGAGCCTCTGTCAGAAGGCGCGCTCATGCGGGCAACGCCGGTCCGCAGGGCATGGCCGTGGCTGCTCGGCTTCGGCGCGCTGCTGGTGTTGCCCTTGATCACGAGCAATGCCTATCACCGCTATTTGCTGACCATCATCCTGATCAATGTCATTCTGGCGGTGGGCCTTAACATCGTGAAAGGCTTTGCCGGTCAGGTCACGGTGGGCCATATCGCGCTCGCGGCCATCGGCGCTTACACGTCGGCAGCGTTATCGGCCTATTACGGCGTTCCATTCTGGCTTGCACTGCCCGGCGCGATGCTGGCCGCGGGACTGGCCGGGGTTATGATCGGAATTCCCTCATTCCGTCTGGAGGGCGCGTATCTCGCGTTGGCGACCCTCGGTCTTGCCGAATCCGTTCGTATTTATTTTTCCGCAACTGATTATTTCGGCGCGTCGATCGGTTTCGGTGACATCCCTCCGCCATTTATCGGGGGCTATGCCATCAATACCCATCTTTCCTATTATTATCTGGTGATGCCGCTGGCGCTCGCCGGCATCTATTTTTCTTTCGCTATTTTACGCTCCGACATTGGCCGCTCATTCCAGGCGTTGCGTGAAGATCCTCTCGCGGCTTCCGTGAGCGGCATCAATGTCCGCAAATACAAACTTCTGGCGTTCCTGATTTCCGCGCTCTACGCCGGCTGCGCGGGAAGCCTGCAGGCGCATCTGTCGCCGGGCTTCATCCATCCGAACAATTACACAATCGTCGAAATGGTCACGCTGCTCCTGATGGTCGTGCTCGGCGGCATCGGTCATATCTGGGGCGGCATTATCGGCGCGGTGCTTGTGACCATCGTCTACGACCTGACTCGCGACTATTACCAGTATCAGCTTGCGATCTTCGGCATGATCATCGTGCTGACCGTCACCTATATGCCCAAAGGGATCGGCGGGATCATCGATCGCCTGTTCGCGGAGCGGCGATTCAACGCACGGCGGAAAGCCAGCGCGGAGAAAAGCAATGCTGCTTGAGGTCAAAGGCTTCAGTAAACAATTCGGCGGCCTCGCCGCAATTTCAAATGTCGATTTCTCCGTGAAGAAGGGAGAGATTCGCGGCCTGATCGGTCCCAATGGCTCAGGCAAAAGCACGCTGTTCAACCTCATCTCCGGTGTCTACACCCCAGACAAAGGCCGAATTTCACTCGACGGCGAAGACATCAGCGGCCTGGAACCGCATGAAATCGCGCGGCGCGGAATCGCGCGGACTTTTCAGCTTCTGCGCCTGTTCGGCCAGATGACGGTTCTGGAAAATCTGCTGGTCGGACACCACGCGCATATTCGCTATTCGGCGCCCGCAGCGATTTTCGGGTTGCCGAATGTATGGGCGGAGGAAACGCGCGTTAAGGACGAGATGATGGACCTTCTCTCGTTCATCGGGCTTGCCGATTACGCGGGCATGCCCGCCGGCGAACTTTCCGGCGGCCAGCGGCGCTTGCTGACGA
The DNA here is from genome assembly GCA_945862935.1 of Pseudorhodoplanes sinuspersici. Taxonomy (GTDB): domain Bacteria; phylum Pseudomonadota; class Alphaproteobacteria; order Rhizobiales; family Xanthobacteraceae; genus Pseudorhodoplanes; species Pseudorhodoplanes sinuspersici_A. Next base: position 5,578 of record CAMBBO010000015.1, on the reverse strand, counting down.
TTGGGCGCGCCATCGCGATGCGACCGAAGATTCTACTGCTGGATGAGCCGGCTGCGGGCCTGTCTCCGGTCAATGTCGACAATCTGCTCAGGTTGATCGTGTCGCTCAAGGAGCGATACGGGCTGACGCTCGTTGTTATCGAGCACATATTGAAAGTCGTGATGGATACCTGCGAGACGGTCACCGTCCTCGAACACGGCGAGAAGATCGCCGAAGGTCCGCCGGCAAAGATCAAGGACGATCCGCGGGTTGTCGAAGCTTATCTTGGCAAGGAGATGTCCGACGCAGAAGTGCAGGCATTCCTCAAGGCCTCTTAGCATCGGAGCGAAGCGTGCTGCGTATTGGGCTTATCGGCTGCGGGCGTATCGGCCGCGTTCACTCGCTAAGCGTCGACAGGAATCGGAAATGCGTCTTGGCGGCTGTCTTTGACCCGGTTGACGAGCAGGCGAAGAGCGTTGCGGAACAATTTGGCAGCGAAATTGCCGGGAGCGCCGAGGAAGTCTTCGCTGCGTCGAATATCGATGCGGTCATCATCGCATCGCCTACCGGCAATCATAAAGAGCATTTTCTTGGCGCCGCGCGGGCCGGAAAGCCGGTCTATGGCGAAAAGCCGATCGACAATAACCTTCAGAGTGCGAACGAAGCCGTAAAAGAATTACGTCGATGCAATGTGCCGATCATGATCGGCTTCAACCGCCGTTACGACCGCGATCACGCCGAGTTGCGCGCCGAAATCAAAAATGGCGCGATTGGTCGCGTACAAACAATGCAGCTTGCGTCGCGAGGGCCAAATTCGGTCCCGTCGCCCTCCTACCTGCGAGGATCGGGCGGCTTTTATCGAGACAAGTGCGTCCACTTTATCGATCTAGTCCGCTGGATCGCGGGTGAAGACCCGGTCGAAATCGCGGCCATGGGATCGGTCATTGCCGACGCATCCGTGGGCGAGGCCGGAGATGTCGACACCGCAGGCATCATGATGAGAATGGCGAGCGGATCCATCGCGCACATCGATAACGCGCGGCGCGCCGTGTACGGCTACGACGACAGGATCGAAATCTTTGGTACGGCCGGGTTGATCGAGTCGTCGCGCAAACGGCGCGGCAATGTCATGCAGATTCGCGGTGAATCCGTCGTTCTCGAAGGGCTGCCGAAAGATTCATTCGCGCGCTACAGCGAAAGCTATGCAGCGGCGTTCGATGCGTTCATCGCGATGCTGGATGATAGGCACAAAGAAGTGCCGACCATCGAGGACGGATTGATGGCGCAGGCGATTGCCGAAGCTGCGACGATTTCAGGAGCGGAATCCAGAATCGTTCCGCTCAAAGAAATTCTCGCCACTCTCTAGCGGGCGGAACAGACCGAAGGGAAGGAAGCGTTTAATGTCGGGCAACGGGAAGGAATCCGCGCAGGAAAAATTCGCGGCATTGGGTGACGAAGGGCGAGGGCGTCTCGCTGTTGTGATTGGCGGCGCGACCGGTATCGGCGAGGCGACCTGCGAGGTCCTGTCAGAACGGGGATGGCTTCTCGTCGTTGCCGACATCAACCGTGATGCGGCAGCGATTACGGCGAAGAGACTTGGCGGACACGCGCAATGGCTCGACACGACAAAGCCGGAGACAGTCGAAGCGGCGGCGCAGGAGATCGAAGACGCGCACGGTCCTGTCTTTGCGATGGTGATGTGCGCCGCGATCTTTCAGCCGCGCCGCCCGATTGACGAAACGCCGCTGGATGAATGGGAGCGTATCCTGCGCACCAATGTGTTCGGGACCTACATGGCCAATCTTGCATTCGGCCGGCGCATGGCAGCGCATGGCGAAGGCGCTATGGTCAATCTCTCGTCCTGGAACGGCATTCGCACGACACCGCAGCACGCTTATGCAGCCTCCAAGGCTGGCGTGAATATGCTGACCGAAGGCATGGCCGTGGAATGGGGACGCAGCGGCGTGCGCGTCAACGGCATCATGCCGGGTTTCGTCGAAGTCCCTCGCGTCGCTAAGCAGATAGCCGACGGCAAGCGTTATGCCGGTCACCCCAAAGACCTCAGCGCGCTTGGCCGCATCGTTCAGCCGCGAGAAGTGGGTGATGCGATCTCATTCCTGATTTCCGATCGCGCGGCTGCCATCACGGGGGTCAATCTCGCGGTCGACACCGGCACGCTGGTTGCGCCGAGCTGGTCGATGTTTGGCGGATCGCCGGCCGCGCGCCCGCGCAGCAAGACGCAGCCGCTTCCGGCTTCGGCGAAGTTGCCTGCGATGACGGGCCGGTGAGCGCGGATTCTACGGCAGGATTTTTCGGGACATTCCAAGGTTTAAAAAATAGGGATCGAACATGCGTCAACTGACCTTCGGCTACCTTACCCTGAGCGATTGCACCCAGATCGAGATCATCGACGTTGCTAAAGCGAGCGGCTTCAATTCACTCGGGCTGCGGGTTGAAGGCCGGCGAAACGGAGACGGATATCCGTTCACCATCGTGGGCGATGCTGCGAAACTGCGCGAGGTCAAATCGCGGCTTGCTTCGACTGGCTTGAGACTATCGAACGTTAACGGCAAATATCTCGAGGCGCATACGACAACGGATGACATCAAGGGATTGGTTGATGCCGCCGCGGAACTCGGTTGTCCGTTCATTCTGGCGAACGGCTACGACGACGACGAAAAACGCACGACCGACAATCTCGCGAAGATGTGCGAGCTGGCGCAAAAGGCCGGAAATATCCGCATCGCTGTAGAGTTCGTGCCCTATCAATCCATCAACAGCTTGAAGATGGCATACGAAATGGTGAAGCGCACCGGCATGGAAAACGCCGGGCTCGTGCCGGATCCGCTGCATATCAGCCGGTCCGGCGGAAGCCCTACAGACTTCTCCGGCCTCGATCTGTCGCGCGTCTTTTATGCGCAGATATGCGACGCGCCGGCGCAACGCCCCGATAGTTTGGATGGATGTTTAAAGGAGGCGCGCACCGGGCGAATGTATCCAGGCGAGGGTGGTCTCCCACTGTTCGATTATCTCGATGCTATTCCGGCAGATTGTGAACTCGAAATCGAAGTCGCAAACGCGGCCGACCAGAAGCTCCCGCCGCTAGAACGCGGCAAGAAGGTAGCTGCGGCGTTTCATAAATTCATGGATGCGTACGAGGCGCATCGCAAAAGCCGAAATTAGGTCGCCCGCAAGACGCGATAGCCCGATTCATTCCACCCTGAACCGGCAGGACGGTGTTTATCGCGCGGGCGAACTACGTTACAATTATGTACGAGTTTACATATAAGAACAGTCGATGGGGAGCGAAATTCGACCGATGACTTCGGCAGCGCGGATTGCATTGATTACCGGAGGTGCTCAGGGGCTTGGACTGGCGATCGCGAAGCGTTTTGCGGCGTCGGGTCACACCATCATCTTGTGTGACATCAACCCTGACAGCCTGAAGAAAGCGGAAGAGGAAATCGCTGCCGTCGGCGCGAAGGTGCTCTGTATTCCAAGGGACGTGTCCAACGAAGCGTCAGTCGCGCAACTGATGGCATCAATCGAAAATCAGTTCGGCCGTCTGGACATCGTCGTCAATTCCGCAGGCATTCTCGGCCTCGTGGACAACAAAGTTCCGAAAGTCGAAGCCTTGACGACCGCTGTCTGGAATCGTGTCCTCGGCGTCAATCTTAATGGGCCGTTTTTTGTATGCCGCGCGGCGGTGCCGCTGATGCGCAAGAATAAATGGGGCCGCATCATCAATATCGCTTCGAGAGCCGCGCGTATGCGCGCGGGCGATCCGGCATATTCTGCGTCAAAGGCCGGGCTTGTCGCATTGTCACGTGTGCTTGCGGGCGACGTCGGCGGCGATGGCATTACGGTGAATTGCATTGCCCCGTCGCGCGTGGCGACACCACTCACCGCGCAGATCGGCGGCCCGGAAGTCATGGCGCGCAAAATCGCAGAGACCCCCATGGGCCGCATCGCAATTCCCGACGACATCGCGGGGGTTGCCGCATTCCTCGCGTCCGAGGACGCGAGTTTCGTGACGGGCGCGATTATCGACGTTACGGGCGGTTCGTTTATGCCTTGAGTATTTTGGGAGCGATAACAATCGATGGCGATCGATCGGATCGTCTGAAAGGGAGCAAGAAATGCCAATGATAAAATTCAAGGGAGCGTTGATCGCGGCCACACTCGCGGGCGTGTCGTTTGCGATGCCGGCGTTTGCACAAGACACCATCCGCGTCGGCGTTACGCTTCGCATGCTGGATGAGGCCGGGCAGGTATTCGGCCAGATGATCGTCGATGAGTTCGATGCCGTAAACAAGGCTGGCGGAATCAACGGCCACAAGATCGAAACCATCCTGCTGAACGACGAATGCAAGCCCGACAAAGGCGTCGCCAACGTCAACCGTTTCATTCATCAGAACCGGGTTCATGTCATCATCGGTTCGACATGCAGTTCGGTGACATTGCCGCTAGTCGACATCACGGCGAAGGAAGGCGTGTCGCAAATCACGCCGCAATCCTCCAATAGCTCGATCACGGGTAAAGGAAGTCCGTGGATTTTCCGTCCTGCGGTTGCCGAACGCTTCTCGCGCGGCGTTTATGCGAAATACGCGGTCGAGGATGTCGGCAAAAAGGTCGCCGTGCTCTACACCAGCGATGGCGCAGGTTCGGCCTTTGCCAAGGGCCTGATCGAAACGATGAAAGATACCTACGGGCTCGATCCGGTTTACGCCAATCAGGTGCAGGAAACCGACGTCGATATGCGGCCGCACTTGCTCAAGATCAAATCGTTGAACCCCGACGTTTTGGCGATCGGCGGCCAGGCGGACTCGATCGCGCGCATCCTTCAGCAATCGTACGAAGTGGGAATTCCTGCAAAGGTGCAGCGCGTGGGTTCGCTGGCGACCGGCAATGCGTCGACCGCAAAATTGGCCGGCGATGCCGCCAAAGGCGCGGTGTTCATCGGTTTCTTCATTTATGCCGATCCGCGCCCGAACGTGCAGGCCTGGGTCGAAATGATGAAGACAAAGTACAAGCTGCTGAAGCCCGACCATGACGTGTCTATGGCATGGGATACCGCGCAGCTTGTGAAGATCGCGCTGAAGAACGCGAAGCTGAAATTGACCGACGACGCGCTCGCGGAAGATCGCGCTGCAATTCGCGACGCTCTTGCCAATATCCACGATTATAAGGGGCTGGCCGCCGGCACGATCTCATTCTGTGCCGATCCCACGCCGCAATGCCGGGACGGTAACCGTACGCCCGTCTTCATTTCTTATGTAAAAGGCGGGGCGGACTACGAAATGAAATTGGTGAAGGCTGTGACGCTCGATATCGATACCGGCCTGAAGAAGTAGCAGCGCGATAAAGCCAAATCGCTGTGGCTTCTCGTCAAGTATTGTTGATTGCGTGCTTGTTCCTTAAAGTCGGCGTTATGTTTTTAGGTCGATGATGTTGGACTGCCGCATTAAGTGATCCAGTTTGAATGTTATTGCATGATCGTTGATTGCGCCACGGGTGGTGTGGCCGGCGCAGCGGATGCCGGTCGCGTAGCCGGCCATTGGATGGCTTGTGGTGCGGGCGGCCGGTATCCGAGCGAGGA
>CAMBBO010000014.1 GCA_945862935.1 Pseudorhodoplanes sinuspersici | reverse complement strand
GGTAAAACTCATTGCATCGTTGAGTTAACGTGGTTTGATGCCCTGTATTGGGGGCATGAGAATACTTTTCATTACATTGGCCGTTTTTCTGGCCGTCGTTTCGACCGATGCGCGCAGCGCCGAGCGCCCGCCGCAATTCGTTGCGATCGCGTTCGACAATTGCACCGAGCTCGAACGCTGGAAGGAACTGAGCGATTTCGCCGCCGCCATGAACAAGGGCGGCGATCGCCTCCATTTCACGTTCTTTGTCAGCGGCATCAATTTCATCGCCGACGCCGACAGGAATTCCTATTCAAGCCCGATGGGGCGCGGCGTATCGCGCATCAATTTCGGCGGCACGCTGGCCGATGTGCGCCGGCGCATCGACTTTGCCGATGATCTTGTGCGGCACGGACACGAGATCGCCTCGCACGCGGTCGGGCATTTCAGCGGCAAAGGATGGCCCGCGGAAACTTGGCGCAAGGAATTCGGCGCGTTCGCCGATGTTCTGCGCCATGCCGCGCGCAACAACGCGATCGACCCCGCAGATATGCCGGATCTCCCGGCGCGCGCCACGGGTTTTCGTGCGCCTTATCTTGCAACGAGTCCGGGCCTTTACGCCACGCTGAAGGAGTTCGGTTTTCGTTACGATACGAGTGGCGACAGCTTGCCGGACGCGTGGCCGGAAAAAACCGACGGGATCTGGCGTTTCAATCTTGCGCGACTGAAGCTGCACCGCAGCGCCAGGAGCGCCCTGTCGATGGATTACAATTTCTTTGTGCTTCAATCGGGCGCAATCACCGATCCGCGCCGGTTCGAGTTTTTCCGCGATCAGATATTGCAGACCTATCTGGATTATTTCCGCGCGAATTATTCCGGCAATCGCGCGCCGCTGCATATCGGGCATCATTTCTTCGACTATCAGGGCGGCGCGTACAAGGAGGCCCTGAAGAGCTTCGCGCGCGAAGTCTGCGGCCTCGCCGAAGTGCGCTGTGTGACCTATTCGAAGCTCGCCGATTACATGGACGGGTTGAGCGCGGACCAGATCGCCGCATTCCAGGGGGGCGATTTTCCAAAGCTTGTTGAACCGGGAGCGGATGTTGCTCGCGTTCCAGCGAACCGTTCGGCGGAAGCCCACTAGGCCGCAGTCTGGCCCGCTTCCCAGCCAAGAATTGCGCGCTTGCGCGTGAGACCCCAGTGATAGCCGGTCAGATCGCCGCTTTTGCCGATCACGCGGTGGCAGGGGATGACGAAGCTGACCGGATTTTTGCCTACCGCCGCGCCGACTGCGCGCGCGCCTTTGGGGCAGCCGATATTGCGCGCAATGTCGGAATAGGTCGTGGCGCGGTCCATCGGAATTTTCAGCAGGGCCTCCCATACGCGCACCTCAAAATCGGTGCCGATCATCACGACGCGAAGCGGGCGATCATCCCGCCATTGTTTCGGATCGAAAATGCGCCGCGCCATTGGCGCGGTCGCAGCATAATCCTCGACATAGCGGGCATTCGGCCAGCGAGCTTTCATGTCGTTCAGCGCCGAGCGCTCCTTGCCGGGGTCGGCCATCGCAAGGCCCGCGAGTCCGCGCGGCGTTGTCATCACCAGCGCCATGCCGAACGGGCAGGGATGGAACCCATAGGTCATGGTGAGATCGCGCCCGCCGGATTTCCATTCGCCGGGTGACATTGCCTCATGCGTGACGAACAGGTCGTGCAGGCGGCCCGGCCCCGACAGCCCGACTTCGTAAGATGTGTCCAGAACGCTGGCCGAATCGCGCAGAAGCTGGCGCGCATAATTGAGCGTAAGCGCCGAGAGAAAATCCTTCGGCGTCAGGCCGGCCCAGCGCCGGAACAGGTGATGCAGTTCGGTTGGGGTCACACCAGCGGCCGAGGCGATGGCTTCGACCTCCGGCTGCTCGCGCCTATGCTTCGAGATGAAGCCGATCGCACGGCGCACGACGTCGTAATCGGCGGCGGCGTTCGGACGCGGGCTTAATTCGCGGATGCGGTCGGGAGACAGCACGGGACCCTCCAATGACGTTCTCCCATCACATAAGCGAACCGGCGGGTCTGCCCCACCCGATTTCTGACAAGCCGGCTAGCTCAGGACCGTGCGAGTCGGACCGCGTTTTGCCTCGTTCAATGCCGCCGCAAGCGCCTCGGCGAAGCTGTGCTTCTCGTCGGGGCCGAGGAACGACGCGATACCGAGCCGTTTGCCGCGCGACACCAAAAACAGCTTTTGCAGGCCGAATTCCTCATGGTCCTCGCGCTCGAGCCGGATCCAAAGCGGATTGGCGGTCCATTCGGCGACAGCCCCCGACGCGCTGACCTTACGCACCCGCAATTCCGAGGGACTGACGAATATCTCTTCGTGTTCGGCCGCTTTGCGGAAATTGGATTTGAAGGCCCAATAGACCAACAGCACGTCGAGGCCGAGGAATCCGATCACCGGCCATGCGCCCATGATGAGAAACACCATGCCGCTGACGAAGCTCAATCCGCCGAGGGCAATCATCACCGCAAGGAAGCCCTGCCTCGTGAGCGAACGATGAGGCGTAAGCCTAGCGGAAAAAAGCTGGGCGTCGGCGCCGCTGGCGTTGTCGTCGGACATGGCTCCGAATATAGAAAATCATGGCGCGAAAAACGACCCGTCCGGTAACTGCAAAAAAGAAAAAGACTGCGACGGTCAAGGCGTCCGCCGGCAGGGTCAAAGCCGATTCAAAGACCGCTCAGGGAAGCGCGCCGCAGATGCCCGCGTCGGATATTGCCGAAGCCTTCCGCCGTTTTCAGAAAGCCTCGCCCGCCCCGAAAACCGAGCTTCTCTATTCCAATCCGTTCACGCTGCTTGTCGCCGTCGTGCTCTCGGCGCAGGCAACCGATGCGGGTGTGAACAGGGCGACCCCGGCGTTGTTCAGCGCGGCCGACACGCCGGAAATGATGGTGAAGCTCGGCCTTGTGAAAGTCACCGATTTCATCAAGACCATTGGTCTTTATCGCAACAAGGCCAAGAACCTCGTCGCGCTGTCCCAAAAGCTCATCGCCGAGCATGGCGGTGAAGTGCCGAATTCGCGCGAGGCACTGGAGGAATTACCGGGAGTCGGGCGCAAGACCGCGAATGTCGTACTGAACGTGATTTTCGATCAGCCGACCATCGCCGTCGACACGCACATCTTCCGCGTCGGCAACCGGACGGGAATGGCGCCGGGGAAAGACCCGCTCACAGTCGAATTGAAACTCGCGCAGGTCATCCCGGAAAAATACATGATGCACGCGCATCACTGGCTGATCCTGCACGGACGCTACACCTGCATCGCGCGCCGTCCGTTGTGCGAAAAATGCGTGATCGCGGATTTATGCCGCTGGCCGGGTAAGGCGACGCTCGCCGCCTAGCGGCCCTCAATCAGATCGATCCGTCCGCCCGACAATTTCTTGTGCAGATGCACCATCATCGCCATGCCGAAAATCGGCGTTGCGAGATTGACGATCGGAATCGATACGAACGCTGCAATCAGCAATCCGGCGGAAAACACGCGGCTCTGGTGCTGCTTGCGAAACGCCTTGGCGTCGGCGGGCGTGCGAAAGCGCATCGCCGCAAGTTCGAAATACTCGCGGCTCAGGAGATAGGCGCTTGCGAAGAAAATCAGGAACAGCCCCGCGCCCGCTAAAAAGATAAACGGCAGCGCGGCAAGATAGATCAGCACTGCGAGTAGCGCGGTCTTGGTGCCCTCGGTGATCGCGCGCAGGAACGGCAGCGCCTTGCCCGACGGTTCGGCCGGATAATGCTCGCGCTCCACTTCATCGGCGATCTGATCGACGAAGAAGCTCGCGACAAAGGCGGTCACCGCCGGCATCAGGAACACGCCGCCGAGCAAGATTCCAAGGCCGGTCGCGAACGACACGATCCAGATCAATACGGAAAGGGGCGTATGCGCCGATGGCCCGAGCGCGCCTTCCGCCCATGTCTCGCCGTTTATCGCGAGCCATGTCAGCGCGCGGTGAAGTCCAACGCCAAAAAGCACGATCATGACCAGCGCCAGCAGGACCGATTTGATCAGCACCGAGCGGAAAGGCGGCGAAACCATCTGCTGCAGGGCCTTGAACGCTGCGTCGAACATCTTTGCGCCTTTCTCTGAATCGTATCGGCGCTTCATAGATAAGACGAGTGCTGCCGGTACAAGCCCGGCAGAGACAAAAAAGTACAGGGAAGGAAGCGTCAGGCGGCCGCGGTGGCGGGCTTTTCCGGCGCGGAGTCGGGCACGAGCGTCGCCCCGCAATCCGTGGCGGTCATTTCCGGCAGGTCCGCCCAGCGCATCGCCTTGTAGTCGAAGCCGTGGACCAGCGTTGGCTTCACCACCTCGAAATAGGGCGAAATGTCGAAGTCGCGTGGCGCATAGAGTGACGAGTGGCGGATTTCGAGAATTTCGGCGCGCACCATTTCGCTATCGAGCTTGGTGGTCTTGGGCAGGATCGGATAGCGCACCGCCTCGAAGGCCTGCGCAATCAGCGCCGAACAGATGATCCGAGTCGGATGGCCCGAGCCGAGCGACATCATGCGCCGGCGGAAACGTTGTGGCACTGGCAGCGGAAATAGATAGCGCATCAGGTCGATGATGTTCTTCAGGTCGTAATCGAAACCAATGCGTTCGGCGGCGTAGGTGCAGACGCGCGCACGGTCGTCGTCGGAAATCCGGCTCGGGCGGCAGATGCGCGTGTGAAAGCGCGCGTATTTCGAGAGTGGCGAAGCGATGACGCCTTTGCCGAGTTCCGCTTCGACCAGAACCAGCGGCTCGCCGTCGGCGGTTTCGCGGTCGCCGACGCGCCCGACGTAGAGCGCCGCGTGCGACCAGGTGGATTGCGTGAGATATTTGATGACGCCGGACACATTATTGTTGCCTTCGACCAGCAGCACGTCGCCGGGCTTCAGGCTTGCGCGCAACGCGTCGAGATCGCTCGGCGTGAACGGCTGATATCCCACCGCCGGCTTTCCGAGGTAGCGGGCGATCAGGCGTCCAAGGCCATCCAGCGCGAAACTCATGACGCGACTCTCATGGCGGCATTCCCGCGCGCTGACATTCTGCCGCGCGTTCCGGGCAATTTAATTGAGAGCGGTTGCAATTCTGTTCATGCCGTGCGGAGTCCGGTCATGGATCGTCAACCATAGTGTTTGCGGGGCGCCTGTGTTTTCGGCAAAGTAACCCGCGCGCGCCAACATTTCGGAAACCATGAAACGATTGAACCGGCGATTCTTCCTCGCAGCCTCCACGGCGGCAATCGCAGCCCCGCGGCTTGCATTCGGCGCCCCCAGCGACACCGAAATCGTCATTGTCGGTGCGGGTGCGGCAGGCATCGCTGCCGCGCGAAAGCTGATCGCGGCCGGGCGCAAGGTTGCGATCTTCGAGGCGTCGGATCGCATCGGCGGCCGTTGCGTCACCGATACGAAGACCTTCGGCGTGCCTTACGATACGGGCGCGCACTGGCTTCATATGCCCGAGTTGAATCCGCTGGCGAAACTCGGCCCGCGCGCTGGATTTGACATCTATCCCGCCCCGCCCGGCCAGAAAATTCGCATCGGCCGCCGCAACGCGCGCGAAGGCGAGATGGAGGAATTTCTCTCCGCCACCGTGCGTGCCAAGCGCGCGATCATCGAGGCAGCGCGCGGAAAGACCGACGTCGCCTGCGCGCAGGTCTTGCCGAAGGATCTCGGCGAATGGCAGGCTTCGGTCGAATTTTTCCTTGGGCCCTACGGCTGCGCCAAGGATTTGTCCGAGGTATCTGCGGTCGATTTCACCCGATCGGCGGAACGCGACATCGATGCGTTTAGCCGTCAGGGGCTTGGCGCGCTATTGGCCAAACTTGCCGATGGATTGCCAATCGAGTTGTCGCGCCCGGTCAACGAGATTGAATCCTGGCGCGCGGGCGCGGAGGTCAACACCGATGGCGCCAAGACACTGGCGCGCGCGGTGATCGTCACCGCCTCGACCAGCGTACTCGCGAGCGGGAAGATCAAGTTTGCGCCTGAACTCAGCAAACGCCAGATCGATGCGCTGGATGCATTGAAACTCGGAATCTATGAGCGCATCGCGCTCGAATTGCCTGGTAATCCGTTGCGCCTGCAACGCGACGATCTGGTTTTTGAAAAAGCGGCCAGCCGCAGCACTGCGGCTCTGCTGGCAAATGTCTCCGACACCAGCCTCCACTATGTCGATGTTGGCGGGGCGTTCGCCGGCGAACTGTCCGCGCGCGGGCGCGATGCGATGGTCAATACCGCGGTGGAATGGCTCGGCGGACTTTACGGCGTGGATTTGAAGAAGGACGTCAAACGCAGCCATGCGACGCAATGGAGCAAGGAGCCGTGGATCATGGGCTCGTTCTCGTGCGCATCGCCGGGTGGCGCGCCGTCACGCCGCGCACTGATGGACGTGCACAAGGATCGGATATTCTTCGCAGGCGAGGCCGTGCACGAGACGCTGTGGGGCACGGTCGGAGGTGCGTGGGAATCCGGCGAACGCGCGGCTGATGCGGTACTGAAGATGTTCGCGCCAGCCCGCCCGCAGCCGACAAAACGGAAGCGCTAACCCCGCAGCGTGCCGCCGGTACGCTTGGTGACCTCCGCGACGATCTTCTGCCCGATTGCGTCGATCTCTTCGTCGGTCATCGTCTTGTCGCGCGGCTGCATCGTCACGGCGATGGCAATCGACTTCTTGTCCGGGTCGATACCTTTGCCTTCGTAGATGTCGAACACCGTTACGCCAGTCACGAGCTTCTTGTCGGCATTTTGCGCCGCGCGCACGATGTCGGCGGCTTTCACATCGCGCGCGACCACGAATGCGAAATCGCGTTCGACCGGCTGGAACGGCGAGAGTTCAAGCGCAGGCTTTGCCCGCGTTGCTTTGGCCTTCGGTTCGGGTATGCGCTCGAGGATGACTTCGAAGGCCGCAACCGGGCCTTGCGCGTCGAGAGCTTCCAACGCGCGCGGATGCAATTCCCCGAAATGGCCAAGGATATTTTGCGGACCAATTTGAATCGTGCCGCTGCGGCCGGGATGGAACCACGCCGGTCCGCCCGGCACGATCTGCAGCGCGCTCACCGGCGCACCAGCAGCCGCAAGAACCGCGAGCGCATCGGCCTTCGCGTCGAACACATCGGCGTCGCCGCCATTCATCCAGTGGCGGCCGTGACCTGTGCCTTTGGCGCGTCCACGCCGCACGCCTGAGGCGGCAGTGAATTGCTGTTCGGGGGCAGCGCCTGCGAACACCTGCCCGACTTCGAACAAAGCCGTGTCGGCGATGCCGCGGTCGCTGTTGCGCTGCGCGGAGGCGACAAGGCCGGGGATCAGGCTCGGGCGCATGTCGGAGAGGTCCGACGCAATCGGATTGGCAAGCGCAAGTTCGGGCTTGCCGCCGCCGAACAATTCGGCCTGCGCCTTGGCGATGAACGACCATGTCACGGCTTCCACCATGCCGCGCGCGGCGAGCGAACGGCGGGCCTTGCGAACGCGAAGCTGCGTGGTGGTGAGAACGGGTTTGCGCTGCGCGTCGCCGCGCGGAAACGGTGTTGGCGGCACGCGGTCGACGCCCGCGATGCGAACGACTTCTTCCACGAGGTCGGCCTTGCCTTCGATGTCGGGGCGCCATGAAGGCACGGCAACCTTCACGCGCGGCGCATTGCCCGCGACGTGGAATCCGAGCGCGTTAAGAATGCGTTTTGCTTCCGCGAACTCGACATCGAGTCCGGCAAGACGCTTGATCTCGTCGAGCGGGAAATCAATCGGCTTGTCGTTTGCTTCCGTGCTGCCGGCGACAACAACCTGCGAAGCTTCGCCGCCGCACAAATCGAGCACCATCTGGGTCGCAAGGTCGAGACCCGGCCGCATGAAGGCCGGATCGACGCCGCGCTCGAAGCGATAGCGCGCGTCGGAGTGAATGCCGAGCTTGCGCCCGGTCTGCGCGATGTTGTTCGGCGCCCACAAAGCCGACTCGATCAGCACGTCGGTCGTCGTCTCGTCGCAGCCCGAAGCCTCGCCGCCCATGATACCGGCGAGCGATTCAACCGCCTTGTCGTCGGCAATGACGCACATCGTCTCGTCAAGCTGATAGGTTTTTCCGTCGAGTGCCAGAAGGCTCTCGCCCTTCTTCGCGCGCCGCACGACGAGATTGCCGTGGACTTTCTTCGCGTCGAACACATGCAGCGGGCGGCCACGGTCGAACGTGATGAAGTTTGTGATATCGACCAGCGCGTTGATCGGGCGAAGCCCGATGGCTTTGAGTTTCGTTTGCAGCCATTCGGGTGACGGGCCGTTTTTGGCGCCTTTCACAAGACGCAAGGCGAAAGCCGGGCACAGCGATTGTCCCGATGCGAAATCGAGCTTCACCTGAACCGGGCAGGGAAATTTGCCTTCGATCTTTTTCGGCGCCGGGCTTTTCAGCTTGCCGACGTCGGCTGCGCTCAAGTCGCGCGCGATGCCGGAGACGCCAGTGCAGTCCGTGCGGTTCGGCGTGAGATTGATTTCGATGACCGGATCGTTCGCGCCGACCACATCGGCGAAGGATTTTCCGACCGGCGTATCGGCGGGTAATTCGATGATGCCGTCGGCGTCGGTGGAATATTCGATCTCCGCGCCGGAAATCAGCATGCCGTTGCTCACGACATCGCGGATTTTGCCGACGCCGAGCGTGATGTTCTTGCCCGGAATGTAAGTGCCGGGCAGGCCGAGCACGGCTTTGATGCCTGCGCGCGCATTCGGTGCGCCGCAGACGACCTGTAACGGCGCGCCTTCGCCGGTATTCACCATGCACACGCGCAGGCGATCCGCATTTGGATGCTGCACGGCGGAGATGACTTCGACGACTTTGAACGGCGCGAATTTCTTCGCCGGGTCTTCAACGCTCTCGACCTCGAGCCCGATCATGGTGAGTTTCTCGACGATCGCTTCAAGCGAAGCGTTCGTGTCGAGATGTTCCTTCAGCCAGGAGAGGGTGAATTTCACGCGCTCAATCCTCCCGCAAGAGTCGGGAAATCGAGCGGCCTGAATCCATAATGCGAGAGCCAGCGGACGTCCGCTTCGAAGAACGGACGCAAATCCGGCATGCCGTATTTCAGCATCGCGATGCGATCGATGCCCATGCCCCAGGCAAAGCCCTGATATTCGTCGGGATCGAGGCCGCAATTACGCAGCAAGTTCGGATGCACCATTCCGCAGCCGAGAATTTCGAGCCAATCCTCGCCTTCGCCGAAACGGATTTCACCCTTTTCGCGGCGGCATTGGATGTCGACTTCCATCGACGGCTCGGTGAAAGGAAAGAACGATGGGCGAAAGCGCATCTTCACCTGATCGACTTCGAAGAACGCCTTGCAGAATTCCTCGAGAATCCATTTCAGGTGGCCAAGATGCGAACCCTTGTCGATGACAAGGCCTTCGACCTGATGAAACATCGGTGTGTGCGTTTGATCGCTGTCGCTTCTGTAAGTGCGGCCCGGAATGATGACGCGGATTGGCGGCTTTTGCTTCAGCATCGTGCGCACCTGCACCGGAGACGTGTGCGTGCGCAGAAGAAGCCGCGAGCCGTCCTCGCGTGGATTGAAATAGAACGTGTCGTGCATTTCCCGCGCCGGATGGCCTTCCGGGAAGTTCAGCTTGGTAAAGTTATAATCGTCGGTCTCGATGTCCGGCCCTTCGGCGACGGCAAAGCCCATGTCGGCGAAGATCGCGGTGAGCTCGTCGATCACTTGGCTCACGGGATGGATGCGCCCGGTTTCCGCCGCGCTGTCGCGCACGGGAAGGGTGACGTCCACGCTCTCGGTGGCAAGGCGCGCATCGAGCGCCGAATTCTTCAGCGCGTCGCGCCGCGCGTTGATCGCGGTGTTGACCTTGTCCTTTAGCCCGTTGATGAGCGGGCCTTTCGCCTTGCGCTCGTCCGGCGTCATCTTGCCGAGCGTCGCCAGCAATTCGGACACCGAACCCTTCTTGCCGAGCGACGACACGCGCACGGCTTCGAGCGCGGCTTCGTCGCTTGCTGCGGCGATGCCTTTGAGGATTTCAGCTTCGAGTGTCGCGATGTCGGACATGCGCTTCGCTTTCATGTGGTCATGCCCGGGATTGACCCGGGCATCCATCTTACTGCGAAGAGATGGATCGCCGGATCAAGTCCGGCGATGACCGCTCTGATTAAGCCTTGGCCGCTTCGGCCTGCGCCGGCAGCGCCGCCTTCGCCTTTTCCACGATCGCCTGGAACGCAGCCGGCTCGTGGATCGCGATGTCGGACAGAACCTTGCGGTCGACCATGATCCCAGCCTTGGCGAGACCGTCGATGAACTTGGAATAGTTCAGGCCGAACGGACGCACGGCGGCATTGAGGCGCTGGATCCAAAGTGCGCGGAAGGTGCGCTTACGCCGCTTGCGGTCGCGGAAGGCATATTGCTGCGCCTTCTCGACCGCCTGCTTGGCGATGCGGATGGTGTTCTTGCGACGGCCGTAAAAGCCCTTCGCGGCCTTGAAAACTTTCTTGTGCTTGGCGTGCGATGTGACGCCGCGTTTGACGCGAGCCATGACTGATCTCCTGGTGTCTCAAAAAGCAGATTGCGAGTGACCGCGCGTCGCGCGGCCGCGGTGTATCGTCAGCCGTTCGGCAGAAAATACTTTTTCACGTTGTCGCCGTCGGTCTTGAACAGCGTATTCGTGCCGCGATTCTGGCGGATCTGCTTGGTGGTCCGCTTGATCATGCCGTGGCGCTTGCCTGCGCTGGCGGCCAGCACCTTGCCGGTGCCGGTGATCTTGAAGCGCTTTTTAGCGCCCGACTTGGTCTTCATCTTGGGCATTTCGCTCTCCGTAATTCGGCCCAAGCGGGGGTGAACCCCGGGGCCGGGATGCTCGAAAATCCGAGCGTGCTGATGAGGCATTTTCACCGCCACGGCAGCCCTAACCGGCCGGGCGGTGAAGGCGCGGTTTATGGCAGAGCCATGCCAAAAACACAACCGCCGGAACCCCGCCCATGCCGGGGTGGAACCCGAGCGGGATCAACGCCGTTAGGCCTCCCATAGGGGTCCGGGGACGAGATTTCAGGAGTTTAGGACAATGACGATTTCACTGGCGCCGTCGTGGGCGCGAGCTCTGGTTCTGAGTGTTGGCCTACTGGCTGCTGCCGGTGCCCTCCCCGCAGGCCCGGCGGACGCTGCAACGCCACGTTATGACGGCACCTGGAGCGTGCTGGTCATCACCGAATCCGGCACCTGCGACCGCGGCTACCGCTATCAGCTGAAGGTCGAGAACGGAAAAGTCCGTTACGAGGGCGACGCCTCAATTTCCGTCTCTGGCGATGTAGCCAATGACGGAAAGCTGCAGGTCAGCATCAAGCGCGGCGAGCAGGGCGCGGACGGCACAGGCAAGCTTTCCGGCGACAGCGGTTCTGGCCAATGGGAAGGCCAGTCGGCGACCGACAAATGCAGCGGGCGCTGGCAGGCCGAGCGGCGCGCCGCGAAATAAGATCGCTTTCACCGGACAATAAAAAACGCCCGCGATGTCACGGGCGTTTTTCTTTGACGCGCGGCGATCTGTTTAGCGCGGCGCGAGGATCATGATCATCTGCCGGCCTTCGAATTTCGGCTCGGACTCGACCTTCGCGAATGAAGCCGTGTCGGTCTTCACGCGTTCGAGTAGTTGCGATCCAAGTTCCTGATGCGCCATTTCGCGGCCGCGGAAGCGAAGCGTGACCTTCACCTTGTCGCCTTCCTCGAAGAAGCGCTGCATCGCGCGCATTTTCACGTCGTAATCGTGGTCGTCGATCATGGGGCGATATTTCAGCTCCTTGACCTCGACGACTTTCTGCTTCTTGCGCGCCTCGGCGGCTTTCTTCTGCGCCTGGAACTTGTACTTGCCGTAATCCAGAAGCTTGGTGACGGGGGGAACGGAGTTCGGGGCGATCTCGACAAGATCGAGCCCTGCTTCGGCCGCCCTCTGCAAGGCGACCTGAATGTCGGTTGGGCCGTGATTGTGGCCGGTCTGGTCGATCAGCTGCACCTGTGCCGAGCGGATCTCCTCGTTGACGCGCGGGCCATCCTTCTGGACGGTGGGCGCGGCTCTTTGCGGACGACGAATGGAAAAAACTCCTCTGCTGTTGAAACGAACCGGCAAGTCACCCGGACTGGCTCAATAACGCAAGCCCGCCCCGGCCGATCCACCGATCCGCAGGAGAATGGGAGAAATATCGGATAAGTCAACGCCGCCCCGGCGTCATTTCCGGTCAGGAAGGCACAGCTCAACGGGCCGAACGCGACCGGGCCGCTTCGTCGTAAAGTTTCAGTGTCAGTTCGGCGACGTTTTTCGGATCGAAATGGCTCTGGACCCAGTCCCGGCCACGCTGGCCGATCGCCTGCCTCACGCTTTGGGGCAGCGAGAAAAGGCGCACCAGCGCGGCTGCAAGTGCCGCCGAATCCCCTGAGGAAAAGCGCAATCCGGTCATGCGATCTTCGGAGACTGCGGGCGGGGCGAGCAGGACTTCCGGTCCGGCCCCGAGATCGGACGCGACAACCGGACGCGCCATTGCCTGCGCCTCCAGAATTGCGCGCTGCAAACCTTCAGGCTGGGTCGCGGCCGATACGACAACCGAAGCCGACGCATAACACGCAGGGAGATCGTCCATCGGTCCTGTCATGCGGATGACATCGCTGGTATTGGTCGAAATCACCAGATCCCACACTTCGCCGCTATAGCGGCTGCGGCCCTGGTCCTCGCCCGCGAACACGCAAACGAAATCCTTCACGCCCATGTCCTTCAGGCGATGCGCCGCCTGCACCACAAGATGATGCCCTTTGCGACGGATCAGCCGGCCGACCACGAGAACGATTTTCGCATTCGGTGCGATGCCCCAGCGTTTCCGCATCGCGTCCACACGTTCGGCCGACACCGCATCGGGATCAAAAATCTGAACGTCCACGCCGGCCGGAATGACATCGACCCGCCCGTGATCGAGGCGGTAGCGATCGACGATTAGTTCGGCGATCTGGTCGCTCGCGGCGATGACGCGGTCGCCGCGGATCATGACGCTGTTGTAAAGCCGCTTGAGGAAATTCTGCTCGCGAAATCCCTTGTACCAGGACGTCAGAAATACACGGCCGGTCATGCGCGCCGCGAGAAACGCGCTCCACGCCGGCGCCCGGCCATGCGCGTGAATGACGTCACACTTGCGCTCGCGCACAACGCGCGCAATCGAAGCTGCGTTGCGCAGCATGACGAAGGGATTTTTGCTTTCGAGTTCGGCGAAGACGAATTCCCCCCCTGCCGACCAGACGTCTTTTTCCAGCCGTCCGCCGCGCGACATCACGATCGGCCGATGGCCTGCGGCGGCGAGAATTCCGACGAGATCGACAACCCCGGTATCGGCGGCACCCGCGTGCAAGGTCGGCACGATGATCAGCACATTGAGTGGACGGATATTGACGGCGCGGCGCGCGCCTTCGTCGGCCGCGGGCGTAGTTGCGCTATCGGTCGTATCCTTGTCGACGCGGACAGCAAAACCCGATGGCACTACGAACTCCGGAAAATATAAATTCGGCACCCGGCGGGGAAATGGAGCAATTGGCTCCGAAGCCGATGATCGGTGATAGGCCGATTTTCCAACGGTGGCAACGTGCCTCGCGGTGCGGTGCAGCGTTGCTCCGCCTCAAATCCGTCATTCTTGATGTGGGACCGCGATGGTGACATTCATCCTCGCAGCATCGTGAATCTGGCGAAGCCTTACATGGTGAATGCCTTGACCCTCAAGCATCTGAACATTGGAGCGGACCGCCGCAGCATTGCCGTTCGCGCACGTGATGGTGCGGCGCCCGGCCTGTTCTGGCTGGGGGGATTCAATTCCGACATGAAGGGCACCAAGGCCGAAGCGATCGACAACTGGGCCGATGGGCATGGCCGCGCCTGCACGCGTTTCGACTATTCCGGGCACGGCGAATCTAGCGGCGATTTCGCGGACGGCACGATCGGGCGATGGCTGGAAGAATCCGTCGCGGTGTTCTCGGCGTGCAAGGGCCCGCAGATCGTAATCGGATCGTCGATGGGCGGATGGATGGCGTTGCTGCTCGCGCGCGAATTGAAGCGGCTCGCCGACGCGAACAGGCCCGCGCAGGCGAGCATCGCTGGAATGGTTCTGGTCGCGCCCGCGCCGGACTTCACCGAAGAATTGATGTGGAAGAAAATGCCGCCCGAAGTGAAACGCGAAATCGAGGAAAAAGGCTCGTGGCGGCGGCCGTCGCCGTACGCCGATCAGGGTTATCTCATCACCCGCAATCTGATCGAAGATGGCCGAAAGCATCTTATCCTTGGCGGGCTGATCGAAACCGGATGCCCTGTACGCATCCTGCAGGGCGTGCAGGACGAGGACGTGCCGTGGCAGCACGCGGTCGAGCTTGTGTCGCGCATCGCGCGAGACGACGTGGTTTTGACGCTGGTGAAAGACGGCGATCATCGCCTGTCGCGGCCGGAGGACATCGCCCGCTTGATCGACGCCGTGTCCGAATTTACCTGAGGCGATTGCGCGCGTTGCGGCTTTGCGGTTACGTCCTTTCCAGTGTCGGAGAAAAAATCATGGCCTATGAAACCATTGTCGTGGAAACGCACGGGCGCGTCGGCGTCATTCGGCTCAATCGTCCGCAGGCGCTCAATGCGCTGAATGCAAAGCTGATTGGTGAACTCACCGATGCGGTCGAGGGGTTTGAGCAGAATTCGCAGATAGGCTGCATGGTCCTGACCGGATCCGAAAAAGCGTTTGCTGCTGGCGCCGACATCAAGGAGATGGCGGACAAGACATTCATGGATGTGTTCATGGATGATTTTTGTGGTGCTGCGTGGGATCGCGTCTCGCGCACGCGCAAGCCGGTGATTGCCGCGGTCGCAGGTTTCGCGCTCGGCGGCGGATGCGAACTCGCGATGCAATGCGACATGATCTTTGCCGCCGACAACGCAAAGTTCGGACAGCCGGAAATCAAGCTCGGCGTCATTCCGGGCGTCGGCGGCACGCAGCGGCTCGTGCGCGCGGTTGGAAAATCCAAAGCGATGGATCTGTGCCTGACTGGCCGGATGATGGATGCAACCGAAGCCGAGCGGTCCGGTCTTGTTGCGCGTGTCATTCCGCTTGCGAGCCTGATGGACGAAACGCTGAAGGCTGCGGAAATCATCGCGTCGATGTCGCTGCCGTCGGTGATCTCTTGCAAGGAAGCGATCAACCGTTCGTTCGAAGTGTCGCTGGCCGAAGGCATCCGCTTCGAGCGGCGCGTGTTTCATCCCCTGTTCGCGACCGCCGACCAGAAGGAAGGCATGGCTGCGTTCGTCGAAAAGCGCCCGGCGAAATTTCAGAACAAATAAGCGGAAGCTATTTTCTCACGCAGATGACGCGCGCGACGGCGGCTTTTGCGTCGTCGAGCGACATGCGCCCGGTCACCGGGGTGACATTGGCTCGTTCGAGGAACGCGCGGATCGAAGCGGTCGGCACCAGTGCCGCCTGCGCCGCATTGCCGCCCGCTCGTATTTCGATCATGCCGACAAGTTGCCCTTGTCCGTCGAGCGCGGCCGCGCCGGAAAATCCGTTCGCCGGTGCTGGCTCAAGCGCGACCAGCGAGCCATTGATCCCGGCAATCCGGCCCGTGGACGTGGTCACCACGCTTTCGCCGTTCTGCACCAGCGGGTCGGCGACGCCGACGAGCGTCAGGTCCGCGCCCTTCGGCGCTTCGGCGGATAACGGCGCGGGTTTGAATGACGGCGCGCCATACACGCGCAGAAGCGCCATGTCGTAGGTCTTGTCTTCGGCGATCCGTTCGGCATGACCGCGCCCCGGAACGCGGATCACGTCGCAGCCGTCGGTCGCAACGCGATCGGCGATCACATGACCTGCGGCGGTCACGAGAATGCCGGTCGAATATTCCACTTTGCGCCGCGCGAGATTGACCGCGTTGTCGAAGGGCGAGAATGCGCTCGACATCGCGACGACAACCGGCTCCATGATTCCTTCCGTCGCCTGATCGTAGAGAATCGTGACGCCACGAATATCCGGCCCCTTGATCTGCGCGCGGACATAAAACTTTTTCAGTCCCTGCAAGCCGGACAACACGAAAAAATCCTGCCGCAACACGCTGTATTCCGTGCGGCGGTTTGCCGGATTCTTTTTCTGCTTTTCGAATTGCGCCGCGAAATCCGAATTGGGCGGTCCGATGTGAAATGTCTCGATCTGCACTTCGCCGCGCGCCGAAGCCCATCGGCTGCCGGTGGCGCTCTTGCCCGCTTGCGGCACGAGCTTGCCCGGAATGCCGAGCCGCACGCCCGGCATGGCTGCGTCTTCCACGATGCGCCAGCCGACATTGTCCTGCTGTGCTTTCACCGCCGACGACAGCGTGGCGCGTTCTTCCGGCGTCATGATGCCGGTGTCCTTGCCCTTGTTTCGTTTCTGAAACGCTTTCACCGCCGCGATGGAGCGGTCATTGAAGTCGCCGGTGACGCCGCCGTTGTAGTCCTTCGACCAGATCAGGTCGGACTGGATTGCCAGCCGGTCGGCGAGCGGCATCGCGACATAGGCCGCGCGGATCGCTTCGTTCACCTTCGAGTTGGTCGCAGCGGCAGTCGACGGTTCGTCGCTCTTTGGCTCGGCAGCCGGTTTAGCGGCAGTTGCGGCGGGCTTTTTTTTGTTTGCGCCGGTGGTCTCTGGCGCGGGCTTTGCTGCTGCGGGTTTTGGAGCTGCCGCAGGCGTGGGTTTAGCCGCCGGTGCCGTGGGTGCATTTTGCCCCATCGCGGGACATGCCGCGAGCAACACACAAAGAATGGGAACTACGCGCCTCATCGCCACACCTTTTACGCCACGGGAGTAGATGACCGCGCCGGGACGGCGGACGCAAGGGCGGACTTGAGTGGGCTTGCCCGCGCGCGGTCGAGGTGCCAGTTACGCCTTCTGAGGGACCGATGCTGACAGCCGACGAAATCGAACGATATGCGCGCCACATTGTGCTGCGCGAGGTCGGGGGCCCCGGGCAGGCGAAGCTGAAAGACGCGCGCGTTCTGGTCATAGGCGCGGGCGGGCTTGGTGCGCCGGTGCTTCTGTATCTCGCGGCGGCTGGCGTCGGCACGCTCGGGATCGTGGACGATGACACGGTCGCGTTGTCGAATTTGCAGCGGCAGGTGATCCACGCGACCGGCGACGTCGGCGAGATGAAGGTCGATAGCGCGGCGGAAGTGATCCAGCGCCTCAACCCGAATGTCGCGATCGAGACTTACGCCGAACGCCTTGGCGGGACCAATGCGCTCGCAATCATCGGCGATTACGACATCGTCGCGGACGGTTCTGATAATTTCGCGACGCGCTATCTCGTGGCCGATGCCTGCTTCATTGCAAAGAAGCCGCTGATAACGGCGGCGGTCGGCACCTTCGATGGAACGCTCACGACAATCCGCGCGCACGAGCGCAAGCCTGACGGGTCACCCAATCCGACTTATCGCTGCCTGTTTCCTGAGGCGCCGCCGCCCGGTGCCGTCCCCGCCTGCGCGGAAGCTGGCATCATCGGCGCGCTCACCGGAATTCTCGGATCGATGATGGCGCTGGAAGTGATCCGCGAAATCGTTGGCTTCGGCGAAGGCCTTGTCGGCCGCCTGCTGATGGTCGATGCGCGCGCGATGCGCTTTGAGACGTTGCGTTACGAATGGGATTCGAACAATCCGCTGACCGGCGACAAGCCCACGATCACGGATTTATCCGCGCATAATTCCACAGGTTAGTCCTTGGTCCAGTAAGCCTGCGCGGTCGTGCCGGTCATCACCGACCATTTGCCTTCGCCCGCAACAAGCCGGAAGCAATTCTGCTTTGCGCCTTTCCATGCGGTGCAAAATCCATCGCCCGACAATTTCCAAGTTCCTTCACCGGCCGCGCCCGCTTTGCCGAGCGGCTCGCGCGTCACCTTGCCGTCGGTGGTAAACACCATCTTGTAGCGCACCTTCTGCAGCGTCGACGCAGTGAAGGGCTTGCCATTGAAAAACGTGTCCTTGATTTCCTTCGGCAGCATCGCTGCAAAGGCTGCGCTGTTCAGCATTGTCAGGACGATGGCCGACACGATCAATCTGAACATGGCTCGCCTCCGTTAAAGCATCGCCGGAAGGACGCGATCCGGCGGTTTGTGCCCGTCGAGGAATGTCTTGATGTTGATGATGACCTTCTCGCCCATGTCGATGCGGCCTTCGACCGTCGCCGAACCCATATGCGGCAGGAGCACCACCTTGCCTTCGCGAGCGAGTTTGGCGAGGCGCGGATTGACCGCCGGCTCATGCTCGAACACGTCGAGACCCGCCCCTGCAATCTCGCCCGCGCCGATCATTCGGATCAGTGCGTTCTCGTCGATGACTTCACCGCGCGCGGTATTGACCACATAGGTTTCGGGGCGAAGAAGCTTCAGCCGCCGCGCCGAAAGAAGATGATAGGTCGCAGGCGTGTGCGGGCAGTTGATTGAGACGATGTCCACACGCGCGAGCATCTGGTCGAGACTCTCCCAATAGGTCGCGCCTATCTCTTCCTCGATCCGCGCCGCGACCTTGCGCCGGTTGTGATAATGAATCTGCAAGCCAAAGGCGCGTGCGCGCCGCGCAACCGCCTGACCGATCCGCCCCATGCCGATAATGCCGAGGCGTTTCCCCCAGATGCGCTTGCCGAGCATCCAAGTTGGCGACCATCCGGTCCATTCGTTGTCGCCGGTGAGAACCTGCGAGCCTTCAGCGAGGCGGCGCGGCACCGACAGGATCAGCGCCATGGTCATGTCGGCAGTGTCCTCGGTGAGGACGCCTGGCGTATTGGTCACGGTGATGCCGCGCGAAAGCGCTGTCGCAACGTCGATATTGTCGACGCCGTTTCCGAAATTCGCGATGAGCTTGAGATTGTCGCCGGACTGGCTGAGCACCGAGGCGTCGATTCGGTCGGTCACGGTCGGCACGAGCACGTCGGCGACCTTCACGGCCTCGGCGAGTTCCGCCTGACTCATCGGCTTGTCTTCGAGATTGAGCCGCGCGTCGAACAGCTCACGCATCCGCGTTTCGACTGTGTCGGGAAGCTTGCGCGTGACGATGACCAGGGGTTTTTTGCGGGCCGGCATCGCATCCCTCTCGGTGACCGGCGGCGGAGTCGAATACCGCTCCGTTCAGCCCTCTTTAACCGTGCTCGCCGACACTGCGGCGGTTCGTGCGCGGTTCCCGCGCTGGCGAACTCTTACCAGATGGCCAAGGCAAGACAAAGTAAGGCCTTTGGGTGAAGCGCGGGATGGCATGACGGGCAGGCGACCAGCGACAATTTCCAGACTGCCGAAGGGCCTCGTGCGTGGGCTCTTGATCGTGTTTGCGATGGCTATGGCGGCCGATGCGAGGGGCGCGCCCGATCCGGCGGCCAAGACGGCCGGCCTTCCCGTGCCGCGCTTCGTCAGCCTGAAATCCGATCGCGTGAACGTCCGCGGCGGCCCAACCAAGGATCACGACGTCACCTGGGTCTATACTCGCTCAGGCCTGCCGGTGGAGATCACGGCCGAGTTCGAGAACTGGCGCCGTATCCGCGACTGGGAAGGCGCGGAGGGCTGGGTTTATCATTCGCTTTTGTCCGGGCGGCGCACCGCGGTGGTTGTCGCCAAAGCCAAGAACGATCTCGTCCCGGTGATGGCCAAGGCCGACGCGGAAGCAGATGTTGCAGCCAAGCTCGAAGCCGGTGTGGTCGGCATCGTGAAAAGCTGCGGCGGAAGCTGGTGCCATTTCAGCGGCGACAAGTTCGACGGCTGGATCCGTCAGGAACGGCTGTGGGGCGTGTACCCGAACGAGACCGTGGACTAGGACTCGATAAAGCCGGAAAAGTTGGCGGCAGGCGTGTCATAGCGGGAAGCGATGCGACCTCTTCGATATTCCATCAACGTCACATTGGACGGGTGCTGCGATCATCGCGCAATTCCCGCGGACGAGGAGTTGCATCGCCACGCGGTCAAGAACCTCGACCAGGCCGACGCTCTCCTTTTTGGGCGGGTGACTTACGAAATGATGGAGGCAGCGTTCCGGCCGACAACCGTTACGGGGACGAGGCCCGATTGGACGGACCCCTTCGCCCAAACAATCGACGCTGCGAAGAAGTACGTTGTGTCGAGCACACTGGACCGGGTCGATTGGAACGCGGAACTCGTGCGCGGCGATCTAGGGAGCGCTGTTCAAGAGCTCAAGCGAGCGCCGGGGAAGGGGTTGTTCGTTGGAGGCGTAATGCTTCCGCTGGCCTTGGCCGAGTTGGGATTGATCGACGAGTACGAGTTCGTGGTGCATCCACGGGTGGCGGGCCATGGGCCAACGTTGTTTGCGGGACTATCGAAACATATCGAGCTGAGGCTCGTGAGCCGAGTGGAACTCGGCTCGGGGGCGATCGCGACGCGGTATGAGCCTAAGGCGTAGTGATCGCAAAACGAAAATGCCCGGCGCGAGGCCAGGCATTCGAATTCAAAACTTCGACTGACGATCAGTCTTTCTTGCGCAGCCGTACCACCACGTCGACGCGCGCGACCTCGTATCCGGCCGGAATTTCCGGCACCGCTCCGACAATCATCTCCGCATCCGGGATGTCGACGAGCTGGTTGTCACCTTCGACAAAGAAGTGGTGATGATCGGAAGCGTTGGTGTCGAAATAGGTTTTCGAGCCGTCGACCGCGACCTGCCGCAGGAGGCCCACATCGGTGAACTGGTGCAGCGTGTTGTAAACGGTCGCGAGCGACACCGGCACTTTCGCCTTGGTCGCTTCTTCGTAGAGCATTTCGGCGGTGATGTGCCGGTCGCCCTTGGCGAACAGAATCCAGCCGAGCGACATGCGCTGGCGCGTCGGACGCAGGCCAACGCCACGCAGCATCTCTTTCACGTCGTGCCACGGGCACCCGGTGAGATCGTGGGGCTTGAGGTCGGCGTGCTGGGCTGCGAGCCCCTGCTCAAGCGGGGTCGAAAACACAACGGTACGCGGCGGATTCATCGACTACGCCTGAATGTCACGGCTGCCGGGAGGGTTGCCGCGCTGTCCTCGATATACGGCTCAAGCCTTGATTTTGCAACCGTTTCTCAACTGGAGCCACGCCTAAGGTTGAACGTCCGCTTTGTCCAAATACCTGCCTATGTTAGGGAAAGTGGCCTTGCGACGTCTCGCTCGGAACTCTCGCGATAAGGATAACAATGCTGGACCGGCGCAACAGCTACGAATTCGAAGACCTGCTTGCTTGCGGTCGCGGGGACCTGTTCGGCGAAGGCAATGCCCAGTTACCGTTGCCGCCCATGTTGATGTTCGACCGCATTTCGGAAATCTCCGATCAGGGCGGTGAACATGGCAAGGGCCTGATCCGCGCTGAACTCGACGTGAAGCCGGACCTTTGGTTCTTCGCCTGTCATTTCAAGGGCGATCCCATCATGCCGGGTTGCCTCGGCCTCGACGCGCTGTGGCAGATGCTCGGGTTTTTCCTTGGCTGGAGCGGCGGGGCGGGCAAAGGCCGCGCGCTCGGTACGGGCGAGATCAAGTTCTCCGGCCAGGTGCAGCCGACTGTGAAAAAGGTCATCTACGGCGTCGATATTAAGCGCGTGATGCGCGGCAAGCTTGTGCTCGGCGTGGCCGATGGCTGGCTCTCGGCGGATGGCGAAGTCGTTTATCGCGCGTCCGATCTGAAGGTCGCATTGTTTAAGCAGGACGGCAGCGCGCCGGCCGCCGCCTGATCCCTTAATTTTCCGCCCGTCAGCACCCGGTCATCACACCCTCTTGGCCCTCTTGCATGATCACGTCAGGCTGGCCAAGTTGGAGATCAGACGGGAACCTGGCCGGCGCCCGATCGCTCGTTGAACAGGTGAGGCAAGCATGAGACGGGTCGTCGTGACCGGGATGGGCATCGTTTCGTCCATCGGCAACAACACACAGGAAGTCACCGCGAGCCTGCGCGAGGCAAAATCGGGAATTACCCGTGCGAGCGAATTCGCAGAGCATGGTTTTCGCTCGCAGGTCGCCGGCGCGCCGACGCTCGATCCGTCCGAATCCATTGATCGCCGCGCAATGCGCTTTCTCGGGCCGGGCTCGGCGTGGAATCACGTCGCCATGGAGCAGGCGATCCGCGATTCAGGCGTCGAGGAAAAAGACATCTCGAACGAACGCACCGGCATCATCATGGGTTCGGGCGGACCTTCGACCTCCACCGTCGTTGCTGCGGCCGACATCACACGCGAAAAAGGCTCGCCCAAGCGCATCGGACCGTTTGCGGTTCCCAAGGCAATGTCATCGACCGCGTCCGCGACGCTCGCCACCTGGTTCAAAATCAAGGGCGTGAATTATTCGATTTCGTCGGCTTGCGCGACGTCCAACCACTGCATCGGCAATGCTGCCGAAATTATCCAGTGGGGCAAGCAGGACATGATCTTCGCCGGCGGCTCCGAGGAATTGCACTGGACGCTCTCGGACATGTTCGACGCGATGGGCGCGATGTCCTCGAAATACAACGACACGCCGGCAACGGCTTCTCGCGCCTATGACGCCAATCGCGATGGCTTCGTCATCGCCGGTGGCGCTGGCGTTCTGGTGCTTGAAGAACTCGAACATGCCAAGGCGCGCGGCGCGAAAATCTATGCCGAGGTCGCGGGCTATGGTGCAACGTCGGACGGCGACGACATGGTCGCGCCGAACGGCGACGGCGCGCGCCGCTGCATGAAGCTGGCACTCGAAACGGTGAAGGCGCCGCTCGATTACATCAATCCGCATGCGACCTCGACGCCGGTCGGTGATCTGAAGGAAATCGAGGCGATCCGCGCGGTGTTCGGCGACAAATGCCCGCCGATTTCGGCAACCAAGTCGCTGACCGGACATTCGCTCGGCGCTGCTGGCGCGCAGGAGGCGATCTATTCGCTGCTGATGATGAATAACGGCTTCATCTGCGAGAGCGCCCATATCGAAACGATCGATCCGGCCTTTGCCGACATGCCGATTCTGCGCGAGCGCGTTGATAACGCCAAGCTCGGCTGCGTGTTGTCGAACTCGTTCGGATTTGGCGGCACCAACGCATCGGTGGTGTTCAAGCGGCTCGACTTGTGATTGTGGCAATACCCGCCTGTGCGGGAAAGAAAAAGACGGGGGCTAAATGCCGGGACTGATGAAGGGCAAACGCGGGCTCATCATGGGGGTGGCGAACGACCACTCCATTGCGTGGGGCATAGCCAAGTCTCTGGCCGATGAGGGCGCGGAACTCGCCTTCACATATCAAGGCGAGGCTTTGGCGAAGCGCCTCAAGCCGCTCGCCGATTCCTTGAACTCATCCTTCGTCATGCCGTGCGATGTCGAAGACATCGCATCGGTCGATGCGGTGTTCTCCGAGATCAAGTCCAAATGGGGCAATCTCGATTTCTTCGTCCATGCCATTGGCTTCTCGGACAAGAACGAGCTGAAGGGAAATTACTACGACACCACGCGCGAGAACTTCATCCGCACGATGGTCATTTCCTGCTTCTCGTTCACCGAATGCGCCAAGCGCGCAGCGGCGTTGATGCCGGACGGCGGCTCGATGCTGACGCTGACCTATAACGGCGGCGACCGCGCGATGCCGAACTACAACGTGATGGGACTTGCGAAAGCGGCGCTCGAATCCTCGGTGCGTTATCTCGCGGTCGATTTCGGCATGAAGGGCATCCGCGTGAATGCGATTTCGGCAGGACCGATCCGCACGCTCGCAGGCGCGGGTATCCACGATGCGCGCTACATGTTTGCGTTCCAGCAGCGGCATTCGCCGCTCGGGCGTGGTGTTACGCTCGAGGAACTCGGCGGCGCGGGTCTGTATCTGCTGTCGCCGCTCGCTGGTGGCGTGACCGGAGAAATCCACTTCGTCGATTCCGGTTACAACATCCTCGCGATGCCGCAGCCGGACGAACTTCGCGTCGCGGGTCACGGCAGCGATTCCTCGCGCTATGAGGCGAGCTTGCAGCCGGGCAAGCAGCCGGAAAAATAATCGCCGTTGTTTGAGGTAATAAAAAAGGGCGGCCCACAGGCCGCCCTTTTTCTTGTTCGCTTGAGGCGCGTTACTCGCCTGCGGCCTGCTGGCGGTCGCCCTGCTTGCCTTCGAGGTCTTCGCCGGTTTCCTGATCGACAACTTTCATCGACAGGCGAACCTTGCCGCGGTCGTCGAAGCCGAGCAGCTTGACCTTCACCTTGTCGCCTTCTTTTACGACGTCGGTGGTCTTCTGCACGCGCTCCGCCGAGAGCTGGCTGATGTGGACGAGTCCATCCTTGGCGCCGAAGAAGTTCACGAATGCGCCGAAGTCCATCGTCTTGACCACGGTGCCTTCGTAGATCGTGCCCACTTCCGGATCGGAAGCGATCGACTTGATCCACTTGATCGCGGCTTCGATCGACTTGCCGTCGGCGGAAGCAACCTTCACCGTGCCGTCGTCCTCGACGTTGATCTTGGCGCCGGTCTTTTCGACGATCTCACGGATCACCTTGCCGCCCGTGCCGATCACTTCGCGGATCTTGTCGGTCGGAATCTTGAAGGTTTCGATGCGCGGAGCGTATTCGCCAAGTTCGGCGCGCGCCGAAGTCAGCGCCTTCGACATTTCACCGAGGATGTGCAGACGCCCATCCTTGGCCTGGCCGAGCGCGGTCTTCATGATCTGCTCGGTGATGCCGGCGATCTTGATGTCCATCTGCAGCGAGGTGATGCCCTTCTCGGTGCCAGCCACCTTGAAGTCCATGTCGCCGAGATGATCTTCGTCGCCGAGGATGTCGGAGAGCACCGCGTGACGGTCGCCTTCCAAAATCAGGCCCATCGCGATGCCCGCGGTCGGACGGGCAAGAGGAACGCCTGCGTCCATCAGCGAGAGTGATGCACCGCACA
>CAMBBO010000013.1 GCA_945862935.1 Pseudorhodoplanes sinuspersici | reverse complement strand
CATCCGCGAGGAGGGGCTGTCGGCGATCCTTGTCGAGCAGAACGCGCAGAAAATCCTTGGCGTGACCGACCGCGCAGCGATCATCGAGCGCGGCGCGATTGTCTATCGCGGCGACAGCGCGGCGCTGAAGGCCGACCGTGCGACGCTCGAAACCTATCTGGGCGTGACCGAAGGCAAGGCTGCGCGCCACTGACGGCGATGGGCCATAGCCCCCAAAATCTGAAAATTTCGATTGACGCGATGGCGGCGGAACGGTTCTTTCCCGCATCGCCCTGGAGGATGCAATGAAAAGAACAAGACCGCCATTCCGCGCCGACGTGGTCGGCAGCTATCTGCGCACGCAGGCGATCCATGACGCGCGCGCCAAGCGCGAGAAAAACGAAATTACTGCCGCGCAGCTGAAGGAGATCGAAGATCGCGAGATCGAGAAGATCATCAAGAAGCAGGAAGAGATCGGGATGCAGCTTGCGACCGATGGCGAATTCCGCCGCGCATGGTGGCATTTCGACTTCCTCTCGATGCTCGATGGCGCTGAACTCTACGAACTCGACCACGGCATCCAGTTTCACGGCGTGCAGACCAAGGCCCAGAGCATCCGCATCAACGGAAAGCTCGGATTTCCCGCCACGCATCCGATGATCGAGCATTTCAAGTTCGTGAAGGCGCACACCAAGGTGACGCCGAAGATGACGATCCCGGCGCCGAGCGTGATGCATTTCCGGCTTGAGCCGAAGGCGATCACGACGCCGATCTATTCCGGGCGTGACGCGATTTTCGACGATCTGGCGAAAACCTATCAGGATGCGGTGAAGGCGTTCTACGCCGCCGGCTGCCGCTACCTGCAATTCGACGACACGGTGTGGGCCTATCTGTGTTCGAAGGACCAGATGGCGCAGGCCAAGGCGCGCGGATTGAATGTCGATATGCTTCAGCAGAGCTATCGCGATGTCATCAACAAGGCGCTGTCGGTGAAGCCCGACGACATGACGATCACGACGCATGTATGCCGCGGCAATTTCCGCTCGACCTGGATTTCCGATGGCGGCTACGAGCCGGTCGCGGAGACGCTGCTCGGCCAATGCAATTACGACGGCTATTTCCTCGAATACGACACCGAGCGTGCGGGTGGCTTCGAGCCGCTGCGCTTTTTGCCGAAGGGCAACAAGCAGGTCGTGCTCGGCCTGATCACGTCCAAGAGCGGCACGCTCGAAAAGAAGGACGACATCAAGCGCCGTATCGATGAGGCCGCGAAGTTCGCGCCGCTTGAGCAATTTTGTCTTTCGCCGCAATGCGGCTTTGCTTCCACCGAGGAGGGCAACGTCCTCACCGAGGACCAGCAATGGGCGAAGATGCGCGAGATCGTCGAACTCTCCGATGAGGTGTGGGGACGTTAGCCGCCACTTGCAGCAGGCGGCGTCACGCGCCAAGGTTCGCGCGTGACCAGCCCCGCAGACGATCTCATCCCCATCCGCGAATCCGTGCGCGCGCTATGCGCGGATTTCCCAGGCGAATACTGGCGTGCGCTCGACCGCGAGCGTGCCTATCCGTCCGCTTTCGTGAAGGCGCTGACGGATGCGGGTTTCCTCGCGGCTTTGATCCCTAACGAATTTGGCGGCAGCGGTCTCACCATCCGAGCGGCGGCCGCGATCATGGAGGAAATTCACGCCTCCGGCGGGAATGGTGCCGCCTGCCACGCGCAGATGTACACGATGGGTACGCTGCTGCGGCACGGCAGCGATAAGCAGAAGCAGAAATATCTTCCCGCAATCGCGCGCGGCGAATTGCGGTTGCAAGCCTTCGGCGTGACCGAGCCGACTTCGGGCACCGACACGTTGAGCCTGCGCACCACGGCGACCCGCGAAGGCGATCATTACGTTGTCAACGGACAGAAAATCTGGACCTCGCGCGCCGAGCATTCCGACCTGATGCTGCTGCTTGCGCGCACCACGCCGCGCGACAAGGTGGCAAAGCGCACCGAGGGGCTGTCGGTGTTTCTGGTCGATATGCGCGAGGCGTTAGGTAAGGGTCTCACTATTCGTCCGATCCGCACCATGATGAATCACGCGACGACCGAAGTGTTCTTCGACAACGTGCGCGTGCCCGCCGAAAACCTGATCGGCGAAGAGGGCAAGGGCTTCCGCTATATCCTTTCCGGCATGAACGCCGAGCGCATTCTGATCGCAGCGGAATGTATCGGCGACGCCAAGTGGTTCATCGAAAAGGCGACGAGCTACGCCAAGGAGCGCGTGCTGTTCGAGCGCCCGATCGGCCAGAACCAAGGCGTACAGTTTCCGATCGCTCGCGCCTATTCGCAGATGCGTGCCGGCGAATTGATGGTGCATGACGCCGCCGCGCGTTACGAGGCGGGCGAAGATTGCGGCGAGCAGGCGAACATGGCCAAGCTTCTTGCCGCCGATGCGTCATGGGCGGCAGCCGACATGTGCGTGCAGACGCATGGCGGGTTTGGCTTTGCGGAAGATTTCGACATCGAACGTAAGTTCCGTGAGGCGCGGCTTTATCAAGTTGCGCCGATCTCGACGAACCTCATCCTGTCCTATCTCGCCGAGCATGTGCTCGGTTTGCCGCGGTCCTATTGATGACGCTTCCGCTCGAAGGCCTTCTTGTCGTCTCGCTCGAACAGGCGGTCGCAGCGCCGCAATGCACCTGCCGTATGGCGGATGCGGGTGCGCGCGTTATCAAGATCGAGCGGCCCGAAGGGGACTTCGCACGCGAGTACGATCACGTCGTGCATGGCGAGAGCGCCAATTTCGTCTGGCTCAATCGCGGCAAGGAATCGGTCGTCCTCGATCTTACGAAAGACGGTGATAAGGCATTGTTTGCGGCGCTGCTCGCGAAGGCCGATGTGTTCGTGCAAAATCTGAAGCCCGGTGCGATTGCGAAACTGGGCTTCGCTATCGAGCGCCTTCGCAAGGCTCATCCGCGCCTGATTTGCTGCTCGATCTCAGGCTATGGCGAAAGCGGGCCGTTCGCCGCGCGCAAGGCCTACGATCTTCTGGTGCAGGCGGAAGCGGGCATCGCGTCCGTCACCGGAAGCCCAGATGCGCCAGCGCGGGTCGGGGTCTCGATCGCAGACGTCGGTGCAGGCTTCAACGCCTATCAGGCGATTCTCGAAGCCCTGATTGCGCGCGGCAAAACCGGCGAGGGCGCAGACATTCGTGTGTCGCTGTTCGATGCGATGGCGGAATGGATGACGGTGCCGCTGCTGTGGCACGAAGGCGGACAGCCGTTCAAGCGTATCGGTCTCGCGCATGCTGGCATCGCGCCCTATGGCGTATTCAAGAGCAGGGATGGCGCTGACATTCTGATCTCAATTCAGAATGACCGCGAATGGCGTGTGCTCGCCGACAAAGTGCTGGGTGATGCATCGCTTGGCAAAGATGAGAAATTCGCGACTAATCCCGCTCGCGTGAAGCATCGCGCGGAAACAGATGCTGCCGTTGCGCGCGCTTTCGCGCAGTATGACATCGAGCCGCTATCCCGGTTACTGGAGAAGGCCGATATCGCATTTGCGCGCGTGACCGATTGTGAATTGCTCTCACATCATCCGCATCTGCGCCGCATTACGGTCGATGCCCCGTCAGGTCCCGTTTCCACGCCTGCGCCTGCGCCAATCACGGATGGCGAGCGGCGTTATGGCGCGATCCCGGCGCTCGGCGCGCATACGGATAAAATTCGCGCGGAATTTCTGAAATAATAAAAGACGGAGGACGATCATGAGCGGCGATGACGTGCATGAAGTTTTCGCGATCAAATATGCCGGGCATAGCCGGCTGTCGTCAGAGAGTTTCCTGTTCGGGGATCCTCACGACATGATGATGGACTTCAACTATTACGTATGGGCGATACGCGGCCCGCATGGCGTGTTCGTGGTCGATACGGGCTTCGATGAGAAAGGCGCGGCGGAACGGCAGCGCAAGATCAGCAAGCCGGTCGGCGAAGGATTGAAGCTGCTGGGCATCGACCCGGATAGCGTCCGCAATGTCATCATCACGCATATGCATTGGGATCACACCGGCAATTACGAGCTGTTTCCAAACGCGCGCTATCATGTGCAGGATTGCGAGATGGCTTACGCCACCGGCCGCTGCATGTGTCACACGACGATGCGTATTCCGTTCCGGGCCGATGACGTTGTCTCGATCGTGCGTAAGGTATTTGCCGATCGCGTGACGTTTCATGACGGTGCGGGCGAACTCGCGCCCGGCATCACCGTTCACAAGATCGGCGGGCATTCGATGGGGCTGATGTGCGTACGGGTGAAAACGCGGCGCGGCTACGTCGTCATTTCGTCTGATGCGACGCATCTCTACCGGCATCTCGACGAAGGCAAGGTGTTTCCGATCACCTACAATGTTGCGGAAACAATCGAGGGCTATCAGACCCTGAAGCGGCTCGCTTCATCGCGCCAGCATGTCATTCCTGGGCATGATGCGATGGTGATGGATCTCTATCCCTCGGCCGGACCAAATTGCGACGGCTGGGTGGTGCGGCTCGACGCGGACCCGAAATAGGCCGTGCGTCCGAGGTTACGCGCTTTGCGCTTCCGGCTGCTGCTCCGGCACGTCGTGTGTGCCGCGCACGCCGATGTCGGCGAAGTGCTGATCGAGAAAGCGCCGCGCCGCTCTGCGTCCCGCACGATGCAGGAGCGAGAAGAAATCAAAATCGGTTTGCAACCGGCTGTCGGCGGTCAGGCGCCGGTCCGTGCTTTGCAGCGCGATCCGGTGAACGCGGATGGACTTGCCGTTCTCCTCGCGCTTGCCGAAATGTTCGATCGCGCGCAATTCGGCATCTACGGCAGAGGAGAAAGTAATTTCACTCACGCGCTGCATGATGTCGCGCGCAGCAGTGGGCGTGTCGTCGCGTTGCAGCGGCGTGATTTGGACCAGCAGAATGTCGCCTGAGCCCGCGTTTTCGACCAGCGGGAGAATCGGCGGGTTGCCGGTGAAGCCGCCATCCCAGTAAGACTCGCCGTCGATCTCGACCGCCTGAAAGACCAGTGGAAGCGCTGCCGACGCCATGACAACGTCCGCGGAGATTTCGTCTCGCGAAAAAACGCGCATGCGGCCGGAATGCACATTGGTCGCCGAGATGAACAGGTCGAGATTCCGGCATTCGCGCACTGCGTCGAAATCGACGAAGCGCCCGATCAGATCCTTTAGCGGATTGATGTTCAGCGGATTGACGTCGTAAGGCGAAAGAAACCGCGACATCGTGTCGAAGAAGAATTTCACCGGCGTGCCTTCGAGCGGCACGAAGGACATCATGCGCTCCACCACCGCGCGCTGCGCGCCGGGCAGATTTCCGCCAAGGCTTGCCGCGCGCCAGAAATCGGCAAGGCGCTGACGCGCTTCGTCGGGGCCGCCGCGGGCGAGGCCGTCGGCCAGCATCACCGCATTGACCGCGCCTGCCGAGGCGCCGGAAATGCCGGCGATCTCGATTCGGCCGTCCTCAAGCAGGTAGTCGAGCACGCCCCAAGTATAGGCGCCGTGCGCGCCGCCCCCCTGAAGGGCGAGGCTCACGCGCTTTCGCGCGGGCTTGCGCCGTAGAAGGCGCGTGACGGTGTTCAGCATCCGGGGCGACGGGAAAGGTTGGGAATCATCCGGCTAACCTAAGCCCTTAATGCTGCATTGCAATATCTACTTATTGCAAAGCAAAAAGTATTGTGAATGTGGGTTAAAGACGCCATTTTGTGTCTGGAAACACAGAAAAACATGCCGCAGCCGGTATTTCCAAGGCCCGACCACGACCACGACAGGTGCAGCGCGGCCGCGCTCCGCCACGCCGAGGACCTGTGCGAGGCGCGTTCGGAGAAGCTAACGCCGACCCGCAGGCAGGTGCTGGAGGCGCTCCTGTCCGAGCATAAGCCGCTCGGGGCCTATGAATTGATCGACCGGCTGGCCGCGACAGGCTCCCGCCCGGCCCCGATCACGGTCTACCGGGCGCTGGATTTCCTTCTGGAACAGGGCCTCGTTCATAGGATCGAGAGCCGTAATGCCTTTGTCGCATGCATCAACAACCATGAGGCAGGCGATCTCGTGGTCTTTCTGCTGTGCGAAATCTGCGGGGCCGTGGGCGAAGCGCCGTCCAAGGCCGTGGCCGAAGGGCTGAAAATCGCCTCGAAAGGGGCAGGCTTTACGCCCAAGGCCCATGTGATCGAGATTGGCGGGGTGTGCGCCCATTGCCGCAAGGCATGACCCCAGGGCACGACCCCCGGTGACGGGAACGCAAAAAGCCCTTATGTGAGGGGCATGATTTGGGCCTTCGGGCCGGTCCTTCGAGGACCCTAAGGAGACCATCAACGTGACACCCACCCTCGGCGCACCGGCGCCGCGCCACAAATCCGTTGCCGTGAAAGTCGGAAACGTCATCGTCGGCGGCGGCGCTCCGATCGTCGTCCAGTCGATGACCAACACCGACACCGCCGACATCAATGCCACGGTCCAGCAGGTCGCAGCGCTCTCGCGCGCAGGCTCCGAGATCGTGCGTATCACGGTGGACCGCGACGAAGCTGCGGCCGCCGTTCCGCACATCAAGGAGAAGCTGCTGAAGATGGGAGTGCAAACTCCGATCGTCGGCGACTTCCATTACATCGGTCACAAGCTGCTCGCTGAACATCCGGGCTGCGCGGAAGCGCTCGACAAGTACCGCATCAATCCGGGCAATGTCGGCTTCAAGGACAAGCGCGACCGTCAGTTCAGCGCGATTGTCGAATTCGCGATCAAGCACGGCAAGCCGGTCCGCATCGGCGCGAACTGGGGCTCGCTCGATCAGGAATTGCTCACGCACCTGATGGATGAAAACGCGAAATCTGCAGCGCCGATCGAAGCGCGCGCGGTGATGCGCGAAGCGATGGTGCAGTCTGCTTTGCTGTCGGCGGCGCGTGCCGAGGAAATTGGCCTGCCGCGCGATCGCATCATTCTCTCGGTGAAGGTCTCTGCGGTGCAGGATCTGATTGCCTGCTATCAGGAACTCGTTCGCCGCTCCGATTACGCCGTGCATCTCGGTCTCACCGAGGCCGGCATGGGATCGAAGGGCATTGTTGCTTCGTCCGCTGCGCTTGGCGTTCTCCTGCAGCAGGGCATCGGCGACACCATCCGCATTTCGCTGACGCCCGAGCCGGGCGGCGACCGCACAGTTGAAGTGAAGGTCGCGCAGGAAATCCTGCAGACCATGGGCTTCCGCGTATTCGTGCCGCTGGTGGCTGCTTGCCCCGGCTGTGGACGCACGACCTCGACGACGTTCCAGGAACTGGCACGCGACATCCAGAGCTTCATCCACACCTCGATGCCGGAATGGAAGAAAGTCTATCCGGGCGTCGAAGGCCTCAACGTCGCGGTCATGGGCTGCATCGTGAACGGCCCCGGCGAATCCAAGCACGCCGACATCGGCATTTCGCTACCGGGTACGGGTGAGTCGCCCGCTGCTCCCGTCTTCATCGACGGCAAGAAGGTCGCGACCTTGCGCGGCGATCAGGTGGCCAAGGATTTCCAGAAAATGGTGATCGATTACATCGAGAACCGCTTCGGACACGGTTCGCGGACGGCGGCGGAATAAGCAGTTTCGATTGGGTTTTCCGAAAGCGCCGGGCTTGTCCCGGCGCTTTCTTTTTTGCGCTTACGCGCGCCGCGCTTTCTTGTCGAGGTGATCGCGCAACAGCTTGATGTTGCGCCGGTTCGCCTTCCACATCACGTCGAACACGTCACCGACCAGCGGCACCGCGCCGACAAGCCCGTCGAGCGCGACGTTGCCGATCATACGTGCGATGACGTGTTTCGGCGCGCCAAGCTGTTTCGCCTCATAGACGATCCACGCCGACATCACGGTCGTGACGGCGTCGCCGATGCCAGGCACGAGGCCGATAATGCCGTCGAGGCCGAAGCGGATCGTTGTTCCCGGAATAAGGAAGGCGTTGTCGAGCAGGCTCGCGATCATGTCGAGCCGCGCGAGCGCATCTTTCTCGCTATAGGCGCCGCGCAGCGGCGGAAGAATTTCGATCTTGGCCATGGGCGTTGGTGCTCGATGGTGCCGGTACAAGGAAAGCTGCGACAGTGGCGCGCGGTTCCGTGACGTTGCGCTTTGCCGCAACCTGTCCCTAGATAGGATCATGTCCGATCCGCACAATCCCTCCCGTCCGCCGCGCGTGGAGCGCCCGCGCCTCGAACCGGAGATCATTCCGCCGGGCGCGCATACGCGCGACGACCGCGTCTATCGCGTGCGGATGGTGAACCCGCCATTCGGCATCGTGCTTATTCTGGCGGTGGTCGCACTGGTGTCGATAGCGATCATCCTGCTCGTACTCGGAGCGCTGCTGGTCTGGGTCCCGATTATCGCGTTCGTGGTCAGCCTGGTGCTGCTCGGTTTCTACGCGCGCTATTACTGGTTCCGCGCAAGGAACTGGATGAAGCGGCGCTGAGAACCGCCCTTTAGCCGCTGCCTAAAGCGGCAATTCATCCATCTCATAGCGGCGCGCGAGAGCGGCTTCTTCCAGATCGAGCTCGCGCTCGATGTGGCGGCGCGCCTCGTCGGTGATCTTGCCGTCGCTGAGCAGGCGATGCAGGTGCTCACGCTCCTCGTCGATCAGGTCGGTCAGCACCTGGCCGCATATCTCCGTGAGTTTTTCGGCGTTCTGCTGCGGCAGGTATTCCTTGCGCCGCTCATGCCGCGTACGCAGAAGCTGCGCCTGCTCCGCCGTGACTTTGTTTTCGGCGACAAGCTTTTCCATCCGCTCCTTCGACGTCGCGATGATTTCAAGCCGCGCCGCACGTTCGGCGTCGCGCTCGTCGGACCGTTCCTTGCGAACATGATGCGACAGGCCAAGCCAGCGCACCATTGCCGGCAAGGTCAGTCCCTGCGCCACCAGCGTGAAAAGGATCACGCCGAAGGCGACAAAGATGATCATTGTGCGATGGGGAAAAGGCTCCCCCGATGCGATTGTTAAAGGAATGGCGAGCGCTGCGGCGAGCGAGACGACGCCGCGCACGCCGGTGAACGAGATGAAAAACGGCGTGCGCCAGTTCGGCGGCGGGTCCCATCGTTTGATCGAAGGGATCATGCGCGGCAGGTAGGTCGCCGGATAAACCCAGAGGAAACGCGCGACGATTACGATGACGGTGACCAGCGCGGTCGCGATCAGCATGTCCGCGATCGAAAGATTTTTCGCATCCTCGTACAGCATGCGCGCCTGCAAGCCGGTAATCAGGAACACGAAGCCTTCGATGAGATAAATCAGCAGGTCCCAGAAGAAGCGCCCCTGCAGACGCGTGGCGGATGGAATGAGCAGGGGCCCCCGCCAGCTCACATAGAGGCCACACGAGACGGCCGCGAGCACGCCCGAGCCGCCGAGATATTGCGGGATCCAGTAAGCGATATAGGGCGTCATCAGCGAGAGCGTGATTTCGACGCGCGGATCGGCGACCCAGCGGCGCAGATGCAGGCTCGCCCAGCCGATTGCGATGCCCCATGCGATTTCACCGACGACAATGACAGCGAAAGTGCCTGCCGCCTGCGGCAGCGAAAAGACGCCGGCGCTCACGGCGACAACGGCGAAGCGATAGAGAATGAGCGCGGTCGCGTCGTTGGCGAGACCTTCGCCTTCCAGAATTACGACGATACGCCGGGGCAATCCGAGGCCGCGCGCAATCGCGATTGGCGCGACTGCATCGGGCGGCGAGACGATGGCGCCGAGCAGGAATCCGACTGCCCATGGCAGGCCGAGCAGATAATGGCAGGCGGCGGCGACCGCGCAGGTGGTGAAGATGACGCAGCCGAAGGCGAGCAGCGTGATCGGGCGCAGGTTGAAACGGAATTCGCGCCAGCTCATCGCGACCCCCGCCGAATAGATCAGCGGCGGCAGGATCACGAGCAGCACTAGTTCGGGCGCAAGCTCAATAGGCGGAATGTTCGGGATGAAGGCGAGGATCACGCCAGCGACGACAAGTAAAATTGACGGGGCCGTGTTGAGGCGCCGCGCGACGACCGCGACCGCGCAAAGTACGCCAAGAAGCAAAAGGAAAGTCTGGATCGCGCCGGTCATGGAAAAATCACAACGCCCCGTATTTTCTTTGCCGTCATCGCCTGCTTACGAAATCAGGCTTGAGCCGATATTCACCGCAAGCGCCACGATTGCAACGCTGAACAGGAACGATATGACCCCGTGCGCGGCAACGATACGGCGCAGACGGCGGCTCGTGACCTGCACATCCGACACCTGAAAGGTCATGCCGATCACGAAGGCGAAATAGGCAAAGTCCCAGTAATCGGGTTTCGGCTCGCCGGGAAATTCCAGCCCGCCCTTTTGCCGGTCGGAACCCTCGCCGTAAAACTCGTGCGCATAGTGAAAGGCAAACATCGTGTGGATGAGCATCCATGACAA
Organism: Pseudorhodoplanes sinuspersici; assembly: GCA_945862935.1. GTDB lineage: Bacteria > Pseudomonadota > Alphaproteobacteria > Rhizobiales > Xanthobacteraceae > Pseudorhodoplanes > Pseudorhodoplanes sinuspersici_A. The sequence continues at coordinate 16,335 of CAMBBO010000013.1, read as the reverse complement.
GACGATAGTGCCGCTCGCGAACAGCAGCGCGACCGCGCTTGAATTTCCCGCGTTCTTCGCGCCGCCGAGGAAAGCAACAATCGCCGCAAGGCTCGCGATTGAAGCGGAGACCACCGCAAGAAGCATGATGGCCGCGCCTTCATCCTCCTCGGCGCAGCGGTCGCGCACGCGCTTCAGATCGAAGCTTGCGAACGCGCCGATGGCGAGCGCGAGATAGAGGACCGTTCCCGCGTCCCAGCCGATCAGAAATCGTGTTGGCATGTGCCCGCTTCCGGCGCCCGCGAAAAAGACTGTGGCACCGAGCGCGAGCGCAATGAAAAGACGGATATGGGTGCGGACGATGCGATACGGCTTGCCGAGCATGCTGCGCTTCGTACGTTTTGGCGGGCTAGGTTTTCTGGCCATGACACTATTTGCGGGGGCCAAGTGTGGAAGTCCAGAGCAGCAATGAGATCGCGGCGCGCGCCTTCGTGCCCCAGTGGGCTTTCCTGCCGTTTGCGATAAAAGGTTCGGATGGGTTTTGAGCCTTACACGCCGCCGCCGCCCGCGCCGCAAGAGCCGGCGCAGAATGAGCCTTTGCAACAGGAGCCGGTGCAGCAGCCAGAGCCGCAGCCCTTATCGCGGCAATTTTCGCAGCCGTCCCGACGCGACCGGACGGCGCGCTTCGCGCGGCTGTTCGTGCTGGCGGTCGCAGGTCTGCTGCTGCTTCCGTATGTGCTGACACCGTTCTATTCGGTGCTGCGTCCGGTCTCGACGCCGATGCTGTGGCGCTACATTACGGTGCAGCGCGTCGCGCGAAACTATGTGCCGATTGAAGAAATGTCGCCGGTTCTGCCGATCACCGTAATCGCGGCGGAGGATGCCCGCTTTTGCGAGCATTACGGTGTCGACTGGCAGGGCATTCGCGATGCAATCGAGGACGCCGACGATCTCGACGATCTGCGCGGCGGCTCGACCATCACGCAGCAGGTCGCGAAGAATTTGTTTCTCTGGCAGGGCCGCAGCTTCCTGCGCAAGGCGCTGGAATTTCCGCTGGCCCACTGGGTCGACCTGATCCTGTCGAAACGGCGGATCATGGAAATCTATCTCAATATCGCCGAATGGGGACCGGACGGGGAGTTCGGGGCCGATGCCGGGGCGCAGCACGCGTTCGGCCGTCCGGCGAGCCGCCTGTCGGCGCGAGAGGCGTCGCTCCTGTCGGCGATCCTGCCCAATCCGATTGTCCGCAGCGCCCAGAAACCGGGGCCTAGCGTGCGCCGGATCGCGGGGATTCATGCCGCCCGAGCGGCCTCTTCGGGGCCGCTCGATGCCTGTATCCGGAGGCGGCCTTAGCCCTAGCCCTTCCTCGTCCAGTCGGTTATAAGCCGCCCCAATCCCTCATATTCCGGCCCGTTTGGCCGGTTCTTTACGTTTAAGGAGATGTTTCATGGCTGTGCCTAAGCGAAAGACCTCGCCCTCGCGGCGTGGCATGCGCCGGTCTGCCGACGCGCTCAAGCAGCCGACCTACATGGAAGACAAGGATTCCGGTGAGCTGCGCCGTCCGCACCACATCGATCTGAAGACCGGCATGTACAAAGGCCGGCAGGTGCTGAAGGCCAAGACAGAGGCGTAAGCCAAAGCCTGACCTGCAAGAGCGGAGACCTTTCGAATGCCGGTTTATCTCGTAGGTTTCCCGCTCCTTCTCATCCCCTTCGCGATCTACAACATCGTGACGCTGCTGTTCAGCTCCGACCTGACAGCGGGGCTGTTTTCCGTGCGGATGATTTCCGGGGGAACCTGGAATGTCAGCATGAGTGACATCATTCTCGTGGTCGGGATCCTGATGCTGTTCGTGGAAATTTTGAAATCCACGCGCATCGGCAATCGTTCAATCGTCGATCACATGCTTTCGCTCGTCCTGCTGCTCGCAATGCTGGGCGAGTTCATGACCGTGCGGGCCGCTGCGACCTCGACCTTCTTCCTGCTGACCGCGATGGCTTTGGTCGACGTGGTCGCGGGCTTCTCGATCACCATCCGCGCAGCACAGCGCGACATTGCCTACGATCCGGTCCACCCGGCCAATCCTAATCTCTGATCCGCATTCGCTGAGATCATGCCCCGCGACTACCATCTTCCCGGACGCTCGCCGACCATCGCGCGAGAGGGCATGGTCGCGACCTCGCATCCGCTCGCGGCGATGGCAGCCATCGACACCCTGAAGGCCGGCGGGAACGCTGCGGATGCTGCCGTCACCGCCGTCGCAATGCTTGGCATTGTTGAGCCGGGGATGACCGGCATCGGCGGCGATTGCTTCTGCCTGATCGCAAAGCCGGGCGAAGAGGTGTGGGGCTACAACGGCTCCGGCCGCGCCGGTGCCGCGATGCGCGCGGAAAATCTCATCGCACAGGGCATTCATTCCATCGAGCAAAACTCGGTTCATGCCGTGACCGTGCCGGGTGCGGTCGAAGCGTGGGAAACGATACTCGCGCGCCACGGCACTTTCGATCTTGCCCGCGCGCTGCAGCCCGCCATTCGTGCGAGCGACGACGGGTTTCCGGTCGCGCCGCGCGTTGGCTACGACTGGGCGCTGTTCGCGGATAAGCTGCGTGCCGATCCGGCCGCGGCGAAACATTTTCTGCCGGGCGGCGGCGCGCCCAAAGTCGGCGATATCGTCAAATTGCCGGCGCTGTCCAATACGCTGAAGGGTATCGCCAAAGGCGGCGCGAAAGCGTTTTACGAAGGCGAAGCTGCGGCCGACATTGTCGCGACGCTGAAAGCGCGTGGGGGCTTACTCACGGCGGATGATTTTGCCGCGCATCGCGGTGAGGATGTCACTCCGATTTCGAGCAATTATCGCGGCCTCGACGTCGTGGAAATTCCACCGAACGGGCAGGGCCTCGCGGCACTCGTGCTTCTCAATATCCTCGAACGGTTTGATCTGACGAAACTTGATCCGCTCGGGCCGGAGCGTTTTCACATCGCGCTCGAAGCCGCGCGGCTTGCTTACGCCGTGCGAGACACGCATGTCGCCGACCCAAGCTTCATGCAGATGTCCGTGCCCGCCTTGCTCGATCGCGCTTTCGCGGCAAGCCTTGCCGACAAGATCGACCGCGAGAAGCGCGCCGATTTGCCCAAAGCGCCGTCGCCGCGAGGCGACACGGTATTGCTCACGGTGGTCGATCGCGACCGCATGGCAGTGTCGATCATCAATTCGCTGTTCTTTGGATTTGGCGGCGGTATCGCGACCGACAAAACAGGAATCATGCTGCACAATCGCGGCAACGGCTTTGTCGTCGAACCCACCGATCACCCGAACGCGATTGGGCCGAACAAGCGGCCGATGCACACGATCATCCCCGCGCTTGGCATGCGCAACGGGCGTTGCGAATACACGTTCGGTGTCATGGGCGGCGGCTATCAGGCCGCGGGCCACGCTTACGTCGTCAACAATATGCTCGATTTCGGCATGGACGTGCAGCAGGCGCTCGATGCGCCGCGCGCATTCTTCGAAGGCGAGAAAACGGTGATCGAGCGTGGCGTCCCGGCAAAGACCATCGAAGGTCTGAAAGCGCGCGGTCACGACGTAATGGAGCGGCCATTGCCGCTCGGCGGCGGCCAGATCATCCAGATCGACTGGGAGCGTGGCGTGCTGATCGGCGGATCGGATGCGCGCAAGGACGGCTGCGCGATCGGTTATTGATCCGTCAGAACGTGCGGTTTGTTTCAGCGCGCAACGCGCCGTGGCGCTGCCCGGCAGCACCGTAAATCTGGATAGCAAAGGCAGGGTCGGCGCGCCGCTTTTCGCGCGTTTGCGGCGATTGCTGCGCGGTTGCGATCAACTGGGCAAGAAACACAGCCGAAGGCCGCGACGGCGTCGCGGACGCCTTGGAGCTGGGCGCCCGCCCAACGAGCGCCAGCGCATGTCCCAGAGTATCTGTCTTGGATTGAGGTGAACAATTCATCGCCGCGCCCTGTGCCGAATTGGGACATTGAATCCCTTATGCAACAGGTATCGCAAGCCACGTGCCGTGCCAGCCCAACGTGCACGAAGTCTGCCTGCCTACAAAGCGAACACGCGGTTTTCCTAATTATTTATGGTTGTCCCGTAACTTGGACACAGGTTTGCCGCCGCCTCGTCACGTTTCGGGGCGGCGAAGCATTCCCAATAAGGGTCGCTTGTGACGGGCAAGGCGCAGTCCGCAATCCAGTTTTCAGACAAGGCTGCTTCGGCGGCGCAGGAGAACTGCGCGCCGGTTTCCGCCGATGGCCTTGCCTATGGCGACATCCTGCAGTCGGTAGGTGAAGCCGCCTATGAATGGCGCATCGACAGCGACACGCTGACCTGGGGTCCGAACGCGACAGCCGTGCTCGGCATCCGCGATCCTTCATTGATTGCCAGCGGGCGCGCGTATGCAGCGCTGCTCGATCCCGGCAATGCCAAGACCCGTTTCGACGCGATCATGCGCGCGCAGGACAAGGACGGCGGCAACGGCGTTCTCTATCAGGCCGAATATTGCCTGCGCTCCGCGCCGCGCTCGCCAAAGCTCTGGGTCGAAGATACCGGATGCTGGTTCGCTGGCGAGGATGGCAAGCCCGCGCGCGCCAGCGGTGTGATCCGCTGCATCAATGACCGGCATGAGCACGAGCAGCAGCTTGCTTATCTTTCGCGCTTCGACGGACTGACCGGCGAGAGCAATCGCTGGCATCTGACCGAATTACTGGAATCGACACTTGATGAGTCCGTCCGTTCTCATGTGTCATGCGGCTTCCTGCTTGTCGCCATCGACAACCTGCATCGCGTGAACGAAGCGTTCGGCTATGATGTCGCCGACGAAGTTATCGGTGCCGTGTCCAAGCGCCTGCGCGCGAAAATGCGTGCGGAGGATCGGCTGGGGCGTTTCTCCGGCAACAAATTCGGCGTTATTTTAAAAAATTGCACGCCAGAAGACCTCAACGTCGCAGCGGAGCGTTTGCTCGCCGGCGTTCGCGACGACGTCATCACGACGACTGTCGGCCCTGTTTCCATCACCGCGAGCATTGGCGGCGTGACCGCGCCGCGCCATGCAAGCGGCGTGTCGGAAATTCTCGCGCGTGTGCAGGAAGCGCTCGATGGCGCCAAAGCAAAACGCCTCGGTTCTTTCTTGGCTTATCAGCCGAGCGTCGAGCGCGACGCGCAGCGGCGCGAAAACGTGCGCTCTACCGACGAGATCGTCACCGCACTGAATGAGCGGCGCATTCTGCTCGCCTATGAGCCGATCGTTGCGACCGATACGCGGGATATTGCATTCTTTGAATGCCTCATGCGTATCCAGCGCAGCGACGGAAGCGTCGTTCCCGCCAGTTCAATCATTCCGGTCGCGGAGCGACTCGGGCTTGTTCGCCTGATTGACCATCGTGTGCTGGAACTCGTGGTCGATCAGCTTGTCGCTATGCCGAACCTGCAGGCGAGCCTGAACGTATCACCGGCCTCGACCGTCGATCCGGATTGGTGGACGCGTCTTGGCAGCCTTTTGCGCGCGCACCGTCATGTCGCCGAGCGCATGATTATCGAGATCACCGAAATGGCCGCGATCCAATGTCGACGACACGCGCGGCTTCGTCACGCGCGTGAAGGATCTGGGCTGCCGCATCGCGATCGACGATTTTGGCGCGGGCTATACGTCGTTCCGCAGCCTTCGCAAGCTCGGCGTGGACATCGTCAAGATCGACGGCGCCTTCGTGCAAAATCTCGCGCGCTCGGAAGACGACCGCGCTTTCGTGCAGACCCTGATCGACCTCGGTAGGCGGCTCGGCCTCAAGACGGTCGCGGAATGGGTGCAGGATGAGCAGGCCGCAGCGATGCTCGCGGAATGGGGCTGCGATTACCTGCAGGGCGCCTATACCGGACGCGCGACGCTCGCGCTTCCGTCAGCCGGCGGCGTATTCCGGGATGCCGCGCAGGCCTAGTCTTTCTTGTCTTTGTCGGCGAGCTTGCTCAGACGCTTCTGCATTTCGTCGAGCTGACGCTTCAATTCGTCGATATCGCCTGCGGGTTCTGCGGCCTTGTCCTCGCCCATGCTGTGGCGGCGCGCGAACGGCGCGAACATGCCAAATGCCTTCTCGAACACTTCCATGTTGCGGCGGGCTTGTTGTTCAAGCATTCCGAACGGCGTGCCGCCGCCGAATGCCGACGACATTTGCTCGCGGAATTTTGCCTGCTCGCGGGTCAGCGACTCGATGGACACTTCGAGATAGCGCGGGACAAGCATCTGCATACTATCGCCGTAGAAGCGGATGAGCTGGCGCAGGAAGTTGATCGGGAGGAGTTGCTGACCCTCCTTGGCTTCCTGTTCGAAGATGATCTGGGCCAGAACCGAGCGGGTAATGTCGTCGCCGCTTTTCGCGTCAAAAACGACAAAATCTTCGCCGGCCTTGACCATGACCGCGAGGTCTTCGAGCGTGACGTAAGTGCTCGTTCCGGTGTTGTAGAGGCGCCGGTTGGCGTATTTCTTGATCGTAATCGGTTCTTCGTTGGCCATGAACGCAGCACACCGTACCAAGGCCCGCGGATGCCGGCCGACGGAAACAAAATAGGCATTTTCCGGGGCTGCGGCCAACGTTTTTCTGCAGTGCGGTCGGACGGCTATGGCCGGACCGATTTGCGCGCCCTATCTGCCATGCTATCGAGAAATCCAAGGGATCAGGGAGTTTTCCATGCAGGACGACATCGTCATCGTCGGGGCCGCCCGGACGCCGGTTGGCGCATTCAACGGGGCCTTCGCGAATTTGCCGGCTCACGAGCTTGGCCGGATCGCGATCACCGAGGCGCTCAAGCGCGCGGGTGTCGAGGGCGGCAAGGTGTCCGAGGTCATCATGGGCCAGATTCTCACCGCGGGCGCGGGGCAGAACCCGGCGCGCCAGGCCTCGATTGCCGCGGGCATTCCGGTCGAAAGCCCGGCCTGGGGCGTGAACCAGCTGTGCGGCTCAGGTCTTCGTGCAGTCGCGCTCGGCTTTCAGGCGATTGCGAATGGCGACTCCGAGATCGTGGTCGCGGGCGGCCAGGAATCGATGAGCATGGCGCCGCACTGTCAGCATCTTCGCAACGGCGTGAAGATGGGCAATGTCGAACTTGTCGATACAATGATTAAGGACGGTCTGTGGGATGCCTTCAACGGTTATCACATGGGAACGACCGCCGAGAACGTCGCCAAGCAATGGCAGATCACGCGCCAGCAGCAGGATGAATTTGCGGTCGGCTCGCAGAACAAGGCCGAGGCCGCGATGAAGGCCGGCAAGTTCAAGGATGAGATCGTTCCGGTGACGATCAAGGGCCGCAAGGGCGATACGGTCGTCGACACCGACGAATATCCAAAAGCGGGCGTGACCATCGAGGGCATTGGCAAGCTGCGTCCGGCCTTCGACAAGGAAGGTTCGGTGACGGCTGCGAACGCGTCCGGCATCAACGATGGCGCGGCGGCCCTCGTGTTGATGAAGGCGTCGCAGGCGTCGAAAGAAAATCGCCCGGTGCTCGCGCGCATCGTGTCGTGGGCGCAGGCAGGTGTCGATCCCTCGATCATGGGAACCGGCCCGATCCCGGCGTCGCGCGCGGCGCTGAAGAAGGCAGGCTGGAAGATCGAGGACCTCGATCTGATCGAGGCGAACGAGGCTTTCGCCGCGCAAGCCTGTGCGGTGAACAAGGATCTCGGCTGGGACAAGAGCAAGGTCAATGTCAACGGTGGCGCGATCGCGATCGGTCATCCGATCGGTGCATCCGGCGCGCGTGTTCTCACGACGCTCCTGTTCGAGATGCAGAAGCGCAATTCCAAGAAGGGCCTCGCCACCCTCTGCATCGGTGGCGGCATGGGCATTGCCCTGTGCGTTGAGCGGTAGCGAAAAAACGCGAAGCGCGGAGCGATAAGTCGCACCGCACCAAAGACGAATGAAGGGCCACGGAATTTCCGTGGCCCTTTTTCATTCACGTCTTTAAGCTGACCTCACAACAAAGACGTGAATGCCCGGCATAGGGGCACGCGGACAGGGAGGAACGGGAATGGCACGCGTTGCATTGGTGACGGGCGGAACACGGGGGATTGGCGAAGCGATCTCCAGGGCGTTGAAGTCCGCTGGCTACACGGTCGCAGCGAGCTATGCCGGCAACGACGCGGCCGCGCAGAAATTCAAGGCCGATACCGGCATCGCCGTTTTCAAGTGGGACGTATCGTCATTCGATGCTTGCGCCGAAGGCGTGAAGAAGGTCGTGGCCGAGGTCGGCCCGGTTGACGTGCTGGTCAACAATGCGGGCATCACCAAGGACACGATGTTTCACAAGATGACCGCCGATCAGTGGAGCGCCGTCATCGGCACCAATCTCGGTTCGCTGTTCAACATGACGCGACAGGTGATCGAGGGCATGCGCGAGCGCAAGTTTGGCCGCGTCATCAATATTTCATCCATCAACGGCCAGAAGGGCCAGATGGGTCAGGTAAATTACTCCGCCGCCAAAGCAGGCGAGATCGGTTTCACCAAGGCGCTGGCGCAGGAAGGCGCGCGCTCCGGCATTACCGTGAACGCGATCTGCCCCGGCTATATCGCGACCGAAATGGTGAAGGCCGTGCCGAAAGAGGTTCTCGACAAGAACATCCTGCCGCTCATTCCGGTCGGCCGCCTCGGCGAGCCTGAGGAAATCGCGCGCTGCGTGCTGTTCCTCGCCTCGGATGAGGCAAGCTTCATCACTGGCTCGACGCTCACGGCGAATGGCGGGCAATATCTGGCGTGAGGTCGGGTGCTCGCATTTGTCGTGATGTCATTCATCGTTGAAGTTACGCCCGGCCCGAATATGGGCACGCTCGCGGCTCTGACGCTTGAACGGGGCCGCAACGCCGGTCTCGCGGCTGTCGCAGGCGTCGCGCTTGGGCTGGCCATTGTCGGCGTTCTCGCCGCGATGGGCCTCGCTGCGGCGATTTCGGAAGTGCCCGCGCTTTATCAGACCCTGCGCTGGGGCGGTGTGCTCTATCTGCTTTATCTCGCTTACGATGCGTGGCGTGACGCGGGAGCGTCGGCCGATGTCGCGCGCCAGCCGGAAAGCGCGCCATCGCTTTTCCTGCGCGGCCTTGTCATCAATCTTCTCAACCCCAAGGCCGCAGTTTTCTATATCGCGATTCTCCCGACCTTCATCGACCTCGCGCAGGGATCGCTGCTGGCGCAGAACCTGAAGCTGGTCGCAATCTATGTCGCCGTAGCGACGATCGTTCATTGCACCATCGTGCTGCTTGCGGCATGGCTGCGGCCGTTTCTTGTATCGGGCGCAGTTGAGAAAATTGCGCGCCGCTTGCTCGCGGTAGTGATGGCGCTGATCGCGTTGTGGTTCGCATGGCATACCCGCTGACATGAATTCCCGCACCGCCACACTAATCGGCTTCACCGCGATCCTGATGTGGTCGTCGCTTGCGCTGTTCACGGCGGCATCAGGTAAGGTCCCGCCATTCCAGCTTGCTGCGATGACGTTTGCGATTGGAGGTGCAATCGGGGCGGTGAGCTGGCTGTTTCGTTCCGGTGCCGTGCTGGCGCTGCGCCAGCCATTGCCGGTCTGGGCGCGCGGGGTCGGAGGGCTGTTCGGCTATCACGCGCTTTACTTTGCGGCGCTTCGCCTCGCGCCTCCCGCCGAGTCCGGGCTTATCAATTATCTTTGGCCGCTTTTGATCGTGCTGTTCTCGTCGTTTTTGCCAGGCGAAAAGCTGCGCGCGCATCATGTCATCGGCGCGATGCTGGGCCTTGCCGGTACCGTTGTGCTCATCATGGGGCGAACGCAACTCGGCTTCGCCGCGCAATATATTCCGGGCTACGCAGCAGCGTTTGTCGCGGCTTTCGTGTGGGCGATCTATTCGGTGCTATCGCGTAAGTTCGCAGCGGTGCCGACCGACGCGGTCGCGGGATTTTGTCTCGTTACGTCGTTGCTTGGCGCAATCTGCCATGTGCTGTTCGAGACAACGGTGTGGCCCGCTAGTACGGGCGAATGGCTCGCGGTTCTTGCATTGGGATTGGGCCCGGTGGGTGCCGCGTTTTATGTCTGGGACATAGGGATGAAGCGCGGCGACGTGCGTGTGCTCGGAGCCGCGGCCTATGCTGCACCCGTTCTCTCGACGATCCTGCTGGTGCTTGCGGGCTACGCGCAGGCGACAGCGTCGCTCGTGCTTGCGGCAGCATTGATCGCGGGAGGCGGCGTGATTGCGGCGAAGGACATGATCCTGCGCCGGAAATCTACCAGTTCGACTTGAAGCCCGCCGTGCCGGAATAGCCTGACGTGCGGCCGGAGATTTCACCGTCGGCGCTGGCAAACATGTAGGCCGCTGGATTGAAGAACCAGCGCGCGCTTGCGCTCAGTTTTGCGGAATCGCGCGCTGCGCGGGCGCCCTGCACGGTGAAGGCCGCATCCGGCAATGTGATGAAAGCGCCGCCGACTTCGCGATCCGGCATGAATTCATGCACCCACGACGCGCGCAATTGCGGCACCAGCATCGTGCCATTCGGCATGATCCAGCGCGTGTCGGCCTGCGCGCCGACGAAGGTCGGCAGCGATGTCACCGAACGCGACGCCACATTCAACCCGAGAATGCCGGGCGCGCCTGCGCTGGTGTTGCTCGTTTCGGCAAAGCCGCGTTGCCATAGCTGCGACGGCTCGACCGCAACGAACGGCGTGATGCCGTAAACGCCCACGTGCGTGCGGTAGCCTAGCTCCGCCCGTCCGCCGACCAGGTCGCTGGCAAAACTGGCGTTCGCGAATTCCGTGGTGCCGACGCCGCCGATGGTGCGCTTGGTGGTGTTTTCGAAGCGCGCGTAGCTGGCGCTCGCCGAGGTGTAGAACGCGCCCCATGTTTTGACGCCATAGGCGGCAAGATGTCCGCCGAGCACATCGACTTCGGTCGCGCGATCCGGCACGCTAATTTCGAGGAGCTTGCGCCGACTGCAAATCCGTACAGCAGGTCTGGTGCAACCTGCCGGTCGATGCCGAAGGCGCCGCCTGCGGTGGTGGCGTGCGTATCCGCGCTGCCTGCGGGCAATTCGCCACCTGCGAAGTTCTGTCCGGCAAAGCCCGCCATCCATACGCGCCAGCCGTCCAACCGCTGATCGCGCTCTAGCGCCTTGAACGCGGCGGGGATGGGCTTTGCGTCCGCCTGTGCGAAAGCGAGCGCGCCGCCGACGGGATTGCCCGCGAGCCATGAATTGATCTGCGACAGCAGGGTCGAGCCGAACATCTGGTTGGCGTTGAAGGCGGCACTCTGCGTCTGCGCGAGACCTTCGCCGGAGAGCGCGTCGAGCGCACCAAGCGAGGTCGCGGCGAGCAGGTTGGAGAAGAATGTCGCGGCGTCGCCAGTGAGTGAGGTGGAGTAGAGCGGCTCAAGTGCATTGCCGATGGCGCGCTGGTTGTCGGTCATGCCGGACACGGCATTGAACGCGCTGCGCGTGATGGTGAGATCGGCCTGATCGTTTGCGCCGCCGGTGACGTAATTTGCGGACGCCGTGAAGAACGGCGACGACGTTGTCACGGTGTCGAAAGTGCCGCTCATGGTGCCGCCGGAGTAAATAAAGACAACGCCTGAGTAGGTCGTTGACAGCCCGTAGAGGCCCGGCTGGATCATGGCGCGCAACGTGCCTGCCAGATTGGCGTTGCTCGCAAGCATCTGGTCTGCGGTTCCGGCGGCATCGACGCGCGGTGCGAACACGCCGCCGGCGAACTGGCTGAACGTGCCGCGGATATTGAAAAATTGGCCGACCGGCATCGACGACGCCGAATCGGAAATCGTCACCAGACCGTAGTTATCAATGATGTGATTGCCGCCCGGCGTGAGCGTCTGGATCGCGCCGTCGAGCGTGCCGTAATTCGTGACTTTATTGTTGGATGTGCAGTTGCACATGTAGAGGCTGTAGCCTGCATTCGAACCGTCGCCTGTCGCCTTGATCAGTCCGTAATTCGTGACGACGGCGTTGTTGCCGTCGAAGAATACGCCATAGCCTGCGGCGCCTGCGATCACCGAGCCGGTATTGGTGAATGTGTTGACGCCCGCGCCGCCGAAGGCATTGAGGTTCACGCCCGTGCCGCCCGCGCCGACCTTGATCGAACCGGAATTGGTCACGGTGATGGCGTCGTCCACGCGGATGCCGATGCCGTTGTCGCCAAGCTCGATCGTGCCGGAATTGACGATGTTGTAATTCGACAGCGCATAGATGGCGGTCGAGCTGCTGCCGCCGGTGAGAGTGCCGCTATTCGTGATCGTGGCGTTGACGGTGGCGCTCAGGTAGCCGTCCTGCGCGACGATGCCGTAGCTGCTGTTGCCGATCGTCAAGGTGTTGAGGTTGGAGATCGTGTTCCGATCGGTGGTGTAGATCCCATAGCTGCTGTTGCCCACGGTGATCGTGCCGCGATTGACGATGGTGTTGTCGCTGATGGCCTGAATGGCATATGCGCTGGAATCACCGACGGTGATCCTGCCGATGTTGATGATTGTATTGCTGTCCTGCACATTGATGCCGAGGTTGCCGTCGGCGGCGGTAATGGTCCCGTAATTCGTGATGCGGTTGTTGTCGTTCAGATCGATCGTGTAGGGGGACGCCGTTACGGTCGCGCCGCTTTCAATAGTGACAGTGACGTTGTCGGCGGCATTGTTCACGACGCCGGCAGTGTCGGTGCCGATGCAATTCACCGTGTCGCCGGTCGCCGGTATGTTGGTCGAGCAGGCCGCGCGCGCGTCTGTCAGGGAAAATGGGGACAGCAGCGCGCATGCGAGAAGCACGGCGAATCCCGCCAGCCGGATTCCCCATGCGCCATGAAAAAAGGCGCTGCCGATGCTGCACAACGCAACCATGAAACGACGCCACCCCAGCCCCGGTAATACCCGCGGCACTTCCCACTAAGCCTTGCAGCTTGAAGGTCTTTTTATCCCAAGCCCGGCCGGCACCCGCAACCGCGAGTGCGTTTTATTGTGAATTCAGCCGGGGGCCCAATCGGGCGGGGCCATCTCGAATCCTGCGAATTCGAAACCGGGCGCGACCGTGCAGCCGGCCAGTGTAAATTCGCCGTAACTGCGGGCCGCCTGCCAAATTCCCGCAGGGACAATGGCTTGCGGCATTTCGCCCGCCGAAAGACGTGGCCCAAGGGTGATGCGTTCGATGGGCATGCCTTCGCCAGCGCTCATCTCCAGCAGGAGAGGCGCGCCGCTGTAGAAATGCCACACCTCGGCGCAATCCACGCGATGCCAGTGCGAACGCTCGCCGCGCGCGAGCAAGTAATAGATCGCAGTCGATACGGCGCGGCCATTCACCATGCGGGAATCGCGGAACGTCTCGCGGAAATGTCCGCCTTCCGGATGCGGCTTCAGATCGAGCAGACGGATGATGTCGGCGGCGCTTTCCATGCGCGCGGGATCAGAACTTGTTCTTGCGCGCGCGGATTTCCGTGAAAACGTCGGCGGCCGGTTTGCCAGCCATTCCGACCGCAGCTGCGACAGAGGCAATGTCGGCGCGCAGGAAGCAGTTTGCTTCTTTCTCTGCGCCGATCGTTGCAGGGATTGTCGGCTTTCCGGCCGCGCGCAACGCGTCCACTTCCTTCGCGCGCGCGACAAGCGCCTTGTTATCCGGCTCGATCGTCAGCGCGAACTTGATGTTCGCCTGCGTGTATTCGTGTCCGCAGAAAAACTGCATGCCGTCTGGCAGCGCGCGCAGTTTGAGCAGCGAATTCCACATTTGCGCGGGCGTGCCTTCGATTACGCGGCCGCAGCCGATGGAAAACAGTGTGTCGCCGAGGAAGCAGATCTTATCGGCGTCGAAGATGTAGGAGATGTGATCGAGCGTATGTCCTGGCGTTTCCAGCACACGGCCGGTGAGATTCCCAACCTTCAGCGTCTGGCCTTCACGGATCGTCTCATCGACCGCGCGGAACTTGTCGCTGACCGGACCGACCACGCGGCAATTATATTTTTGCTTGAGCTCGCCGACGCCAGCTGTGTGGTCGGCATGATGATGCGTCACCAGAATGTCAGTGAGTTTCCATCCAGTCTCTTTCAGCGCAGCCTCGACAGGAGCTGCTTCCGGCGCGTCGATAGATGCGGTCGCGCCGGTCGCGGGATCGTGGATCAGCACGCAGAAATTATCCGAGAGGCAGGGAAAGAGATGGGTCTTGGCGGCCATGTGACGCTCGCATCTGAATGAGGTGTGTGGGCGTTATGCCGTCTGAATGCGGTCTTGTTAAGCCTGTTGTCGCTGCTTTAGGCCCGCAATAGCCAATTCGTGATAACGTCGCCTGCATGTTTGTCGATGTCGTCGATCTACGAAATTTCTACGCTCAGGGGCTCGGGAAAGTGGCCCGCCGCTTTATCGGGCGCGGCATCCGTGCGCGCTGGGGCGACACCAAGGGCCAACGCGTTCTCGGCATCGGCTATGCGACGCCCTATCTCGGATTGTTCCGTGAAGAAGCCGAGCGCTGCCTCGCTTTCATGCCGGCCGCGCAAGGCGTGGTGAAATGGCCGTCGGCGCGTCCCGCGCTCTCCGCTTTGGTAGATGAAATCGAATTGCCGCTGACCGACGGCGCGGTTGATCGCGCGCTGCTGGTTCACGCGCTGGAAATGGCCGATGACGCGGTAGCGCTTCTTCGCGAGATCTGGCGCGTGCTTGCACCGAACGGGCGGCTCCTCGCCGTCGTGCCAAATCGGCGCGGCCTGTGGGCGCGCACCGACTCGACGCCGTTCGGACATGGCCGGCCCTATTCTCGTTCACAGATCACCAGCATCCTGCGCGAGACATGGTTCACGCCGAATGGATGGGGCGAGGCGCTTTATGTGCCGCCGGTCGCGCGCGGCTTGTTCCTGCGCTCTGCGGTTGCGTGGGAGCGCACCGGCGCGTCTTTGTCTGCGCCGTTTGCTGGCGTGCATATCGTGGAGGCGACCAAGCAGGTCTATCGCGCGATACCGGCGCGGCGCGAGAAGCGCACGCTCGTTCCGGCGCTCAAGCCGGTGCTGGCGCCGTCTGCCAGCGGCACAGCGCGTATCCAGAAATGAAACGACCGGGCAAAGGCCCGGCCGCTGCATCGGCTTTTTTTGAAAAAGTTATTCGCTCGTCGGGCCTGAGGTCGGCGCGCCGTCGTCATTGCCTTCGCCACCTGCCATGTCGTGACGCGGACGCTGTCCGCGGCGGCGGCGGCGCGGGAAGCGTTCGCCCTGGCCGTTATTGTCAAAGCCAGCGTTCTGCTGGCCGTAGCCCGGCAGTTGCGGCTGCGCCTGCTGCGGCTGGCTTCCAGTAATGAACGAAGGGAGCTGGCCGGCATCGCCGTTGCTGGCTTGCGGCTGGCGATCCTGCTGCGGACGATTTTGCTGCGGCTGGTAATCGCGCGGCGGATAAGGCTGCTGGTTGGTCTGCTGGCCTTGCTGCGGATAAGACTGCTGCGTCTCGCGCGGATAATGCGGCTCGCTGCCGCCGGAATGCGGCGAGGATTCTTCGTCGTCGCCGTCGAAATTGTCGTCGGAGCGCGGCGGCTGCTGATCGGAGCCTTCGGGGCGCTGCTGGAACGGCTGGCTCTGCCGGAATTGCTCCTGCGCCGCGGCGATCAGGCGAAAATAATGCTCGGCGTGCTGATAATAGTTTTCCGCAGCGACCGGATCGCCCGAGGTCTGCGCATCGCGTGCGAGCTGGATGTATTTCTCGGCGACGTGATTGGCTGTCCCGCGGATCTTCACGTCCGGGCCGTTCGATTCATAAACGCGCGTCAGCGGATTGTGATTCTTGCCGCCACCGCCACCGCCGCCTCCACCGCTACCCCGGTTACGGCCGCGCATGCGCTTGTTCTGATTGTGATTATGGTTGTTGTGATTGTGATTGTTTCTCATAGCTCGCCTGTTCGCCAACCCTTCTGATGGCGGCTTCCGCCGCCGGTCACGCCTCTTGCTCGGGCACGTTCGGTTTCGCCAGCACGCGCACATCCCGGCCGTTCACGGCGGAAATGTCGTGCATGTTTTGGCGACTGCGCTCGCGCTGATCGTTCTTTTGCAACCCCTCGGCGCGAACTCTCCGCGCCCCTGTCACCACGCACTCGGCAAATGTGTCTCGCTGTTGAGTGCGCTCAACTGGTGAACCGATGACAATCCGCGTTCCGTTCGAGCTGGCTTTTCGCCCTTCGTCTCTGCGCGCTGCTGCCTCTCAGAGCTTCAAGCTCCGGGCTTCTCTCCGCAACGCTCCCGTAGGGGTCGATGTCGTGACAGGAAGCTAGTCAATCTGCCCCCACATTCCAAGCGATTTTTTGCCGTGCCGGAATGCGTCCGGATCATGGCAGTGGACGCAGGGTTAATGCGCGCGGGATGTCTGCGAGGTCGCGGCGCGCCGGTGATTCGGCGG
>CAMBBO010000012.1 GCA_945862935.1 Pseudorhodoplanes sinuspersici | reverse complement strand
GGCCTTGCCGTCCTTGTTGATCATCTTGGTAAAGGTCAGGTTGTTCTGCTTCGCATACGCATACTCGACGTAGCCGATCGAACCCTTGGTCTGAGCGACGTTGTTGGCAACGCCTTCATTGCCCTTCGCGCCAATACCAACCGGCCATTCGACGGCGGTGTTCGCGCCGACCTTGGTTTTCCAGTCGGCGCTGACTTCCGACAGATAGTACGCGAAGTTGAAGGTCGTACCCGAACCGTCGGAACGATGCACAACCACGATCGCCTGCGAAGGAAGCTTCGCATTCGGATTGAGCTTCTTGATCGCTGCGTCATCCCAGGTCTTGATTTCGCCCATGAAAATCTTGGCGAGCGTCGGACCGTCGATGGTCAGTTCGGAAGGCTTGACGCCGTCGAGATTGACGACCGGAACGATGCCGCCCATCACCATCGGGAATTGGACGAGGCCGTGCTTGTCGAGATCTTCGCCCTTGAGCGGCGCGTCACTGGCGCCGAACGTCACGGTCTTGGCCTGGATCTGCTTGATCCCGCCGCCCGAGCCGATCGACTGATAGTTCAGGCCGACGCCGGTTTCCTTTTTATACATGTCCGCCCACTTGGCGTAGATCGGATAGGGAAAGGTCGCGCCGGCGCCTGAAATGTCGGCGGCTTGCGCAAAGGTCGCGAACGAGGCGACAACGCCCGCCGCAACCAAGGTCTTGAATTGTTTCATACTGTCTCTCCTGTCATCCGAAGCACACAACCTGCGAGGCCCCTGCCCCGCAGCCGCTCCGGCACTTTTCGATTTGTCGTCAACCGCGGAACCATTCTTGCGACAGACTGGCGGACCAAAAACTCGTGTCCCGCTAGCGTCGTCAGCGTCCGTACGCGTTGCACGTCAACGTTCTATGAAAGTGGGATGACAGTGAGATGACATAATTCGCGCTGTAGTTTCAGCAGCTTACGTCACGCGCCCTGTGAATTATGCAGCGGCAGACGCACTGTGAATGACGCACCTTGCCCGGCCTTGCTCTCGATGCTCAGCCGGCCGCGATGGCGGTTCATGATGTGCTTCACAAGCGCAAGACCAAGGCCCGTCCCGCCCTGCGCGCGGCTCCCGGCGACGTCCACGCGATAGAAGCGTTCGGTCAGGCGCGGCAGATGCTCGGCGGCGATGCCGGGGCCGAAATCGCGCACTGTGACCGCCGCCTCGCCCGCCGACGACGACAGGGCAATCTCCACGCGCTTGCCGTCGCCTCCGTATTTCAGCGCGTTCTCGACGAGATTCTCGAAGACACGGATCAGCTCATCGCGATCTGCCGTAACCACAAGCGGCTCGGGCGGAGCCGTAATGGTGACTTCAACGCCGCGTTCGCGCGCGAGCATCTGCAAGCTATCGGAAACCTGACGCAGGATCGGCGCAAGCTCGACGCTCTTGTCCGGGCGCCGGTGTGCGTTCAACTCGATCCGCGACAATGACAACAGGTCGTCGATCAGGCGCGCCATGCGACGCGCCTGCTGTTCCATGATGCCGAGAAAGCGTTCGCGCGCGGCGGGGTCCTCACGGGCAGCACCGCGCAAGGTTTCGATGAAGCCCGATAAAGCCGCAAGCGGCGTGCGCAGTTCGTGGCTCGCATTGGCAACGAAATCGGCGCGCATCTCCTCGACGCGCTGGATCGGCGTGAGATCGTGGAATGTCAGCATCAGGAAGGCATCGCGCGAAGCGCCGTCCGGCATCGGGACGACGAATGCTTCGAAATGCCGGCCGGACGCGACGCGCTCGGAAAACTCCACACGCTCGGAGGTACCACCCGCCGCCGCCCGCCTTATCGCCTCGACCAGTTCGGGGACGCGCAGCGCGAGCAGCGCCGGCTCGCCGCGCCGCAGGCCCGGCGCAATTCCGGTCGCCTTCTCGTTGAACGCGACGACACGCTCGTTGCGGTCGAGGACGATAATCGGATCGGCGACCGCTGCGATTGTCGAATCGAGAATGCCGGTGCCGTCGTTTGTGCCGCTGCCGTTCTGCGCGGCGTCGAACGACTGCGCGCCGTGCATCAGCGAATTGACGAGAAATGCCGCCGCGACAATGACGACGAGCCCGACAAGCGCGTGCGCGGGTTTCAGATATTCAAGAAAGAAAAAGACAATCAGAACCGCGCAGGCAGCGCCCGCGACCAGCGACGGGCCGGAGAAAGGGCCGGAACGCCCGGTGAGGCGGCTGGCGCTTGTGATCTCGTCCCCCGCCGCCATCGTGCCTCGGCTTTATGGTTTCCGCGGACGGTGGGCCTTGCTCGCTTTTTTCTCGTCTTCGCTGATGACGTCGTGCGCGATCTCACCGACATGCGGCACGTCGGGCGCCATCACGCTAGCGAGAATTTCCCGGCCGCCGAGAATGACCAGCGCGAGCACGAACGGCACGATGTAATAGAACAGCCGGAACAGCAGCAGGCCCGCGATCAATTCTTCGCGGTCGAACTCCCAAAGCGCGACCAGCATCGCCGCATCGAACACTCCAATGCCGCCGGGTGAATGGCTTGCGAATCCGAGCAGGGTCGCGGACACGAAGATGACCGCGAGCGTGATGAAGCCGATATGCGGATCGGTCGGCAGCAGGATGTACATCGCGAGCGCGCAGAAGCCGAGATCGACGATACCGATGGCGATCTGCAGCAGCGTCAGCGGCCCGCCGGGCAGCGTGACCTTCCAGTTGGCGTGCCCGATCGTGCGCGGCTTGGTCCAGACCCACACGACATAGGACGTCAGCACGCCGAGGGCTGCGACGGCGATGACGCGGTTGAACCATGCCGGCAATTGATCGATCGACGTCGCAGCGCCCGGATCGAACAGAATGCCGAGACCGAGGACGGTGGCGTTGCCGAGCCAGAATGTCAGTCCCGCGACGAAGCAGATTTTTGCGACTTCGACCGCGCTCAGGCCCCACGACGAATAGATGCGATAGCGCACAGCGCCGCCGGTGAAGACGCTCGCGCCGACATTGTGACCGACCGAATAGCTGGTGAAACCTGCGAGCGCCGCCGTCCAGTACGGCACTTCGGTGCGGCCGATCGTGCGCAACGCGAACAGGTCGTAGAAGGTGAGCGTGAAATATCCCGCCGCGACGAACAATCCGGCGAACACGAGATGGCGCGGCGACGTATCCTTGATCGCGGACACAACCTCGTCGGTGTCGATGCCGCGCAGCATGTGATAGAGCACGCTGATCGCAACACCGATGATCGTGGCACTGACCACGAACCCGACCCTGTTCCAGCCGATCTTCTCATCGACGAAGCGAGCGGCACTCCGCACCATTTGCAGCATTCACAATCCTCAGGGCCGCCCGGGGCGCGGTTGCCCTCCTAGCAGAAGTTGGAACCAGGAGGAAAGCTGCGCACCACGCGGATGGGGTGACGGGAATGCGGCGGGATCAAGCCGGAATGGCGCGCCGGAAGGGATTCGAACCCCTGACCCCCAGATTCGAAGTCTGGTGCTCTATCCAGCTGAGCTACCGGCGCCTGCGCGCTTTCAAAGAATGGCGCGCCCGAAAGGATTCGAACCTCTGACCCCCAGATTCGTAGTCTGGTGCTCTATCCAGCTGAGCTACGGGCGCACGTCATTGCCGGAAAAAAGGGCTTATGACGCGGCTAGAGCTATAGCGCGAGGCCGCGAATGGCAAGCGCGTTCCTCGCGCGTTCCTCGCGCGTTCCTGCCCGCGCGCGATGCGCACAATTTGCCGGATCAGGCGCTCGCCCGCTCGCTCCGGCGGGCGTCCAGATCGAGCGCGCGGTCCGGAATGGTGATGTGAAACGTGGCGCCCATCGTGCCGTCCACGAGGCGCAATTCCCCGCCATGGGCGCGCACTAGCTCGGATGAGATCGCAAGGCCGAGGCCGGCCGAGCCGGTGCGGGTCGATCCCGAAACCGCCTCGAACAGATGTTGCCGCGCCTTGGCGGACATCCCCGGCCCGGTATCGGAGACTTCGATCACCGCCACTGCGCCCTCGCGGCGTCCGGTGAAGCGGATCTGATCGCGCACCGGATCGTTCGGCGCGCGCCCCTCCAACGCCTGCTTTGCGTTGCGCGCGAGATTGAGAAGGACGCGCAGCAACTGCTCGTGATCGGCATCGACGGTCAGCCCGCGCTCGATCGAGGTGATCCATCCGATCCCGGAATTTTCGCTCAAACCCAATGTGTCGCGCACGTCGGACACGAGACTTTCCAGCCCGATCTGCTTGCGGTCGGGCGGGGGCTCCTGCACGCGGCCGTATGACAATGTCGATTGGCAGAACGCGATGGCGCGCTCGAGCGAACGCACCAGCTTGGGCGCAAATCTCTGCACCCGCGGATCGGGCAAGGTCGAGAGCTGATCCGAAACCAGTTGTGCCGAGGCGAGCAGGTTCCGCAAATCGTGATTGATCTTCGACACCGCGAGCCCAAGCGCTGCGAGCCTGCTCTTTTGATGAAGCATCGAGGAAATATCGGTCTGCATCGCCGCCAGTTCGCGTTCGGTGATGCCGATCTCGTCAGCGCGCGTTGACGCCGCAAGCACGCGCGACGGATTTTCCGGGTCGGACCGGAACTGCATCATGCTCGCAGTGATCCGCCGCATCGGGCGCACGAACATGTAATGCAGCGTGACATACACGAGCGCAGCCGTGATCGCCGAGATGATGAGCGAGACAAGAAGAATTGTGCCGGAAAACCGCCACATCGCCTTCTGCAACGGCGCGTTGTCGATCACGATCTCGATGAAGTCGCCGCCCATCGGCGCCGGCCCGATAACGAGCAGCACGCAATCGTCGGCGTCGAACAACCCGTGAAACGTATTCACGATTGCAAGCCACCACGACACGTCGCGCATGTCGTATTCGCGATGGACCTGCGGCGGCATGTTGGACACCGCCAGCAAGCGCCGGGTCTGCCCCATCTTCATCGCGACCGCGCGCGCGCCGATACTGTCGAGGATCTGCTTGGCAAGGCTTTCAGGAACCGTGCCGCTGGGGGCGGCTTCCAGTACGAGCGCCGCAGTATGGGCAGCGGCGAGGCGATCGTTCAGCCAGTTCAGGCGGAAATTCGCGATCGAAGGAACATAGATCAGGACTTCCGCGATCATCACGAAAACGACGGTCAGGAGGAGCAGTTTTCCGGACAGGCCAAGCCGCAGGCCAAATCGCTGCCCAAGTCCGACGCCTTGAGCCGGACCTGATCCCTCGCCGTCACCCGATGCGTCTGAAGTCGCCGCCAATTGCGATTTATCCCGATTGGAGCGCAAACCCGATGATCCGCTGCACCTATAGGCCGTCAAACCAGCCTTGCCAAAGGCTGTGGCAGGCCATCCCGGCCTTATTATGGAGACCGGCAACAAGGACCTCGGATCATGCCCGGCCCGGCCTGCGCCGTCCGGTTGCATTGACGAGGAAGGCCCCGCTCCCTTATAAGCCGCGAAACTTTGCGCCAGGGCTTTTTGGACCCTGCCGGTCACTCCCCGGCGCGAAACACCCGAAACATCCGGCCAAAAGCCGCGACCGGCGGAGACCTGACCCGTGAAGCGGACCTATCAACCCTCGAAGCTCGTGCGCAAGCGCCGTCACGGATTCCGCGCCCGCATGGGCACCAAAGGCGGCCGCAAGGTCGTTGCTGCGCGCCGCGCACGCGGACGTAAGCGCCTCAGCGCCTGACATTAATCGCGCCGGCTTGTTCCATGACGGAGCGGTTGAGGCGGCGAGCGGATTTTCTGGCGGCGGCCCAAGCCCTGAAGGCACCGGCCGCCGCATTCGTGCTTCAGGCACGAGACCGCCGCGACGAACGGCCCGCCCGAATTGGATTTACCGTATCCAAAAAGGTCGGTAACGCGATTGAGCGCAATCGCGTGCGCCGCAGACTTCGCGAAGCGGTGAGATTGTCGGACGGCGCTCGGATGCGCGCTGGTTATGATTACGTCCTGATCGGACGCCGGGCAGCACTCGCCTTCGCATTTGATCGGATGCAGCAAGAACTTGAAGGCGCATTGCAGCGCGTCCATGCAGGACGGCGCAACGCCAAAGGCGCGGAGCAGACCCGTCAATGATGCAATCGAACGATCACCAAAACACGATCATCGCCGTCGTCCTGTCGGCGGTCGTGCTCATCTCCTGGCAATACTTCGTCGGCTTGCCGCAGATGGAGAAGCAAAAGCAAATTCAGCAGCAGCAAGCTCAGGAGCACGCCAAGACCAATCCGGGCGCGCAGACCAATCCGGGCGCAACGCCCGCGCAACAGGGTGCTTCGCCGCCGGCGCCGGGACAGCCGGGTGCTCCCGCAGCTGGCGCGCAGCCGCGCGAAGAAGTGCTCGCGGCCGGACCGCGTATCGCCATCGACACGCCTTCCCTGAAGGGTTCGATTTCGCTTCGCGGCGGACGCCTCGACGATCTTGCTCTGGTAAAATTCCGCGAGACGGTCGATCCGAATTCGCCAGCGATTGTGTTGCTCGCCCCGTCGGGCAGCCCGCAGCCATTCTATGCAGAATTCGGTTGGGTCGGCGGCCCCGGAGCCACCGTCAAGCTTCCCGACGCAACCAGCGTGTGGAAGCAGGAAGGAAGCGGCGCGCTTTCGGTCAATTCGCCGGTGACGCTGACGTTCGACAATGGCGAAGGACTGACCTTCCGCCGCACGATTTCGGTCGACGAAAAGTTTCTGTTCACGCTGAAAGATGAAGTCTCAAACAAGACCAGCGACGCCGTCACGCTGTTTCCGTTCGCGCTGATCTCGCGTCACGGCACACCGCAGACGCTTGGCTATTACATCCTGCATGAAGGCTTGGTCGGCGTGCTCGGCGATCAGGGCCTGCAGGAGCACACCTACAAGAACATCGAAGACAAGAAGACGATCAGCCTCGAAGCCACCAACGGCTGGCTTGGCTTCACCGACAAATACTGGGCAGCCGCTCTCCTGCCGGAGAACACAGCGCATCTGCGCGCGCGTTTCTCGTCGAACATGAGCGGCACCACGCGCACCTACCAGACCGATTACCTGCTCGATGCGCAGACGGTCGCGCCGAATGCGACAGCGACTGCGAATGCGCGGCTCTTTGCCGGCGCGAAGGAAGTCAACGTCATCGACAATTACGACAAGACGCTGAAGCTCAACCGTTTCGAGCTGCTGATCGACTGGGGCTGGTTCTATTTCATCACCAAGCCGCTGTTCTGGGTGATCGATACGCTGTTCAAGCTTCTTCACAATTTCGGTCTGGCGATCCTCGCCACCACCGTCATCATCAAGCTCATCTTCTTCCCGCTCGCCAACAAGTCTTACGCCTCGATGGCGAAGATGAAGGCAGTACAGCCGCAGATGGCGGAAATTCGCGAGCGCCATGCCGACGACAAGGTGAAGCAGCAACAGGCGCTGATGGAGCTTTACAAGACGCAGAAGATCAATCCGCTCGCGGGCTGCCTGCCGATCCTTATTCAAATTCCTGTGTTCTTCGCGCTCTACAAGGTGCTGTTCGTCACCATCGAAATGCGCCATGCGCCGTTCTTCGGATGGATCAAGGATCTGGCTGCGCCGGATCCGACCAACCTGTTCAACCTGTTCGGCCTGCTGCCCTACGACCCGCTGCTGCTGCCGGTGATCGGACATTTCCTGCATCTTGGAATCTGGCCGATCATCATGGGCATCACGATGTGGGTGCAGATGAAGCTCAATCCGACACCGCCGGATCCGACGCAGGCGATGATCTTCAACTGGATGCCGCTGATCTTCACGTTCATGCTGGCAAGCTTCCCCGCCGGCCTCGTGATCTACTGGGCGTGGAACAATACGCTGTCGGTCGCGCAGCAATCGGTCATCATGAAAAAGAACGGCACGAAGATCGAGCTGTTCGACAACGTCAGGGCGCTGTTCGCAAAGAAGAAGACCGGGACTTAGCGGCTTCGCGGCGTCGGGAATTTTACAGCATCATGGCCGGGGCAATCGTCCCGGCCATTTTTCTTCGGCGCGGGAAAAACGGCTTCCCGGTGTAAGATGACCCGATGAGTGACTTCACCAAGAGCGAAATCGAGACCGGGCGAAAGCTGTTTGCCGGCGACTGGCACTTTTTCTGGGCCGCAAGTTCGCGCGAATCCCTGCCCCCGATGAAAGGCATGGAGATCGCCTTTGCCGGCCGCTCAAATGTCGGAAAATCGAGCCTGATCAACGCGCTGACCGGACGCAATGCGCTTGCGCGAACGTCACATACGCCGGGGCGGACACAGGAATTGATCTATTTTGAGAAGGATGGCGACCTGCGGCTCGTCGACATGCCGGGCTATGGCTATGCGCAGGCGCCCAAAGCCAAAGTCGCGGCCTGGACCGCGCTGATTCACACGTATCTCAAGGAACGCGCCAACCTCGCGCGGGTGTACGTGCTGGTCGATGCCCGGCATGGCCTGAAGGACGCCGATCTACCTGGCCTCGACCTTCTGGGGTCGGCCGCGGTCAGCCACCAGATCGTGCTGACCAAGACGGACGCCCTGAAGGACCAAGAACTCGCCGAAAGAATTGCGGCAACGTCAGCAGCGATCGCGCGCAGGCCCGCCGCATTTCCTCAGGTTCTTCTGACGTCTTCGCGCGAGAATGCCGGGATCGCGGAGCTTCGCGCTGCGATTGTCCGGCTGATGGCGGAACGGCGTTGATCCCCCTTTCGCGGAAGCGCTGGCGCCGTTAAAAACGCGGGAAATCAGAAGGTTCGCTCATGACCGTTTCGCCGCACGACCAGGCCCGTATCCTCTCCGAAGCCCTGCCGCACATGCAGCGCTACGACGAAGAAACCGTCGTTATCAAATATGGCGGCCACGCCATGGGCGAGGAGGAAATGGCGCGCATTTTCGCCCGCGATATCGTCCTGCTCGAACAAACCGCCATCAATCCGGTCGTCGTCCACGGCGGCGGTCCGCAGATCGCAACGATGCTGAAGCGTCTCGGCATCGAATCGAAATTCTCCGGCGGCCTGCGCGTCACCGATGCCGCGACCGTCGAAGTTGTCGAGATGGTGCTCGCCGGCACGATCAACAAGCAGATCGTCAGCCACATCAATCAGGCGGGTGGCAAGGCCGTCGGCATGTCCGGCAAGGACGGCAACATGGTTGTTGCCAGGCAGATCAATCCCGAACTTGGCTTCGTCGGCGAACCAAACAAGATCGACGTGACCGTGCTCAACCAGTTGCTCGGCCGCGAACTTATACCGGTTCTTGCGCCGACCGCATCCGGCCCGAAGGGCGAAACTTACAACGTCAACGCCGACACGTTCGCGGGTTACATCGCGGGCGCACTCAAGGCCAAGCGCCTGCTGCTGCTGACCGACGTGCCGGGCGTGCTCGACAAGTCGAAAAAGCTGATCGAAGAATTATCGGTCAACGAGGTCCGCAAGCTGATTGCGGATGGCACAATTTCGGGCGGCATGATCCCGAAGGTGGAAACCTGCATCACCGCGCTCGAACAGGGCGTGGAAGGCGTCGTCATTCTGGACGGCAAGGTACAGCACGCGGTCCTGCTCGAATTGTTCACCGACCACGGTTCCGGAACGCTCATTCACAAATAAAAAATCCGGGCGCGAATATCGCTCGCGCCCGGAAATTTTTTGACGTTACGGCATCACGTAAGCGAAGACGCGCCCGCGCGAATAGGTCGACTCGGCGACGCGGCGTCCGTGATTGCCGGAAATGATGATCGGGTTGCCCGATTCATCGATCCCGGACACCACGCCCACATGCCCGCCGCGCTTGCCACGCGACATGACGGCGATTGCGCCAACCTGCGGTCCGGACACGCGCTGTCCGTAATGGGCGTAATCGCGCGCGAGATTGCTGCCCGGCCGATGACCGGTGCGCTGGAGAATCAAATCCATGAACGCTCCGCACCACAGGCTGGAGCGCCCGGTGGGATTGCCGCCGATATAACGGCGGGCCTCGGAAACGAGATCGCCTCCACCGAATCCACGGGGCGCCGTGCCGGACTGATCCGCACGATTTCGTGTGCGCGATATGTGCTTGCGTGCATGACGCCCACGTCCGGCTTTGCGAGCCGGCTCATTTTCCGTCCAGCCGTTGAATTCGACATTGGTGGAATAGTTACGCCAGGCATTCACGTCGCCGTCCGACGCGGCGACGAAAGGCCGTGCACTGACTGTGCCGCTGAGCGCCGTGGTGCCAAGAACTGCGATAGCAAAAGCACCGAACGAAGCGGTCTTGATCGAATTGAATTGCATTCAGAGTGTCCCATCGTTGCGCCCCCAAAAAGTGCGCTGCGAATCTGTGCAGCGCACGGGAGGCGCAAACTCAGGACCGATGTGGCCATTCCATGATTTTGCGATTCACATCGAAGATCATTTCGTGACGATACGAAGCATAAAATATGGCGTTACGACTTATGTCGTAGCTCAATACTGCAAAAGGCTTGAAAACACGGGCGAAGCTCACGGAAATACTTGCAACATAAGTTGAGCCGCGCGACGGCGTTTTGCCGCGCGCGAATCCGGGCTGAGATGAAAATACGGAAGCTTAGTCGCGCCGGCGCAGCAGAAAGACCGCTTGCTCGCCGAACAAATTCCAGAACCACCACGGCGCATTCAGCCGCAGCGGCTGGCCCCAGGCATTGAGTGCCACCGCCTTATCCATCTTCGCGCCGACGACTTCGCTTAACTCGCGGAAGTCCTTGATGGTGCAGAAGTGGATGTTCGGCGTTTCGTACCACGTGTCCGGCAGATTGTCGGTGCGCGGCATGCGCCCGTGCATCAGCAATTCAAGCCGGATCTTCCAGTGTCCGAAGTTCGGAAATGACACGATAGCGCAGCGGCCAATCCGCAGCATGTGCTCGATGACATGGCGCGGCTGCGATGTTGCCTGAAGCGTCTGCGACAGGATCACATAATCGAACGCATCATCCGGATAATCGACGAGATCGGTGTCCGCGTCGCCCTGGATAACGGCAAGACCCTTGGCGACGCATTCGTTCACACCCTCGCGCGAAATCTCGATGCCCCGTCCGTCGACGTTGCGCGTTTCGGTCAGGATTTTGAGAAGTTCGCCATCGCCGCAGCCGACGTCGAGCACTTTCGCGCCACGCTCGACCATCTCGGCCACCATGAGATGGTCCATGCGCGCGGTTGAGCGCATGTGATCAGAACCGGCGATGGGAGGACGGGGCTGCATCGTCATGACGCGCGATCCAAACCGCGCGCGGTCGCGGCACCTTCAAGAAAACCGCGCACAATTCCGAACAATTCAGGCTCTTCGAGCAGGAACGCGTCGTGCCCCTTGTCGGTCACGATTTCCGCGAAGGAAACGCGCGCGCCCGATGCATTCAGTGAATGCACGGTGGCGCGGGATTCCGATGTCGGGAACAGCCAGTCGCTGGTGAACGACACGACGCAGAATCGAGTCTTCGAACTCTTGAACGCGTTGGCGAGAATGCCGTCATGGTCGGCCGCAAGATCGAAATAATCCATTGCGCGCGTCAGATAGAGATAGGAATTGGCATCGAAGCGCTCCACGAACGCGATGCCTTGATGACGCAGATAGCTTTCGACCTCGAAGTCCGCGTCAAAGGAAAAAGTCGGATTGCTGCGATCCTGAAACTTGCGCCCGAACTTCCGGTGCAATGCTGCGTCTGACAAATACGTGATGTGCGCGCCCATACGCGCAACCGCGAGACCGCGTCGCGGATTCGTTCCTTCGATCAAATAACGGCCGCTGCGCCATTCGGGATCGGCCATCACCGCCTGACGGCCGACTTCATGAAAGGCGATGTTCTGCGCCGAGTGGCGGGTCGCGCAGGCGATAGGCAATGCTGCGAACACACGATGCGGATAACTCGCCGCCCATTCCAGCACCTGCATGCCGCCCATCGAGCCGCCCGCAACCGCGAACAGTGTCTCAATGCCAAGATGATCGAGCAGCATCGCCTGCGCGCGCACCATGTCGCGAATGGTGACGACAGGGAATGTCAGGCCGTAAGGCTTGCCGGTCGAAGGATCGGTCGATGCCGGGCCGCTCGTACCCATGCAGCTTCCGAGCACATTGGACGAAATGACGAAATAGCGTTCGGTGTCGATCGGCTTGCCCGGACCAATCAGCGTGTCCCACCAGCCGCCTTTGCCCGTGACCGGATTGCGGCTCGCGGCATGCTGATCGCCCGTGAGAGCCTGGCAGATCAGAACGGCGTTGCTGCGTTGGGCGTTGAGCTTGCCGTAGGTCTTGTAGGCGATCTGAAGCGGAGAAAGCTCGACGCCCGCATCGAGTTTTAGCGGCGCGTCGAATAACGCTACCAGCGAGTCGCGCGGCTGGTCCGCCTCGCTCGTGCGGTTCTCAATCGGAGTTTCGCCAACTGACTCTATATGCGTCATCGCGATAACGGGTCCCGGCAGATCGTTGAGCCGGGCACAAAAACCCCGGCCAGAACATATGTTCGGCCGGGATCATCATTATCCCCGGCCTGTTTAGCGAGTTGTTTAACGTGGCTGCAAGCCGGCCGGCTCAAATGACCACAATGATGCAGAAACATAGGGATGTGGCCTTGGTCCGTCAAGATAATGGGGGCCAGCCGTTCCCGCGAGATCCATGTTTTCTTTGATTTCCGAAGGTGTCCCTCCTATCAAGGACGGCCCCTGAAGGGCGTTTCCGACCCGAATTAACGATCTCGTGCGATGACAGACCCGAAGACGAAAATTCCAACGCTCGCCGAGTTGCGCGTCGAGATCGACCGCATCGACGACGCGATGCATTCGCTCCTGATGGAGCGCGGCCGGATCATCGAAAATCTGATCGCGGTGAAGCAGTCGCAGGACACGGGTGGCTCCGCCTTCCGGCCCGCGCGCGAAGCGTCAATGATGCGAAAGCTGGTCGAGCGCCATCGCGGCCTGCTGCCGCTCGATACCGTCGAAAGCATCTGGCGCGTCATCATCGCAACCTTCACGCATGTGCAGGCTCCATACGCGGTGCATGCCGATCTGACCGCGGGCGAAGCCGCGGTGCGCGATACCGTTCGCTTTCATTTTGGTTTCACGGTGCCGTTCAAACCGCATATGAGCGCGTCCGGCGTCATCGCTGCGGTCGCTGCGTCCAAAGGCGATCTCGGTCTCGTGCCTGCGAGTGCGCTTGCGGGCGCCGGCGCGTGGTGGACCGCTTTGGAAGGCGATGCCGCGCCGAAAATCATCGCGCGTTTGCCCTTCGTCGAAAGACCGGACCATCCGGCATCGCTGCCAGTGTTCGCTGTGTCGCGCTCGGCAGCCGATGCGATGGCCGACGAGGTGAAGGTCTATAGCGTCAAGGTGTCTGGATGGGGCGCTGCGGCAGCGCGCGCGCTTGCGCCACTCGCCGAAATGATCGCGGTGCCTGCCGGTGCCTTCGACGGCGCAGCGCTTCTGGTCTCCATCCCGCAGGGCCAAACCATCGAGCAGATCACCAATGCGCTCGCCAAAGCGGAAAGTTCGGTCCGCTCGGTGGCCCTCGTCGGAACGCACGCGACCCGCTATACGGTGGCCGGCGGCGCCGGACTGTCCTGACCGCCGAAAGATTGAGAAACGCGATGACTGCCCCGCAACCGCGCCAAGGCGTGCTTGATATCTCGCCCTACGTGCCGGGCAAAAGCTCGGCGCCCGGCATTTCGAAGGTATTCAAGCTTTCCTCGAATGAGACGCCACTCGGCGCGAGCCCGAAGGCCATCGAGGCCTATGGACTGGCGGGACAACACCTGCAGGATTATCCCGACGGCGCAGCAACGGCGTTGCGCATCGCGATTGGAAAAACCTACGGTCTCGATCCGGCGCGCATCGTGTGCGGGGCTGGCTCCGACGATATCCTCAATCTGCTCGCGCGCGCCTATCTCGCCGATGGCGACGAAGCGATCCACACGACACACGGATTTCTCGTCTATCCGATCGTGACATTGGGCGCGGGCGCAAAGAATGTTGTCGCGGCGGAAAAGAATTTTACCGCCGACGTCGATGCAATCTTGAAGGCGATAACGCCGAAGACAAAAATCGTTTTCCTCGCAAACCCGAACAATCCGACCGGAACGTATGTCCCGTTCGACGAGGTGAAGCGTCTGCACGCTGCCTTGCCAAAAAATGTGCTGCTCGTGATCGACGCGGCCTATGCGGAATATGTCCGCCGCAACGACTACGAATCCGGGATCGAGCTTGTCGCGACCAGCGAGAATGTCGTGATGACGCGCACGTTCTCAAAAATCTATGGCCTCGCGTCGTTGCGCCTCGGCTGGATGTACGGTCCTGCCGCGATTGTCGATGCGGTCAACCGCATTCGCGACCCGTTCAACGTGAGTGGACCAGCGATTGCCGCAGGGATTGCAGCACTTGCCGACACGGCGCATCTGGATAAAGCACGCGCGCACAACGAACGCTGGCTCGCCTGGCTAACCGAGGAAATCGGGAAGCTTGGCCTGACAATCACTCCGAGCGCCGCCAATTTCGTTCTTATCCACTTTGCGAGCGAGAAGACGGCGGCCGATGCCAACGCGCTGCTGATGTCGCGCGGCGTGATTCTGCGTCAGGTGACGTCGTACAAATTGCCGAACGCCTTGCGCATGACCGTCGGTACCGAAGAGGCCAATCGCCTCGCTGTGAAAACACTCGCCGAATTCATGGGCAAATCCGCGTGACGAAACCGATTTTCGAAAAACTCGCGCTGATCGGCAGCGGCCTGATCGGCTCTTCGATTGCGCATGCTGCGCGTGCCCAAGGCGTGGTGAGAACGATTGTCGCGACCGCGCGTTCGGAAAAAACGCGACAGCGCGTCAAAGAGCTTGGCTTTGCCGACGAGGTCGCCGCTGACAACATTGCCGCGGTGAAAGACGCCGACCTCGTGATTGTCTGCATTCCGGTCGGCCAAAGCGGCGCGGTGGCGCAGGAGATAGGCCCGCATCTGAAGGCCGGGGCGATCGTGTCGGACGTCGGCTCGGTCAAAGGCTCCGTGCTGCGCGACATGGCGCCGTTCTTGCCAAAGAACGTGCATTTCGTCCCGGCGCATCCGGTAGCCGGCACTGAAAATTCCGGCCCGGATTCCGGCTTTGCCGAATTGTTCGTCAATCGCTGGTGCATCCTGACGCCGCCCGCCGATGCGGATGCCGCCGCGGTCGAGCGTCTTGCCTTGTTCTGGCGCACGCTCGGCGCGAAGGTCGAGTCGATGTCGGCGGAACATCACGATCTCGTTCTCGCGATTACGAGCCATGTGCCGCATCTGATTGCCTACACCATCGTCGGCACAGCGGACGAACTCGGCGAAGTGACGCAATCGGAAGTGTTGCAATTCTCCGCAGGCGGCTTCCGCGATTTCACGCGCATTGCCGCATCCGATCCGACCATGTGGCGCGATGTGTTCCTCGCGAACAGGGAGGCGGTGCTCGAGATGCTCGGCCGCTTCAACGAGGACCTCTCGGCGCTCACGCGCGCGATGCGCAGCGGCGATGGCGACGTGCTGTTCGAGCATTTCACACGGACGCGGGCGATCCGCCGCGGCATCGTGCAGATCGGACAGGATTCCGCTGCGCCCGATTTCGGGCGCACGCATCCGACATTGACGGAAGCGAAAAAGGACTAAAACAGCGCCTCGGTCTGACCGATCGGAACGGGGCCTAAGGAAACCGCACCGTCCTGAAATCGAAGCGACAGCCGCGTCGCTTTGCGCCCTTCGAGTTCGACCTGCTCACCGAGAAGGGCCAGTCCCGCCGCCGCGCCAGCGCCAGCATGCTCCCTCGCCGCATCCCCGAGTCCCGGCAGCAGTTGATTAAGTGCGCCGATGGCCGAGTTCATCCGTTCGCTGCGCGCGACATATTCGACCCCAAGCTGCTTCATCAGCTTGTCGAGACCGGCAACGGTGACGAGAATTTCTCCCTGCAACCGGCCAGCCGCGCTCAAGCCCACGCTTCCCGTCCCGGTCGCAAGCCATTCACCCTGACGTATTCGCGCATTGCGAACTTCAATACGGCCGTCCGCCTGCTGAATTTCCCGAAAGCGGTCAGGCCATGACTTCGGGGCGAAATCTTTGAGGCCGTGCAGGCGCGTGTCGACATCCGCATCGATTGGTTCTGCCGCGAGCGGATGAACGCCCGGCGCGGACGTGGCGGCAATCTTTACTCCAACATCAAGCAGCGGATGATTGGCCGGAGTGCCAGATACGATACGCGCGTGAAATTCCACATGCTCACCGTTCACCAAAGATTCGCGGCCGCCGTCCGTCACGCGTTCGAAGACCGGCTTTTCCATCACTATCGAAATACGCTCAGGCGAGCGTGGCGTTCCTCGCACCGTGGTTCGCGCGGACTTCCAGTTCGCCATCATGCGCGGCGCGTGGTCCGGCTCGCCGATAGCGAGCGGCCCGGAAAATTGCGCGACAAGCAAGGTCGGCTGATAGAGGGGAGCCGCGACCTGCACATCGCTGAGATTGAGGCCAAGAGCAGGTTGAAGATTGTTCAGCTGCGCGCGCGCTTCGTCGCATCGAAGAACGATCTGGAACGGGAATCCCTGGATCGACCGGGAACCGCAATCGTAAAAGCGGCCGAGCCTTGATTCCCGCTCGATCCATTCGCTCACCAGCCTTTCGGCCTGTGTCGCAGCCGAATACCAGAATGCGATCCACCCTGCCGTAGCGACAACCAGCATGCCGAACGCGACATAGGGCCACGTCCGGCGGCGGCGAGGCACGCTCTGGGAATCCATCCACTCGTATTCGCGAAGCGGCATTCTTCTTCAATGTTTGAGGAGCAGCACGGTAAAACGGGATTGCGGCAATTCGGCGGGAACCTTACTCAAACCACTTTAGAGCCGTAAAGTTGCGCCGGGTTATTCCTCCTGCTGGCCGGACCCGCGGCCAAGCTCCTGATGCAGCGTCCGATGAACTCTCTCGATCACGCTACCGGCGATCTTTGGGTTTTTGGCTACGGCTCATTAATGTGGCACCACGGCTTCGAATTTATTGAAAAAAATCCCGCGCGCGTGATTGGACTACATCGTTCGCTATGCGTCTATTCCTTCGTGCACCGTGGCACGCCGGAGCGGCCGGGTCTTGTGCTGGGGCTGGATCGCGGCGGGGCATGCCGCGGCATCGCCTTTCGGGTCGCAGCGGCACAACGCGCGGATACGCTTGCCTATTTGCGGGCGCGCGAGCAGGTGACCAAGGTTTATCGAGAGACGGTGCGTGGCGTCCTGCTCGCGGGACAGCCGGAGCGGCGCATCGACGCAGTATGCTACGTCGTGGACCGCCGCCATCCGCAATATTCTGGAAAGCTCTCAATGGCGGACCAGTTGCGGCATATCCAACACGCGCATGGACAATCCGGCGCCAACCCGGATTACGTATTGTCGACGGTTGCCGCGCTGGAAGCGATGGGATGTCGTGACGACGAGTTGCATCGTCTGGCCGAGAAGCTGAAAGGTCCGCCGGAGCCGAGCGCTGAAGGCGCGGACTAGGTCACTCCGGCTCTACGCAACTCCAGCCGTCCCTGCTCGATCAGCGGCGCAGTCGCGGTTTCGATGTCGTTCTGCAGTCGCGCCAGAAACGCCTGCCTGTCCATTCCCGGCAAGATCGGATCGCACAGCGTTACCCGTATGGTCCCCGGATATCGCATGAAGGAACGGCGCGGCCAGAACAGTCCAGAATTGAGCGCGACCGGCAGGCATGGCACGCCAAACTCCGAATACAGATGGGCAACTCCGAATTTGTATTTCGGCTCGGCCCCCGGCTGGCGGCGCGTTCCTTCCGGGAAAATGATGAGCTGACGTCCTTTCAAAATCTCAGTCTTGGCGCGCTCGTTCATCGCGCTCAGCGCGGCCCCGCGCGCGCCGCGGTCGACCGCGATCATGCCGGCCTTCCATGCCGCCCATCCAAAAAACGGAATCCACATCAATTCGCGCTTCATGATGAAGGCGGGATCCTCGAACACGGCGAGGAGCGTAAAGGTCTCCCACACCGACTGGTGCTTGGAGGCACAGATCAGCGGACCGGATGGAATTTTCTCAAGGCCCTGAAAATCTACCTTGATGCCACACACTATGCGCAGCAGCACGAGGTTGGTCTTCGCCCACGAGCGGCAAACCGCGATCATCGCGCGCCGCGTCATCAGATGCGCCGGGAGCGTAACAATCAGGTAGATGGCGAGAACAAAATAAAACAGCACATTGAAAAGCACCGAACGGACAAAAATCATCACAACCCTGTTCCGCCCGGTCAGGCCGCCGGCTGATTAAGTTCAATACGCAGCACGGCGACGATATACTTCACATATTCCGACACGAGAAGCCTTGCCGATGCTGCCTGTGTCCACCCTGCCGATTTCGCGGAGATCACCGGGAACGGGATCAGATCGACATCCGGCAGCTGATTGGCGAGCTCAGCCATCGCACGCGGCATGTGATAATTCGATGTCACGACGATCAATGAATTAAATCCGCGCTCCTTGACCCATTGGCGCGTACCTGTCGCGTTACCGACGGTGTTCAGCGCCGCGCGGTCGACATCGACGCAGCAGGTAATGATTTTTTCGTGCTCGGGAAGAAGCCGGACCAGTTCGGCCTGATTGGTGGTGCGATGTGCGCCGCTGATGAGCAGACGTTTGCCTTTTCCGGCTGCGAGCAATTCCATGCCGTCCGCCGTGCGGGACGCGCCTCCGGTCAAGACCACGATGCCGTCCGCCGCGCGGCCGATCGGGGCTTCCTCATTCGGAACGATCCAGAGAAACCAGCCGAAACCAGCCACGAACAACAGCACGCCGAGCACGAACAAGCCCATCAGCAAACCGATAGCGCGCGCGACAAATCCGAGCGCGCTCGCAACGCGGCTTCGGCGCGGACGGTATTGCGTGTGTGATCCGGGCAGCATCGATTTCAAGAACCCCTGCGAATCATAACGCAGAATGGGGCGGCGGCGGGGCGTATTTTGACCTCAGACGGCTTCGAGGGTCCGGTAAACGGTGTGGCGGGACGCGCCCGCGGTCACAATCGCGATCAGAAGAGCTTGCGCGATCAGCACGAAATAGCCGGCAATTCCGATGGAGAAACCACCGAACAGGGCCGCAGCCTGATCCGCGGCAGCGGAGCCGAGAAACCAGTCGCTAGCAAAACTTCCAATCAGAAATAACACAATGGCGGCACCACCCCCGATGGCACCGCCTCTCAAACCGAGCGCAAGAAAATGCCGTTGAAACTGGCGGGCGATGAAGCTGTCATGCGCGCCGATGAAATGCAGCACCTCGATGATCGGCTTATTGGCCGCCATTGCCCCTTGCGTCGCAAACGTCACCGACAGGATCGTCGCTGCGAGGACTAGAGCGAGAATAGCCAGCCCGCTGGCCACGGCCGTTTGAGCCATCGCGCGCATGCGTTCAACCCAGCCGCGATGGTCATCGAGACTGGCGCCCGGCACGCGTTCGGTCAGCGCCTTTCGCAAAGCCGCAAGATCGGCGCGCTGATCCGCCGCCAGTTTCAGAACAATGACACGCGGCACCGGCAGGTCTTCGAGTGCCAATCCGGTGCCGAGCCACGGCTCAAGCAGGCGCGCAGATTCATCGCGCGTCAGCGCGCGCACTTCCGAAATTCCCGCAAGGCTGCGCGCGAGGTCCACCGCCTTCACCACCTCGTCGTCGAGCACCCGCCCTGCGGCGGGCCGAACCTGGATCGTCGCTTCGCGCGAAACGTCCGATTGCCAATCGCCCGCGCTCGCGCGCACGAGCAGCACCGCGCCTGTCGTCAGCGACGCCAGAAAGGTCATGATCGCGACGACTGCAACGAGTGCGCGGCCGCCGACTGAATCCGGCGGCACGATCGGCGTGTCGTTGCGCGGCATGTGGCCGCGTGGCACGCGCGCGGGTGCCGTCATTTCGCTGTCGTATCGGTCGTCAGTCATGTCCGCTCAATCGTAGAGGTGCAGCCGCCCCTCGTGAAGCACGAGGCGGCGCGCGTCATATTGATCCATCAGCGCAATATCGTGGGTCGCGATGACCACCGACGTGCCGGATTTATTCAACTCCACAAACAGGCGAAGAAGCCGCTGCGCGAGGCTCGGATCGACATTGCCG
The DNA here is from genome assembly GCA_945862935.1 of Pseudorhodoplanes sinuspersici. GTDB lineage: Bacteria > Pseudomonadota > Alphaproteobacteria > Rhizobiales > Xanthobacteraceae > Pseudorhodoplanes > Pseudorhodoplanes sinuspersici_A. The sequence goes on along the minus strand of CAMBBO010000012.1, from coordinate 7,710 downwards.
GTCGGCTCGTCGGCGAGCAGGAGTTGCGGCCGCGCAATGACGGCGCGCGCGATTGCGGCGCGCTGCTTTTCGCCACCCGACAGCACCGGCGGCAGCGCCGACATGCGCTCGCCGAGGCCCACCCACTGCAACAACTCAATCACCTCGTAGCGATAGCTATCCTCCTCGCGGCCGAGCACGCGAAACGGCAACGATACGTTCTCATAGGTCGTCAAATGATCGAGTAGCCGGAAATCCTGGAAAACGACGCCAATGCGCCGGCGCAGCGACGACAACGAGTCCTTGTCGAGCATTGCGATGTCCTGTCCGAACATCGTGGTCAGCCCCCGGGTCGGCCGAATCGACAGGAACAGCAGCCGAAGGAGCGAGGTTTTTCCCGCCCCCGAAGGGCCGGTCAGGAACTGGAAGGAATTAGGCTCGATCCGGAACGTGATGTCGCGCAGGACCTCAGGCCCCAGCCCATAGCGCAAACCAACATTCTCGAATCGGACCACACGCCCCTCCGGGCCGATAACCGCTTCTCGCCGGGCGAGGATTCGCGGCACCCCTTGGCTTCTTACAGGAGGCGCCCCGCAGACCAAAATAGGGCCTTGAGGGCCAAATCCGCCGGATCATGGTTTCCGATCCGTTAACGGACGGGAGCTAAGGTCCCAGCAGGAGCCACTGTCACGATTCGCCAATGATGATCGTTTGTCCCCATTGCGCGACCTCATATCGGGTCGAAATCAACACGCTCGGCAATGCCGGGCGTACGGTGCGTTGCGTGCGTTGCAGGACCGTCTGGTTCGCCCAGCAGGAAGCAGAACCGAGCGCGGAAAAGCACCACGCCGAGAGGCTTGCCAGTCAACTGGTCAGCGCGGCCGATGCGCTTGCCTCGCCAATCCCGGACGCCCCCGCGCCCGATCATTACACGCCAGATAACGCACCGGTGCCCTTCGCGGCTGACGACGTTTATGCGCTTGAGAACGAACCCGCAGCCGCAATGGAAAGCGCACCGGCGGAGTTCAACCAGCCCTATAGCGAAACGGCTGATTTTGATTCTCAGCCGGAACCGATCGACCCGTCTCCGTCAATTGTTCCTCCAATGGAACAACTGGCGGCGCTCCCGACCACGCTGCCCGATCCCAACGCAGAGGACGACGGCGAGTCCTTCGTCGCGCGCCGCGAACTCCTGCACCAGCGCCGCAAGAAGCAGCGCTTCGCAATGCCGTCATCGCCGGTCATGATCCTGATGTTCGTAGCGATCATTGCTGGCCTGATCGGCTGGCGCAAAACAGTCGTGCAGTTCGCGCCTCAAACGGCGTCGCTTTACGCGCGGATCGGCCTGCCGGTGAACTTGCGCGGGGTCGTGTTCGACAGCGTCAAGACGATGCGCGACACGCACGATGGCATTCCGGTGCTCGTCGTCGAAGGTAGCATCGGGAGCCACTCGCCCGTTCCTGTCGACATTCCTCGTTTGCGCTTCGCTGTGCGCAATGCGGCGGGCATGGAAATCTATAGCTGGACGGCCGTACCGGGCCGCAACGTGCTGGCGCCGGGTGAACAGCTTCCGTTCAAGTCGCGCCTCGCTTCGCCACCGGCTGAAGCTCAGGACGTAACCGTTCGTTTTTTCAACCGACAAGACGTCGTCGCCGGAGTTCGCTGACATGGCCCGCATCCTTATCGCCGAAGACGAAGACTCATTGCGCAGCATGATTGCGCGCGCGCTGACGAATGACGGCCACGACGTTATCGCCAATCGCGACGGTGGCGAGGCGCTGGAATCCCTGACGCGCGAAGACGGCCGCTTTGATCTGTTGCTAACCGACATCCGCATGCCGGTGATGGACGGCATTGCGCTCGCTCTCGCCGCGAGCCGCGATTATCCCGCGCTGACAATCCTGTTGATGACAGGCTACGCCGACCAGCGCGAACGCGCGTCCGGCCTAGAAGTCCTGATCCACGACGTGATCACTAAGCCGTTCTCGCTCGCGTCAATTCGCGGCGCAGTGACCGATGCGCTTGCCGCACGAACGCGGCATTAATTCTCTAGAAGTCCCGCAGAAGCCGCTGCAAATAGTCGAGCTCGATCTGCGGACGCGCCGGATCGGCGAACCGGCGGCGTAGTTCTTCGAGAATGCGCCGTGCACGCTGCACGTCGATTTCACCCGGTACCTTGACCGTGACATCGTCGCCATAATCGCGCCCGCGCAAAGGCCGCCCCAACGGATCGGTTTCCTGCTGCGCACGCGACTGGCCCTGACGGCCCGGCTGGCCGGGACCGCCCGGCCCCTGACCCATCTGCTGCTGCATTGATTGCGCCATGCCTTGCGCGCCCTTGCGCATGGCTTCAAGTGCGCGGCCCTGTGCGTCGACAGCACCGTCGGAATTGCCGTCGCCGAGCTGGCCCTCGGCGTCGCCCATCGCCTCGCCGGCTTGGCCAAGCTGGTCGCCTTCGCCATTGTCGCCCTGCTGCTGGCCTTCGCCGTCCTGCTGTTGCTGCTGACCAAGACCCTTCTTCTTCATCTCCTCAAGTAGCTTGCGAAGCTGCTCGCGCAGAGCCTGCTGGTTCTGCCGCAATTCGCCCATGTCCTGCTGTTGGTCGCCTTGTTGACCTTGCTGTCCCTGCTGACCGCGCTGGTTGCGCTGACGGCGCTGATCCTGGCCCTGCCGGAAGGTGCGGTCGCGCAATTGCTGTTGCTTGCGGATCATGTCGCCAAGCTCATCGAGCGCCGACATCATGTCGTCGTCCTGCTCGCCGTCCATCTGGCCGGGGCGCGCCGTCTGCAAATTTTCGAGAATCTGGTTCAGTTCCTGAAGCAGCTTCTTGGCGGCATCCTTGGCGCCGGACCGGGCAAGGTCTTCAAGCCTGTCGATCATGCTCTTCAGGTCTTGCGGCCGCAGATTGCGCGCATTCGGATCGTTGCGCGCGGCGTTCTGCGGATTCTTCTGCATCTGCTCCATGAGAGCTTGCATGAACTTGTCGAGCGCAGCGCGTAGCTCGTCAGTGAGCTTCTTGATTTCCTCGTCGGTGGCGCCGCGGTCGAGCGCCTCGCGAAGTTTTTCCTGCGCGGCGCGAAGGGCTGCTTCCGCATCGGAGACGTTGCCGTCCTCGATCGACACCGCCATCGCCCAAAGGCGGCCGACCACGTCGCGAAGCTGATCGTCGGTCTTGGCGCGGGCAAGCTGGAAGTAAATCGACCGCAATCCGAGATAGATGCCCGCTTCGGGGATGAATTTTTCCGGCGCGATCGTCAGCCCTTCAAGCGCGGACAGAACCAATGGTTTTGCTTCGGCATCGAGCGCAAGAATGCGCCGCTGCTCGATCAGCGCACGGGCAAGCGGCTTTCCGAACGGACGCTGCGGGAGCCGTATTTCCTGCGCGTCGGAGCGGCCTTCATTGCCCGCTTCGTCGCGCGCGGTCAGCGTCATCATAATGTCGACGCCAGCCCAAGGATGCTCGGACAAATCCTTGGTCGTTTGCGCCACCCCGTTGCGCGTGCGCGCCTGAGGAAGCACCAGCGGAAAATTCGGAGCGCCGAAAAGCGGGCGCGGAGTCTTGCCGGAACTTCCGCCAGCGTTGGCGCTCTCCTTCTGTTCAAAGGTCGCCTGCGCGTCGACAACGCCGTAATCGTCTTCGATCTTGTATTGAAGCTGCAACGCGCCGCGCGCCTGTGGTTCCGGCTCTTTGGTCAGCGCGATGGTCGGCGCGCGATCTGGCGTCACCTGGAACGACCATGTCACGTCGCTGCCGAGGCCGCGCAAAATCGTCTCACCCTGATCGCTGACAACGAAGCGATGCTCGCTTGTCCCCGATGGTGGCGGAGGCACGGCCGCGGGATCGTTCGCGATGCCGCCCTTGGCCGCGACTTCGAGGCCGGATGCGCCGGTCGAGCGAATGACCAGGACGCTACCGGTTGGAACGGTAAATGTGGAATTCGCCGCACGCGCCGCTTCGCCCGGATGCATGCCAGGCAGGATCAGCGGCGGACGCCCGGTGTAAGCCGGAGGCGTCACCCACGCATCGACACGATAATTCTGGTTCGAGATCGCACCACGCCAATCGAAGGCCGCAGCGACCCGCTTGCCGCGCTCGGTCCCTGCCGCAAAAAACGTGGCGACGGCCAGAACGCCAACGAGCGCGCGCAGAGCGTAAGGATCGCGCAGCGCCAGATGCGGCATCGGCCATCCGGCCTTAAGGCCGCGCGCTGCTAACAGCGCGCGTTCGATGTGCGCGCGCCAGAGAGCAAGCGATACCGGATCGCTGGATGTGACTGCGAGTTCGTCGGCAATCGCCGTGGCCGGACGGTGTTCAAGGCCGCTCTCGCGGTCGAGCCGGCGCAGCCCTTCGCCAGCGGACGGGAAGCGGACGAATATGAGTGGAACGAGTGCTGCCAGTGCAAGCAGCCCGAACAGGCCGAGCACGATCATGCGGGCGAGCGGGGGCAGCCAAATCCAAAGCCCAAGCCAGGAGACAACCAGAAAAGCGCCGCCGAGGGTCAGTGCTGTCGCAAGAGGAGGCCAGATGCGCTCCCAAAGCAGGCCCCAGCGGACGCGCCCGAGCGCGCCGGACATCAATGGGTCGTTTCGGCGGCTTGCCAAATCCCAATGCTCCTCAGACACCTGCCGGACAATTGCTCAGGACGCCTTAGCCATGAGGAATCTTCCGGCATCAGTCTAACACACAGCCGGGATCGTTAGTCCCGCCCCAACCCCGGCAGATCACAGCCAGGGCGGCAGCCGATCGAGCGCAATCAATGCGTCGGCTTCGAGGCGGGGCCGGATCACCGACCATTCCGCTTCCCTGACAAGCAATTCCGGGACCAGCGGCCGGGTATTGTAGGTTCCCGCTTGCACCGCCCCGTATGCCCCAGCGGTCATGATGGCGAGGAGATCGCCGGGCTTGGGTTCCACTAGGGAGCGGTCGAGCGCCAGATAGTCTCCGGTCTCGCAGACCGGCCCGACTACGTCTGCGACGATTTGCGCACCCTGCGACCTCTCCTGAACCGGCCGGATCTCATGATGCGCCTCGTAGAGCGTCGGGCGGATCAGGTCGTTCATCGCAGCATCGACGATCACAAAGTTTTTTGCATCGCCATGCTTCACGTACAGCACGCGCGTGACGAGGATACCTGCGTTCCCGACAATCAGGCGGCCCGGCTCAAAAATCAGCTTGCAGTCGAGCGCACGCGTCGCGCGCTTGACGATCACGGCATAGGCGGCGGGATCGGGCGGTGTCTCGCCGTCGCGATAGGGAATGCCAAGTCCACCGCCAAGATCGACATGAGCGATGGCGTGGCCGTCGGCGCGCAGCGTCTGGACGAATTCCGCCAGCAGCGCGAACGCGTCCTCGAATGGCTGCAGCTCTGTGATCTGGCTGCCGATATGCATATCGACACCGCTGACGTGGATGCCGGGCAATTTCGCCGCATGCGCGTACACATCGCGCGCGCGGCTGATCGGGATACCGAATTTGTTCTCGGCTTTGCCGGTTGCGATCTTGCGATGGGTCTTTGCATCGACGTCGGGATTGACGCGAATTGAAATCTCGACCTTGCGGCCCTTCGCTGCGGCAATGAATGAAAGACGCTCAAGCTCCGGCTCGGATTCGACATTCACGCAAAGAATGTTCTCATCGACTGCAAGCGCAAGCTCCCGGTCGGACTTGCCGATGCCGGAAAACATGATCTTCTCGCGCGGAACGCCCGCGGCAAGAGCGCGCTTCAACTCGCCTTCGGAGACGACATCGGCGCCGGCACCAAGCTTCGCCAGCGTCGCGATCACGGCCTGATTGGAATTTGCCTTCACGGCATAGCATACGAGCGACGGCACATCCGCGAACGCTTCAGCGAAGACACGATAATGCCGCGTCAACGTCGCCGCTGAATAGCAATAGAACGGCGTGCCGGCTTGCGCTGCGAGATCGGCGAGGCTCACCGCCTCGGCGTGCAGCACACCGTTGCGATAGGCAAAATGATGCATGGCCGATCAGTCAAGAAGGACGTCGAGGGGAATTCGTTTCTTCTCCCCCTTCGCCACGGGAAGGGAATTTGCCGAATTGGGCTGAGACGGATCGCCGAACAGCGAGCGATCCTGCGTCTCCACCGCGTTTTTGGACGAGGCATCGGGTGAAGCCAGTGCAGCACCGGGCGGCGCATCAAGCGGTCCCTTGCGGCCGCAAGCGGACAGCGCCAAGCCTGCGGCAACCACAATCGCTGCGGTCATCAGACGATAAGAAACGCGGGTCGAACGAAAATTCACGAATGGCTCCTGAATCGAGGGCACCATATCCAGATCGGCGCTCCGATGCGAGCTTCGATCATCGCTACTTATTACCGAGCTTTTTGAGCCATTTTTGGGCCTGAGACCGGACATTTTTGGGCGCCGTGCCGCCGAAACTGGTGCGGCTATTCACCGAGCGTTCGACCGAAAGCACCTCATAAACATCTTTCGTAATCTTCGGCTCGATCTTGCGCATCGCGTCCAGCGGCAATTCGTGCAGGGCAATGCCCTTGTCCGAGGCCGCGCCGACAATTTTCCCGGTAACGTGGTGCGCATCGCGGAACGGCATTTTCAGGGTCCGCACCAGCCAGTCGGCGAGATCGGTCGCGGTCGCATAGCCTTCGCCCGCCGCGACCTTCATGCGCGCTTTGTCAGGTGTCAGGTCGCGCACCATGCCGGTCATCGCGGCAATCGAGAGCGAGAGCGCAGCAAGCGCGTCCATCGCGCCCTCTTTGTCTTCCTGCATGTCCTTCTGATAGGCGAGCGGCAACCCCTTCATCACGATGATGAGCTGCTGCAACGCGCCGGCGATCCGTCCGGTTTTCGCGCGCACGAGTTCGGCAGCGTCCGGGTTACGCTTCTGCGGCATGATCGAGGAGCCGGTGGTGAATTTGTCGGACAGCTTCACAAGCCCGACCAGCGGCGACGTCCAGATAACGATTTCTTCGGCAAGCCGCGACAGATGCACGCTCGCAATCGTTGCCGCGGCAAGCGTTTCGAGCACGAAATCGCGATCCGACACGGCGTCGAGCGAATTTGCCGCGGGCCGGTCGAAGCCCAGCGCCTTCGCCGTCATGTCGCGGTCGAGTTGAAACGACGTTCCTGCAAGCGCCGCCGAGCCGAGCGGCGATTCATTCAGCCGCTTTCGCGCGTCGGCGAATCGGCCGCGATCGCGCGCCGCCATCTCGACATAGGCGAGCAGGTGATGTCCGAACGTGATCGGCTGCGCGGTCTGTAGATGTGTCAGTCCCGGCATCACGGTCGCATGATGCTCCAGCGCTCGTTCGGCGAGCGCACGCTGATAATCGGCAAGCGCCGCGTCGAGAGTGTCGATGGTGTCGCGCACCCAGAGCTTGAAATCGGTTGCGACCTGATCGTTGCGCGAACGCGCGGTATGCAGGCGTCCGGCGGCGGGACCGATCAGCTTGGTCAGCCGGCTTTCGACATTCATGTGCACGTCTTCAAGACCGCGATCGAAGGCAAACTTGTCCTTCTCGATCTCGCTCAAAATGGTGTCGAGGCCGCCCGCGATCTTGCGCGCGTCATCCGCCGTAATGATGCCTTTCTTGGCGAGCATCGCCGCATGGGCCTTGCTCGCGGCGATGTCCTGGCGATACAGGTGCCTGTCGACGTCAATCGAGACGTTGATCGCTTCCATGATCGCGTCGGGACTGGACGCAAACCGCCCGCCCCACATCTTGTTGCTCATAACGGCACCGAAGGCTTTCC
>CAMBBO010000011.1 GCA_945862935.1 Pseudorhodoplanes sinuspersici | reverse complement strand
CGACGGCATCGTTTGGCACCTCGATGTCGGCTCATCACATCCTGGGGCTGGAGCAGGTCCCAAGGGTTCGGCTGTTCGCCGATTAAAGTGGTACGTGAGCTGGGTTCAGAACGTCGTGAGACAGTTCGGTCCCTATCTGCCGTGGGTGTCGGAGAATTGAGAGGATCTGTCCCTAGTACGAGAGGACCGGGATGGACGTACCTCTGGTGGAGCTGTTGTCGCGCCAGCGGCATTGCAGCGTAGCTACGTACGGACGGGATAACCGCTGAAAGCATCTAAGCGGGAAACCCACCTCAAAACGAGTTCTCCCTTGAGAGCCGTGATAGACCATCACGTTGATAGGCCGGGTGTGTAAGTGCGGCAACGCATTGAGCTTACCGGTACTAATTGCTCGATTGGCTTGAACGCTCTCATTAACTCAATGCCCAAAGCGTTCAGTCACACCTTTTTCGCGTGCGAGAGCATGCGCAATCGGTCAAGACCAGCAAACATTCTTCTCAATCCGTCTTTCGCCGGCCTGGTGGTTTTTGCGGAGAGCCTGAACCCGTTCCCATTCCGAACACGGCCGTTAATCTTTCCCGCGCCAATGGTACTAAGTCTTAAGACTTGGAAGAGTAGGTCGCTGCCAGGCCTGCAAAAGACGGACATTCTCATCACGATGATCACGACACAAAAACGCCGCCCTTCGGGGCGGCGTTTTTGCGTTTGCGGCCCTGTTGCGTTTTGCGCCCTGCATTTCGGCGCGCGCCCCGCTCTGCTAAACACATCCGCATGTCCAATCCCTTCGCACCGCCGCCGAACCATCTCGCGCAAGCGATTCAAAAAGCGCTCGAAGCGCATCAGCGCGGGCAGTTTGACGATGCGGAAAAGGGCTACCGGAAAATCCTGAAAACCTGGCCGGATCATTTCGACGCGCTGCATCTCTACGGCATGCTCCAGTTCCAGCGTGGCAAGCCGAACGACGCGCTGAAACTGATTACGCAGGCGCTGAAACTCGCGCCGCGCTCGGCCGACGCGCAATCCAATCTCGGCATGGTGCTGGCGACGCTGAAGCGCACGGCCGATGCACTGGCAAGTTTCGACAAGGCGCTCGCGGTCGAGCCGAATAACGTCGGAGCGTTGGTCAATCGTGGCCGCGTACTCGTCGAAACCGGCCGCGCGGAGGAAGGTCTCGCCTCTCTCGACAAGGCACTCGCGCGCGAACCACGCCATATCGAGGCGCGCCTCAATCGCGGCAACGCGCTGTTCCAGTTGCGACGGCACGACGAAGCCGTGCGTGAATACGATCAGGCGCTGGCGTTTCAGCCCGGTCATCCCGGCGCGCATTTCAATCGCGGCAACGCGCTGTTCGCGCAGAACCTCGCGGCCGAAGCCGTGGAAGCGTTTGATCGCGTGCTCTTATCCAATCCGAAAAGTGAGACGGCGTGGAACTCACGCGGCGTCGCGTTGCAGGCGCTTGGCCGCAATCCCGATGCGATCGCAAGCTTCGATCGCGCACTTGCGCTGAAGCCCAATTACCCGGACGCGCATTTCAATAAGAGCCTGTCATTGCTCGCGATGGGAGATTATCCGCAGGGCTTCACCGAATATGAATGGCGCTGGAAGCGCACCGGCATGCCGGAGCCGCGCATCTATCGCGAGCCGCTCTGGACCGGAGCGCAGGAATTGTCTGGAAAGACGCTTCTTGTGCATGCCGAACAAGGGTTGGGCGACACGATCCAGTTTGCGCGCTACGTGCCGCAGCTTGCCGCAATGGGCGCGAATATCATCCTGCAAGTGCAGCCGGAATTGAAATCTTGGCTCTCGGGAATCGAGGGCGTTTCACAAGTCATCGCACGCGGCGAGCCTGAACCGAAATTCGATCTGCAATCTCCGATGGGCCGCCTTCCGCTCGCATTCAAGACCGAGATTTCGACGGTGCCCGCGGCCATTCCCTACCTCACGGCGCCAGCGGATCGCGTGGAATCGTGGCGCACGCGGCTGCCCGCTGGCGGCAAGCCGCGCATCGCACTCGCCTGGGGCGGCAGCCTGATGCACGCCAACGACCAAAATCGCTCAATGCCGTTGTCGGCTATTCTTCCTCTTCTTGCTGCCGATGTGCAGTTCATCAGCTTGCAGCGCGAATTGCGTTCCGGCGACGAGCGCATTCTTGTCGACGAGCCGCGCCTGATGCATCTCGGCGGGGAGATTTCAGATTTTGCCGATACCGCCGCGATCGTGTCGCTGTGCGATCTCGTCATCAGCGTGGACACTTCGGTTGCGCATGTTGCCGGCGCGCTCGGCCGACCGCTCTGGATGCTGATTGCCTGTGCGCCCGACTGGCGCTGGACGCTTGATGGCGCGTCGCCCTGGTATCCGAAGGCGTGGCCTTTCCGCCAGAAGCGGCCCGGCGACTGGGCCGGCGTGATTTCGGACGTGTCCGTAGCTCTCCAGCAAGCGCTCGCGCGGCCCGCCTGAGCCGGGGCGAAACGAGGATATTCGGCAAGAAATAAAGAGTCTTGGCCGGAATTCGGGTCTTTCCATTCACGGCTTGGGTTGTTACATAGCCGTCATGCGCGGGGCCAAAATCCAGCGCTTCTCTTTCAGAGATTTATCGCGGGGTGGAGCAGCCCGGTAGCTCGTCAGGCTCATAACCTGAAGGTCATAGGTTCAAATCCTATCCCCGCAACCAAATAGAAAAGCCCGTCATGCGAACGCATGGCGGGCTTTTTCATGCCGATGCGCAAGTCAGGCTTTCGGCCGTGGAAAATCGTAAAGGTCGGCGTCGATGTCCGCGCGTCCGGTCAGCGCGCCGCAGATCACTTCGGTGGCGATGCGCGCATAGGTGATGCCGTTGCCGCCATAACCAAGAGCAGCGTAGCAGTTCGGCATGCCCGGAATTTGGCCGATGGTCGGAAGTCCGGTCGAGGTTTGACCGAATGCACCTGCCCATGCGTAATCGACGCGGGTATCGAGCTTTGGCAGAAGCTTGTGCAGCTTGCGGCGCAGCGTCCTGATCTTGCGGTCCATCAGCGCATCGCGCTTTTCCGCATCCGAAAATTCTTCGTCCTCCCCTCCGCAGATCACCCGGCCTTCCGGTGTGGTTCGCAGATAGAGATAGGGATCGGACGCTTCCCAGATCGTGCACTCGCTGGGCCACAGATTTTTCCGCTGCGGGACCGTGGCAATCACCCACGTCGAGGTGATCGAATGTCCGCGCTGCGGGACGCTTTTCGGAAATTCGTAGCCGCTCGCGAATATGAGATGACGGCACGCGATGTGGTGGCCGCTGTCGGCGATTGCTGTGACACCCGCCCGGCTCGCCCTGACGTCAACGATGTCGGCTGGGGCAAAAATCTTTAGCCCGCGCTCAACCGTGCATTCGCGTAGCAATGCGCGCGTTATCTTTCTCGGATCGATCGTCATGTTGGGAGATCCGAGCAAAGCGGCCGGACGGTCGATACCGGCATAGTCGCGCAATTGCTTGCGATCGAGAAACTGACTGGTAAGGCCCGCGGCGCGGCGCGCGTCGTGTTCGCTCAGAAGACCGGCGCGTCCAAGCTCGTTGCCGGCGAGAAAAAGCGACCTGCGATGTTCGGCTGCGGCCTTTAAATCCTCGAAGCGCGCTGCGAGTGCATTGACCGCGAGCGCCGAGCGCCGCCACGCGCGTGTGGCATTGCGGGCGCCGATCTTGCGCGCAAGCTTTGTCAGCGGCGTGTCGATCTCATATTGCACCAATGCCGTGCTGGCGGTTGTCGAGCCCTTCGCCGGACCGCGCCGGTCAGCGATTACGACTTTCAATCCTTCCGCCGTCAACGCATCGGCAATCATTGCGCCGGTAATGCCCGCGCCGATAACCAGCACATCGGTCTTGATGTCACGCGTCAGGGGAGCATGAGCGACGGACGGTGCTTGCCGGTCTTCCCAGATTGAGCGGCCCGTCCGCAGATCTTTGGATTTGGTCTCCATGCGGCCCCCGTCTCGGCTGCCGGGAAGGCCGCTCGAAGCAAACGGTAACCCCGTCACATCGCGCATGTTCCGCGTTACGCGCCGATGGGCATCACGGGCAACCTGATCGCAAATTTCGATGGAGTCGCCTTGGCCGGCTGCATCGGGTCGTTCCGTCGCGCCTCGCGTTAGTGGCCGAAAATCCCCTAAAAACTGAAATTATTTCGACACTGTATGAAGTTAACGCAAGTGCGAGATGGGCACCGTCAATCTCGAATAATTTGATTATTATGCATACCGCAATCGCCCGATAGACGATAAGGTTTCAACGGGCGACTAAACGCACCGTTCCCAGTGCATCCGGCATCAAGACCGGAGTGGGGTCAAAACAAAAATTGAAAGAGGAAACGCAATGACACGACACTTACAATATTTGGGATTGGCCGCGCTCGCGTTGTCGGCGGTGGCCGTTTCGCCCGCGCAGTCCGCGTGGGAGCCGACCAAGCCGGTCGAGTTCATCGTGCCTGCCGGCACCGGCGGTGGCGCCGATCAGATGGCCCGTACCATTCAGGGCATCGTCACCAAACATAATTTGATGAAGCAATCGATGGTCGTCATCAACAAGGCGGGCGGCGCCGGCGGCGAGGGTTTCCTCGACGTGAAGAACTCAAAGGGCGATCCGCACAAGATCATTATTACGCTGTCGAACCTTTTCACCACGCCGATGGCGACGGGCATTCCGTTTAGCTACAAGGATCTCACTCCGGTCGCGATGCTTGCGCTCGACGAATTCATCCTGTGGGTGAATGCGGACAAGCCGTACAAGTCGGCCAAAGAATATGTCGACGCTGCGAAGGCCGCGGGCGGCACGTTCAAGATGGCTGGTACCGGCTCGAAGCAGGAAGACCAGATCATCACCGAGGCCATGCAGAAGGCCACGGGCGCGAAGTTCATCTATATCCCGGAGCGTGGCGGCGGCGCGGTTGCGGTGCAGCTCGTCGGCGGTCACGTCGATTCCACGGTGAACAATCCGATCGAAGCGGTCGCGCATTGGAAGGGCGGCAAGGTTCGCCCGCTCTGCGTGTTCGATTCCAAGAAGCTTGATTACAAGGACAAGATCGCGGGCGACATGTCGTGGAACGACGTGCCGACCTGCAAATCGGCCGGTCTCGACATCGAATATCTGATGCTGCGCGGCGTGTTCATGACGCCGGGCGCGACCCCGGAACAGGTCAACTACTACGTCGACCTGTTCAAGAAGGTCCGTGAGACCGAAGAATGGAAGAAGCTGATGAGCGAAGGTGCGTTCAACACCACGTTCATGACTGGTGCGGACTACCTCAAGTGGGTTGGTACCGAGGAAAAGCGCCACGAAGATCTGATGAAGGCCGCCGGCTTCATGGCCAAGTAACGCCATCCGCACCGCCGGCGACATCGCCGGCGGTGCATCTTTTCATCCGGAGTTTCAATTCATGGCACGTCGTGGGCAGAGCGCTGCAAGCGCTGGTCCGTCGCAATGGTCCGTCGAAATCGGCGTGGCGCTTGCGACAACAATCTTCTCAATCATTGTCATCGTCGGCAGCTTGAAGGTCGGTATCGGCTGGGGAGCCGAAGGCCCAATGGCGGGCTTCTTTCCCTTCTATGTCGGCGTGATGATCCTGATCGCGAGCGCGGTCAATCTGGTGCAGGCCCTGCCGCAATCGCGGGAGGACCTTTTCTCCGAATGGGGGCAATTGCGTCAGGTCGCGTTCGTGCTCATTCCGACCGCGATCTATGTCGCGCTGATTCCGTCGGTCGGCCTGTATGTCATGTCGATCGTGCTGATCGCATTCTTCATGCGATGGCTCGGCAAATACGGGTGGCCGCTGATCGCAGCCATCGCAATCGGAGTTCCGGTCATCACCTTCATCATTTTCGAGAAGTGGTTTCTCGTTCCGCTCCCCAAGGGGCCGATTGAAAACCTGCTCGGTTACTGACGCCACGCGTGGGGAGGGGCCGGGCTGAAAGCACCGGCCGGAAATAAAAATGGAAGAAATTGGTAATCTGTTCCACGGCTTCGCGACGGTTATTCAGCCGTTCAATATCATGGTCATGCTGGTCGGCATCTTGCTTGGTGTCATCATCGGCGTGTTGCCGGGACTTGGCGGCGCGAACGGGGTCGCGATCCTGCTGCCGCTGACATTCTCGATGTCGCCTACGTCGGCGATCATTATGCTGTCGTGCATTTACTGGGGCGCGCTTTTCGGCGGCGCCATCACGTCCATTCTGTTCAACATACCCGGTGAGCCCTGGTCGGTCGCGACGACATTCGACGGCTATCCAATGGCTCAGAAGGGCAAGGCCGGCGAGGCACTGACGGCCGCGTTCACTTCGTCTTTCGTCGGCGCGTTTTTCGCCGTCGTCGTCATTACGCTGGTTGCGCCGCTGGTCGCGAAATTCGCGCTGCAATTTGGCCCAGCGGAAAAATTCGCAGTTTATTTCCTCGCGTTCTGTTCGTTCATCGGAATGAGCAAGGAGCCGCCATTTAAGACATTGGCGGCGATGATGATCGGGTTCGCGCTCGGCGCGGTCGGGCTCGATCAGGTCACCGGCCAGTTGCGGCTGACCTTCGGGTTCGAAACGATGCTCACCGGTTTCGACTTCCTCATCGCCGTGATCGGCCTGTTCGGCATCGGCGAAATCCTGTTGACGATGGAAGAAGGTCTTTCGTTCAAGGGCCGCGCCGCCGTCATCAATTCCAAGGTCGTGTGGGAGACGTGGAAAGAATTGCCGCGCTATTGGGTGACGTCGATCCGCTCCTGCATCATCGGCTGCTGGATGGGCATCACCCCCGCCGGCGCGACGCCAGCCTCGTTCATGAGCTACGGCATCGCCAAGCGCATCTCGAAAAACGGCGCCAATTTCGGCAAGGGTGAAATCGAGGGCGTGATTGCGCCGGAAACCGCAGCCCATGCGGCCGGAACGTCGGCGCTTCTGCCGATGCTCGCGCTCGGCGTGCCCGGTTCGCCGACGGCGGCCGTGCTTCTCGGCGGCCTTCTGATCTGGGGCCTGCAGCCCGGACCGATGTTGTTTGTCGAGCAGAAAGAATTCGTCTGGGGCCTGATCGCCTCGATGTATCTCGGCAACGTCGTGGGTCTCGTCGTCGTCTTGACCTGCGTGCCGCTGTTCGCCGCGATCCTTCGCATTCCGTTCAGCATCATCGCGCCGATCATTCTCGTGCTCTGCGCGATCGGCGCCTACAGCGTGCACAACTCGACGTTCGACGTTGTGCTGATGCTGGTGTTCGGCGTGGTCGGCTACGTCATGAAGAAGTGCAATTATCCGATGGCGCCGATGGTGCTTGCGATCGTGCTCGGAGACAAAGCGGAAGAATCCTTCCGCCAGTCGCTGCTTGCCTCGCAAGGTTCGTTGAAGATTTTCTTCGCGAACGGCCTTGTCGGAACAATCATGGCGCTTGGCCTGATTGCACTGTTTTGGTCGGTCATTTCCAAGGGGGTCAGCCGGCTGCGATCGGCCCCCGCTGGCCGCTCGGCCTGAGGCAAAACGGGCGCCACTTTTTCACGCAATCGGACGCTATCCTGGCAAGGGGGTAGCTTCGGTTGCGGAGAATTGCGGCGTGGAATAACGTATTACAGTGGTGTAGGTGTAACGGGATGACTTCCAAGTTCACATCGCAAAGCACGGCAGATGCTTCCGCGGCCGACCCGGCCGAGGGCCGTCTTGTCATCGAACCGATCGACACCTCGTTCTCGTTCAAGAACAAGGCCTATGCGGCGCTGAAGAATGTCATCGTCTCGATGGACATCTACCGCAACCGCAACGACATCCGGCTCGACGAACGCCAGCTCGCGCAGGATTTCGGCATCAGCCGCACGCCCGTCCGCGAGGCGATGGCGCAGCTTGAGCGCGAAGGGTTCGTCCGCTCGGTGCCGCGCCGTGGTGTCTACATCGTCCGCAAGACCAAGAAGGAAGTGATCGAGCTGATCACTGCATGGGCCGCGCTCGAAAGCATGGCCGCGCGCCTCATCACCGAGAATTCCATAGACGCCGACATCGCCTCGTTGCGGCGCATGTTAGCGACTTTCGAGAACGGGCAGATCCTCGCCCATCTCGATGAGTATTCCGAAGTGAACATCGAATTCCATCAGGCGATCATTCGCATGAGCGGAAACAGCGTGCTCATTTCGATTGCGGAAAATCTGTTCACGCATATGCGGATGATCCGCCGCAAGACGATTGTGGAGAAGGATCGCGCGATCAAATCGATCCGCGATCACATGAGCATTATCGAGGCTCTCGAAGCGCGCGACACCGACCGCGCCGAGGTACTCGTTCGCACGCACGCGCTTGGCCTCGCCGAGCATGTCGCGACATACGCCGATTATCTGGATTGAACAGCGCGGCTTAACGCCGTTCGCGCATCAAAGTTTGGGAGAACATCATGGCTGACGCCGCACTCGCAAAGAAACCGGCAGCTGAAGCTGAGCAGGATCTGACCGATGGGTTCAATCTCATCATCGATGCGCTCAAACTGAACGGCCTCACCACCATTTACGGCGTGCCGGGTATTCCTATTACCGATTTCGGGCGCATGGCGCAGGCTGCGGGCCTTCGCGTCATCTCGTTCCGTCACGAGCAGAATGCGGGCTATGCCGCTTCCATCGCGGGCTTCCTTACGAAGAAGCCGGGCATCTGCCTCACCGTGTCGGCGCCGGGTTTCCTCAACGGCCTGACGGCGTTGGCGCATGCGACGACAAACTGCTTCCCGATGATCCTGATTTCAGGTTCGTCCGAACGTGAGGTCGTCGATCTGCAGCAGGGCGACTACGAAGAAATGGATCAGCTCGCTGTCGCCAAGACGATGTGCAAGGCGGCGTTCCGCGTTCTGCACGCGCAGGACATTGGCATCGGCATCGCGCGCGCCATTCGCGCTGCGGTTTCGGGCCGTCCTGGCGGCGTCTATCTCGACCTGCCGGCCAAGCTGTTCGGGCAAGTGATGGACACGCAGAAGGGCAAGCAGTCCCTGGTCAAGGTGATCGATGCTGCGCCCGCGCAAATCCCGTCGAAAGATTCGATCAAGCGCGCGCTCGACCTTCTGAAATCGGCGAAGAAGCCGCTGATCATTCTCGGCAAGGGCGCGGCTTACGCGCAGGCCGACGACGCGATCCGTGAGTTCGTTGAAAAGAGTGGCGCCCCGTTCCTTCCGATGAGCATGGGCAAGGGATTGCTGCCCGACACGCATCCGCAATGCGCGGGTGCCGCACGCTCGACCGTGCTGAAGGATTCCGACGTCGTCATGCTGATCGGCGCACGGCTGAACTGGCTTCTCTCGCACGGCAAGGGCAAGGCGTGGGGCGAAGCGCCGAAGAAATTCATCCAGATCGACATCGAGCCGAAGGAAATGGATTCGAACGTCGAGATCGTGGCGCCGGTCGTCGGTGATATCGGTTCGTGCGTTTCGGCACTCCTCGACGGCATGGGCGCGAAGTGGACCTCGGCGCCCGCCGACTGGAGCAAGACCGTCAGCACGAAGCGCGATGAGAACGTTGCCAAGATGGCCCCACGCCTGATGAACAACAACGTGCCGATGGATTACCACGGCGCGCTCGGCGTTCTGCGCACGATCATCAAGGAGCGTCCGGACGCGATCCTCGTGAACGAGGGCGCGAACACGCTCGATCTGGCACGCGGCATCATCGATATGTATCAGCCGCGCAAGCGCATCGACGTCGGCACCTGGGGCATCATGGGCATCGGCATGGGCTATTCGATCGCGGCTGCGATCGAGACCGGCAAGCCCGTGCTCGCGGTCGAAGGCGACAGCGCGTTCGGCTTCAGCGGCATGGAGGTCGAAACCATCGCCCGCTACAAGCTCCCGGTCTGCATCGTCATCTTCAACAACGACGGCATCTATCGCGGCACTGACACCAATTCGGCCGGTTCCGATCCGGCGACGACCGTGTTCGTCAAAGGCGCGCGTTACGACATGATGATGGAAGCGTTCGGTGGCGTCGGCGTGAACGTGACATCGCCGGATGAACTCAAGCGTGCGGTGAACGCCGCGATGGATTCAGGTAAGCCGACGCTCATCAATGCGGTGATCGATCCGGCGGCGGGTTCTGAGTCCGGCCGCATCGGCAATCTCAATCCGCAAAGTGCGCTGAAGAAGAAATAAGCGAGCGGGCCGCGTCAGCGCGGCCGATCTCTCATCTTATTTGTTAGGGCAGGAGACAAAGATGGCCAAGAAAACGAAAAAGAAGGCAGCCGCCAAGCCAAAGACCAAGGCTTCGTCGAAGAAGGTTGTGAAGCTTGCCGCCAAGAAGAATGGCGCGGCGAAAGCCAGCATGCCGAAAATGTCGAACAAGCCGTTCGGCAAGGACGGCAAGGCGCTCGATGGCGTTCGCATCCTCGATTTCACGCACGTCCAGTCGGGACCGACCTGCACGCAACTTCTCGCCTGGTTCGGCGCGGACGTGATCAAGGTCGAGCGTCCGGGCGTCGGCGACATCACGCGTGGCCAGCTGGTCGACGTGAAGGGCGCGGACTCGCTCTATTTCACAATGCTCAACCACAACAAGCGTTCAATCACGGTCGACTCCAAGCACGCGCAGGGTAAGCGCGTGCTCGATGCGCTCATCAAGCATTGCGACGTGCTGGTTGAGAATTTCGCGCCCGGCGCGCTCGACCGCATGGGGCTGACCTGGGATTACATCCACAAACTCAACCCGCGCATGATCGTTGCTTCGGTGAAGGGCTTCGGCCCCGGACCGTATGAGGATTGCAAGGTTTACGAGAACGTCGCGCAATGCGCGGGCGGCTCTGCCTCGACAACAGGCTTTCGCGACGGTCCGCCGCTCGTCACCGGCGCGCAGATCGGCGATTCAGGCACCGGCCTGCATCTCGCGCTTGGCATCGTCTCGGCGCTCTATCAGCGCAATCGCACCGGCCGCGGCCAGAAGGTTCTCTGCGCGATGCAGGATGGCGTCTTGAATTTGGCGCGCGTCAAGCTGCGCGACCAGCAGCGTCTCGCGCACGGCCCGCTCACCGAGTATTCGCAATACGGCGAGGGCGTTCCGTTCGGCGACGCGACCCCGCGCGCGGGCAACGATTCCGGCGGTGGCCAGCCGGGCCGAATTCTCAAGTGCAAGGGCGCGCCGCAAGATCCGAACGCGTACATCTATTTCATCACGCAGGCGCCAGTGTGGGCTCCGATCTGCGATCTGATCGGCGAACCGACCTGGAAAACCGATCCGGAATTCGCGACGCCGAAGGCACGGTTGCCGAAACTCAACCAGATCTTCGCGCGCATCGAAGAATGGACCATGACCAAGACCAAGTTCGAGGTGATGAACCTCTGCAACGCGGTCGATATTCCGGTCGGCCCGATCCTGTCGATGAAGGAGATTGCCGAGGAGCAATCGCTGCGTAAAACAGGCACGGTGGTTGAGGTCGATCATCCGGTGCGCGGCAAGTATCTGACCGTTGGTAATCCGATCAAGATGTCGGATTCGATTTCGGACGTGAAGCGTTCGCCGCTGCTTGGCGAACACACCGACGAAATCCTGAAGGATGTCCTGAAGTTCAAGGCGAACGAAATCGCCGAGATCAAGAATTCCGGCGCACTCTCTGCGCCGGAGAAAAAGGAAAAGGCGGCGTAAAGCCGCTCGGGGGAGAGAAACGAATGCGTATCGTAGTCCACGGCCAGCAGGCTTTCGGCAAAGCGGTGCTCGAAGCATTGCTCAAGCGCGGCGACGAAGTCGTCGGCGTTTACGTTGCTCCCGAGAAGGAAGGCGCAAAGATCGATCCGCTGAAGGAAGCGGCGCTCGCGGCGAAACTGCCGGTGTTCCAGCCTGCGTCCTACAAGGATGAGAAAGTCTGGGCCGAGTTCAAGGCGCTGAAGCCCGACCTGCAAGTTATGGCGTTCGTGACGCTGTTCGTGCCGGAAGAATTTCTCAACATCCCGACCCACGGTTCGATCCAGTATCACCCGTCATTGCTGCCGCTCTATCGCGGCGCGAGTGCGATCAACTGGCCGATCATCAAGGGCGAAAAGGAAACTGGCCTCTCGATTTTCTGGCCGGATAACGGCCTCGATACCGGCGCCATCCTCGTTCAGAAGAAAACGCCGATCAGCGGCACCGACACGCTCGGCACGGTTTATTTCGACCGCCTGTTCCCGATGGGCGTCGAGGCGATGCTCGAAGGCGTCGATCTGGTAAAGGCTGGCAAGGCGCCGAAGATCAAGCAGGACGAATCGAAAGCGACCTACGAAGGAAAGTGTGGCCCCGGCAACGCAAAGATCGACTGGGGCAAGCCTTGGGAGCAGATTGACCGGCTCATTCGCGGCTGCAATCCGGCGCCCGGCGCGTGGACCACGCTGAACGGCGCGACGGTCAAGATTTTCGACGCAAAGCCAATGCCTGCGAAAGATCCGAAAGGCATCGCCGGAAAATTGGGTGAGATCGTCGCTGTCGAAGCCGACGGCATTACGGTGGTCTGCGCCGATGGCCGTTTCAAGATTTCACGCGTGCAGCCCGATGGCGGCAAAAAGATCGACGCCAGCGAATGGGCGGCGACCGCCAAGATCGAAAAAGGCGCAAAGTTCGCCTGACATTTTTTCTCACTTCAATTCAAGGACGCCCGTATGCCCGCCTCGCAGCATCAATCCCCGAAATCAGATATTGAAATCGCGCAAGCCTCGAAGCCCAAGCGCATCGCCGATGTCGCCAAGGACAAGCTCGGCATTGCTGCGGAAAACCTCGAACCGTATGGCCATTACAAGGCCAAGGTGTCGATGGAATACATCAAGTCGCTCGCCGGAAAGAAGGACGGCAAGCTGATCCTCGTCACCGCGATTTCGCCGACGCCAGCGGGCGAAGGCAAGACGACGACGACAGTGGGCCTCACCGATGCGCTCAATCACATCGGCAAGAAAGCGATGTGCGCGCTGCGCGAACCGTCGCTTGGACCGTCGTTCGGCATGAAGGGTGGTGCTGCGGGCGGCGGCTACGCCCAAGTCATTCCGATGGAAGATATCAACCTGCATTTCACCGGCGACTTCCATGCCATCACTTCGGCGCACAATCTTCTCTCGGCGCTGATCGACAATCACATCTATTGGGGCAATGCACTCGGCATCGACAGCCGCCGCGTCGTCTGGCGCCGCGTCATGGACATGAACGACCGCGCGTTGCGCGAGATCGTGTGTTCGCTCGGTGGCGTCGCCAATGGCTATCCGCGTGAAGCCGGTTTCGACATCACGGTTGCTTCCGAAGTGATGGCGATCTTCTGCCTCGCCAAGAATTTGGAGGACCTGAAAGAGCGTCTCGGCAATATCATTGTGGCGTATACGCGCGAGCGTAAGCCCGTTCGCGCCAGAGAACTCAATGCGCATGGCGCGATGACGGTCCTTCTGAAGGATGCGCTCGCTCCGAACCTCGTGCAGACGCTCGAAGGCACGCCAGCCTTCATTCACGGCGGTCCATTTGCAAACATCGCGCACGGTTGCAATTCCGTCTCCGCCACGACAACCGCGCTTAAAGTGGCGGATTATGTCGTGACCGAAGCAGGCTTCGGCGCCGATCTCGGCGCGGAAAAGTTCCTCGACATCAAGTGCCGCAAGGCGGGGCTCAAACCCGATTGCGTCGTGATCGTCGCTACTATCCGCGCGCTCAAGATGCATGGCGGCGTCGCCAAGGCCGACCTGAAGAAGGAAGACCTGAAGGCGCTCGAAGCCGGCATGTCGAACCTTCAGCGCCACATCGAGAACATCAAGAAGTTCGGCCTGCCTGCGGTGGTCTCGATCAACCGCTTCTCGGCGGATACCGACAAGGAAATCGCGCTGGTCCGCGAGAAGTGCAAGGCGCTCGGCGTCGAAGCGCTGATGGCCGACCATTGGGCGGAAGGCGGCGCGGGCGCTGCCGATGTCGCCAAGGCCGTTGTGAAAGTCATCGACGAAGGCAAGGCGAACCTGAAACTTCTCTATCCTGACGACATGCCGCTGTTCGAAAAGATCCGCACCATCGCGAAGGAAATCTACCGCGCCGATGACGCGACTGCCGACAAGTCGGTGAAGGATCAGCTCAAGACCTGGGAAGAGATGGGCTTTGGTAAATTGCCGGTCTGCATCGCCAAGACGCAGTATTCCTTTTCGACCAATCCCGACGCCAAGGGCGCGCCGACCGGGTTCAGCATTCCGGTGCGCGAAGTGCGCCTCTCGGCGGGCGCGGAATTCATTGTCGCGATCTGCGGTGAGATCATGACGATGCCGGGCTTGCCCAAAGTGCCGTCAGCTGACTCTATCGACATCAAGGACGGCAAGGTCGTCGGATTGTTCTAAATCCACTCACCTTGAGAGGCATGATCCCGGCCGCGCGCGAGCGTGAGCCGGGATTTTTGTTGCGCGTTGAACCCTTCAGGCGCCCTGCGCCACCAATGCGTGAAGGGGACAATGGTGATGACCACCAGGCGCAGCGGATTCTTGCTCCGGCTCGGCGATTATCTTGGCAGCAATCCTTGGGATCTATTCCTCGAGACGCTGAAGCACAGTCCGTGGGTACGCCGTGTCTTCTTCGGCGCCATCCTCATTACTGCGTTCTATACCGGAGCGACTTGGGCGACGATCGGCTTCTTCGCGGGCTTATGGGCATTTTATGAGGCGATCTACTACATCGCCCGTTTTGTCCGGTCGAAATTCTAGCTCGTCCGCTGCTGCATGACGGGATTGTGTTTTTCGCGTCCGCTCACCGGCTAGGCACCGGCGCGGCGCCGATTTATGATGCCTGCTCTCGCGGGCCCTCCGCGCAAACGCATCAAAAAATCCCAAGGACAATCATGCTGAAATTCTATTTTAGCGGCGCTCCCAATCCGACCAAGATTGCGCTGTTTCTCGAAGAAGCTGGCTTGCCCTACGAAGCGATTCCGGTCGATACGCGCAAAGGCGATCAGCACAAGCCGGAATTCCTGAAGGTCAATCCGAACGCCAAGGTGCCGGTCATTGTGGATGGCGACGCAGTGGTTTTCGATTCAAGCGCGATCCTGCTCTATCTCGGCGAAAAGACCGGCAAGTTCATGCCCGCCAACACGCCGAAGGCGCGCGGCGAGATGCTGTCATGGATGCTGTTCATCGGCTCAGGCATCGGACCGTATTTCGGCCAGGCGGTGCATTTCCGCAATTATTCGCCGGAGAAAATTCCGTACGCGATCAACCGCTACGTCTTCGAGGCGCAGCGCCATCTCGGCATCATCAACGATCGGCTCGGCAAGCAGAAATACATGGTCGGCGACAGCTACAGCATCGTGGACATGAATCTTTGGGGCTGGGCGCGGCTCGCCAATTTTGTGATGGGCGACGGCACGATGGACAAGTATCCGAACGTGAAGCGTCTGATGGACGAAATCTCCGCACGTCCCGCGGCCGCAAAGGCCGTGGCGTTGAAGGACAAACACACCTTCAAGACTGACATGGACGACGAGGCGCGCAAGAACATGTTCCCGCATCTGTCGAAGCAGGTGGCGTAAGAGGTTCAGGCGGCGCTGCGGCGCCGCCTTTTTCCAATCACCATTCATCCGGGGTGTCATGGCAAACGAAATATCTTCCGATGTCCTGAAGGCGCTTGCGCCGGACGGAAAAATGCGTGCCGCGCTGAATTACGGCAATACCGTTCTGGTCCAGCGCGGCGTGAATGGCGGCGAGCCGGGCGGCGTGTCGCCTGCGCTGGCGCGCGAGCTTGCCCGCAGGCTCAATGTTCCGATGGAGTTTGTGCCGTTCGAACAGGCGGGGCTCGTCGCAGATGCGCTGCGGGCCAATCCGCGTGCGTGGGACGTGATGTATCTTGCGGTCGATCCGAAGCGCGCGGAGGAGATCGCCTTCACCGCGCCCTACGTTCAGATCGAGGGCTGGTATGTGGTGCGAAAGGATTCACCGCTCCAGTCGCCAGCCGATGTCGATCGCGCGGGCATTCGCGTCGCGACCGGAAAGGATTCCGCCTACGACCTGTTCCTCACGCGCAATCTGAAGAATGCCACGCTGGAGCGCGGGCAGGGCCTGAAGGA
Organism: Pseudorhodoplanes sinuspersici; assembly: GCA_945862935.1. Classification (GTDB taxonomy): domain Bacteria; phylum Pseudomonadota; class Alphaproteobacteria; order Rhizobiales; family Xanthobacteraceae; genus Pseudorhodoplanes; species Pseudorhodoplanes sinuspersici_A. Next base: position 11,775 of record CAMBBO010000011.1, on the reverse strand, counting down.
ATCGCTCGCGTTGTTCCATGATAAAAACCTCGATGTGCTCTCCGGCGTGAAGCAGCACATGGAGGGGGTGCTCGCGGGCAATCCCGATCTGCGCCTTCTGCCAGGCCGCTTCATGGTGATCGAGCAAGCGATGGGTACGCCGAAAGGGCGCGGCGACGCGGGTGCCGCTTACCTTCGCGCATTCGTCGAAGAGATGAAGGCGTCGGGCTTTGTCGCGAACGAATTGAAGAAGAGTGGGCAAAACGGTGCCGCCGTGGCTCCGCCGGCCTGATTTTCCGCCGGTCCGAAAAAATGGGCGCCGCTCCTCGAAAGGAACGGCGCCCGTTTTGTTTTGCGCGATTACTGGAACAGTTTCATCGCATTCGAGAGCGTCTGCAGCACGCCCCAGACCAGCGGGATTCCGACAAATCCCCAGGCCAACGCGAGCTTCACGGTGTTTGACGTGTCTTGTGTTGCTTGAGCCATGATGGTTCTCCCGTTACGCGCCGGCCGGGCGGCCGACAGCGCCGACCTGCGCTGCCGAACGCTCTGCCTCGTCGCTCTTCATGTGATAGCGCTCGTGCACGGCCTTGATCATGAGATTGCAGATGAAACCGATCACCAGCAATCCAGCCATGATGAACATGGTCGTGTTGTAGGCCTGTGCTTTTGGAACGCCATGATCGATCTGATACTGGCGGATGTAGTTCACCAGCACCGGGCCGAAGATGCCGGCCATCGACCATGCGGTCAGCAGCCAGCCGTGGATGGCGCCCACATAGCGGGTGCCGAACATGTCCTTCAGATAAGCGGGCACGGTGGCGAAGCCGCCGCCATACATGCTCATGATCACGACGAAGCACAGAACGAACAGCGCCACGCTGCCGATCGAGCCGGTCCACGGCACGAGGCAATACAACACCGTCCCGATCGCAAAGAAGCAGAAGTACGTGTTCTTGCGGCCGATGATGTCAGACGTCGATGCCCAGAAGAACCGCCCGATCATGTTGAACAGGCTGAGCAGGCCGACGAAGCCTGCGGCTGCAACCGCCGTGATCTGGCCGGGGAACATTTCCTGACTCATCGCGGAGGCTTGACCGAGCACGCCGATGCCGGCGGTCACGTTCAGGCAGAGCACCCACCAGATTAGCCAGAATTGCGGCGTCTTGATTGCGTCGTACACATAGACGTCGTTCCGGGTGATGAGCTTTTTCGGCACGGCAGGAGGTGTGTAGCCCGAAGGCTTCCAGCCCGGCGCCGGCACGCGCACGATCGCGGCACCCACCCACATGAACGCGAGGTAAATCGCGCCAAGGCAGAGGAATGCTTCCGCGACACCGACATGCGTTGGCGTCGAGAATTTCGCCATCAGCCACACTGACAAGGGTGACGCGATGAATGCACCGCCGCCGAAGCCCATGATCGCCATGCCGGTCGCCATTCCCGGACGATCTGGAAACCATTTGATCAGAGTCGACACCGGCGAGATGTAGCCGAGGCCAAGGCCGATTCCGCCGAACACGCCATAACCAAGATAGATCATCCAGAGGTTATGCGTGTAAGCGCCGGCGGCGGAGAGGAAGAATCCGGTTGCCCAGCAGAGACCGGCCGTGAACATCGCGCGCCGCGGTCCGCCTTCCTCCACCCAGCGGCCGAACAAAGCCGCCGATGCTCCGAGCACGAAGATTGCGATCGAGAAAATCCAGCCGAGATCAGTCAGCTTCCAGTCGTCCGGCGCGGATTGCGTAATGCCGATCAGTTTGGTCATCGGCAGATTGAACACGCTCAGTGCGTAAGCCTGTCCGATGCACAAATGAATGCACAACGCCGCTGGCGGAACGAGCCATCGGCTGAAGCCTGGTTTAGCGATCGTGTGATCGCGGTGGAGTATCGACATTTGGCGTCTCCCTTGAGCCCATGAATTTTTCTTTTTTTGGCGGACGACGCGCGTGAACGAGTCATCCGCTGGTTGCAGAGTGAGGACGCCGATAGTTTGAATCAATAAACCGATGTCTATCGCCCAATAGGCAAAGCCGCACGACAATCGGATTGCTTCAGAAGTATAATGTGTAGCTTCAAGACATTGAAATTATAGATTTAATTCTGTAGCCACGCGGCGAGCCTCGCTGGCAAGCGCATTGGCGAGCGGTGAGGCCGGGTCACGCACCGGCATCACAAGTCCGATTGTGTGCGTCACATCCGGTTCCACAATTGGAACGGCGCAGAACTCCGCAGTCATGCGTCCCGCCTGAACGAGCTTTTCGGGAACCACGCTCGCCCAGGTGCCGGTGCGTACATGCGCGAGCAGCACGGTCATCGAATCCGATTCCACGACGATGCTTGGTTCGCCGCCGCCGCCGCGCAGTAAGCCTTCGACGATCTTGCGATTCTGGGTGTTCGGCGTGAGCAGGCAGAGTGGGATCTTGGCGACTTCGGCCCAGGTCACCGACGCGCGCTGCGCGAAGACACAGTCTTTGGACGCCACGAGCTGATATTTCTCGCGATAAAGCGGGATCGTGGTCACGCGAGAAAGTGGCTCCACATCGACATAAGTGATGGCTGCGTCGATCTCGAGATTGTCCAGCATGACGCTCACGTCCGACCAAGCCCGCGAGAGAATTGTGAACTGTATATCGGGGTGGCGCGCGGCGAGCGGCGCGGTCACGGTCGTGACCATCGGCAGCGCCGCCGGAATGACGGCGATCCGCATCCGCCCGGTCAGGCCCTGTTTCAGCGCCTTGATGTCCTGACGCATCGCGCGCGTATCGCCGATGATCCGCCGCGCCCATTCGAGTGCGCGCTCGCCTTCCGCGGTCAGTCCGATAAAGCGCGATCCGCGATGCACCAGCATCACGCCGAGCTGTTCTTCGAGCTGCTTCAATCCGAGCGACAATGAAGGCTGCGAGACGCCACAGGAATCCGCAGCGCGGCTGAAATGTTTTTCATTCGCCAGAGCCAGCAGATATTCGAGCTTGTCGATCACGCAGCGCCCCGGCGGCTCGATAGGAAATAACTATCCTTCGGCAATAGGCTCAATCAATCGCCTTGGCAATCGAGGCGGGATTTAGGCGGCTTCGAATTGAATTGCGACGCGCTTGGCTTCTGCGATCAGCGCCGCTGTGTTCGGTGTCATCGCCTGACGCGCGGGAACGACAAGTCCGATCTGATGAACTTCATCCGGCTCGACAATCGGGATCGCGCGGATTGTCTCGGTCAGCCCCAATGTCTCGGCAAGCTTTGCAGGCATGACGCTGGCCCATCGTCCGGTGCGGACGTGTGAAAACAGCAGGATCATCGAATCAGATTCAAGTGTCGGCGGCGACGACGTGCCCGTTGTTTTCAGCAGACGGTCGATGATGCGGCGGTTCTGCATGTCCGGCGTGAGCAGACACAAGGGCACCTGTCCGACCTCGGCCCATGTTACCGTGTCGCGATTGCCCAGCGGCGCGTCTGCCGAGGTGAGCAGCCGATAGCGTTCGCGGTAAAGCGGGATCGCATTGACCCGCCCAAGCGGTTCGTTGTCGAGATATGTGATACCGGCGTCAATCTCGAGATTGTCGAGAAGCTCGAACACTTCGATGGATGTGCGCGACCACACGGTGAATTTCACGTTCGGATGCCGCTCGCGATAGGGCGTAGTAAGCGACGCAACCATTGCCAGCGCGGTCGGGATCGCGGCGATACGCAAACGTCCGGAGAGTCCATGCTGTAGCGCATTGATCTCCTCGCGCATCGCGCGCGAGTCGCCGACGATGCGGCGCGCCCATTCGAGCATCCGCTCGCCTTCCAGTGTGAAGCCCTGGAAGCGCGAGCCACGATTGACCAGCAGGACGCCGAATTGCTCCTCGATCTGTTTCACCCCGGCCGAGAGAGTCGGCTGGGTGACGCCACAGGATTCCGCCGCCCGGCCGAAATGCCGTTCGCGGGCCAGCGCCAGCAGGAATTCGAGTTTGTCGATCATCGGCGAGGCTCTCCGCGCGGAAGCCTTGAAATTCCAAAGGGTTATTATCGGGCTATCGTTTGCATCGCAACAACAATCGCGACCAAATAACGTTTTTTGATAGAAATCTTCTATCATACGATGGACTCTGGCGGGTTGTCCCGAACGCCACATGGACGCATGTGTAGGTTGGGAGACTTCTAATGAATATGCAGACCAAGCCGCCGGGCAACGGCGCTGGCCCTCAACGCCGCAAGCCTCGCCGGACGCCGAAAGGCCGTCAGGTCGATCTTCAGGCGCTCGACGAAGTGGTTGCGCTTCTCGGCGACAAGCCGCGACGGCGTGATCTCTTGATCGAACATCTGCATCTCATTCAAGACGAATACGGCCATCTGTCCGCGGCGCACCTGACGGCGCTCGCCGCCGAAATGAAGATGGCGCTGACTGAAGTTTACGAGGTCGCGACTTTCTACGCGCATTTCGATGTGGTGAAGGAAGGCGACACGCCGCCACCGGCGGTGACGGTGCGTGTATGCGACTCCTTATCCTGTGCGATGGCGGGCGCGGAAAAATTGCTCGCGCAGCTCCCCGGCAAGCTCGGCAAGGATGTGCGCGTCGTGCGCGCGCCATGCATGGGTGCTTGCGATCACGCGCCGGTTTGCGCCGTGGGTCATGTGCAAGTGATGAAGGCGGACGTGGAATCGGTTGCGAAGAAGGCGCTTGTTCGCCCGCATGCACACGCGATCAAGCCGCCGCTCGATTTCGAACATTACGTAGCGGCAGGCGGATACAAAGTTCTCGGTGAGGCACTGACCGGAAAGCGCACACGCGACGATCTCATCAAGATCGTAAGCGATGCCGGCTTGCGAGGCCTTGGCGGCGCTGGATTTCCCACCGGCCGCAAATGGTCGCTGGTGCGCGGCGAACCCGGCCCGCGCTTGATGGCGGTGAACGGCGACGAGGGCGAACCCGGCACGTTCAAGGATCGGTTCTATCTGGAAAAAGACCCGCATCGCTTTATCGAAGGCATGCTGACCGCGGCGTTCGTGGTGGAAGCGACTGATATCTATTTCTATCTGCGCGATGAATATCCCGAAATCCGGCTGATGCTTGAGCAGGAGCTTGCCAAGGTCGAGCAGGCGGGACTGACGCGACACACGAACGTGCATCTGCGCCGAGGTGCGGGCGCTTATATCTGCGGCGAAGAATCCGCGATGATCGAATCGATCGAAGGCAAGCGCGGATTGCCGCGCCATCGTCCGCCTTATGTCGCGCAGGTCGGCATCTTCGGACGCCCGACGCTCGTGCAGAATGTCGAGACCCTGTATTGGCTGCGCGATCTGGTCGAGCGCGGCGCGGAATGGTTCACCTCGCAAGGACGCCGCGAGAAAAAGGGTTTCCGCTCGTTCTCGGTTTCAGGGCGCGTGAAGAACCCCGGTGTGAAGGTCGCGCCCACGGGCGTCACGATCCGTGAACTGATCGAGGAGTTTTCCGGCGGCATGCTCGACGGGCACACCTTCAAGGGCTTCCTGCCCGGCGGTGCGTCGGGTGGCGTGTTCCCGGTGAGCCTTGCGGATTTGCCGCTCGATTTCGGCACGATGGAAAAGCACGGCGGCTTTGTCGGCTCGCACGCGGTGGTGATCCTTTCCGATAAGGACGACATGAAAGCCGTTGCGCTCAACCTGATGAAATTCTTCGAGGACGAAAGCTGCGGCCAGTGCACGCCGTGCCGCGTCGGCACCGAGAAGGCCGTGAAGCTGATGGAGCGTGGGCCGTGGAATGTCGAATTGCTAACTGAATTGTCGACCGCGATGCGCGACGCGTCGATCTGTGGATTGGGGCAGGCGGCGCCCAATCCACTTGTTAGCGTGCTGACGTATTTCCCCGAAGACCTGACCAAGCCGCTGAAGAACTGGTGACGCCATGACCGACATTAAGAAGACCGCAGGCACGCCCGTCACCTTCTCGCTCGACGGCCGCGATGTGATCGCAGCCGAAGGCGAGACGATCTGGCAGGTCGCCAAGCGCGAAGGCATCGACATTCCGCATCTGTGTTACTCGCCGGAGCCCGGCTATCGCGCCGACGGCAATTGCCGCGCGTGCATGGTCGAGATCGAAGGCGAGCGCGTGCTCGCGGCAAGCTGCATCCGCAAGCCCGCCGCCGGCATGAAAGTGAATGTCTCGAACCATCGCGCCGAAACCGCGCGCAAGATGGTGTTCGATCTGCTCGTGTCGGACCAGCCAAAGAAAGAAGTCGCGCACGATCCGGCGTCGAAGTTCTGGAATTGGGCCGGCAAGATGGGTGTCGAAACCGGTCGTTTTCCTGAACGCGCGAAGCAACCCGCCTCGGATCGCTCGCATGTTGCGATGGCGGTCAATCTCGATGCCTGCATCCAGTGCAATTTATGCGTCCGTGCCTGCCGCGAAGTGCAGGTCAACGATGTGATCGGCATGGCCGGGCGCGGCTACAACGAAAAGATAGTGTTCGATTTCGACGATCCGATGGGTAACTCGACTTGCGTTGCCTGCGGTGAATGCGTGCAGGCCTGCCCGACTGGCGCGCTGATGCCGTCGACTTTGGTGAACGCGAACAACGTCCGCACCAAGGAACACTTCCCCGATCGTGAAGTGAATTCGGTCTGCCCCTATTGCGGCGTCGGTTGTCAGCTCACCTACCAGATCAAGGACGACAAGCTGCTCGCCGTCACCGGCCGCGACGGCCCGGCGAATGAAAATCGTCTCTGCGTCAAAGGCCGTTTTGGTTTTGACTATGTCTCAAATCCGCAGCGCCTGACCAAACCGCTCATCCGTAAGGATGGCGTCGGCAAATCCGCCGACGATCTGGTCGACCCGTCGAACCCGTTGACGCATTTCCGCGAAGCGACGTGGGAAGAAGCGATGGAACGCGCCGCCTCCGGGATCGTGAAAATCCGCGATCGCGATGGCCCGCGTGCACTCGCCGGCTTCGGTTCGGCCAAAGGCTCGAACGAAGAAGCGTACCTGTTCCAGAAGCTCGTCCGTACCGGCTTTGGCTCCAACAACGTCGATCACTGCACGCGACTGTGCCACGCGTCGTCGGTCGCGGCCTTGCTCGAAGGTGTCGGCTCCGCTGCCGTGACTGCGACGTTCAACGAGTGCAAGAATTCCGACGTCATCGTTGTCATCGGCGCGAACCCGACGGAAAATCACCCCGTTGCCGCGACTTTCTTCAAGCAGGCGGCGAAGCGCGGCGCAAAGCTCATCATCATGGATCCGCGCGGCACAGGCATGAAGCGCCACGCCTGGAAGTTGATGCAGTTCAAGAACGGCACCGACGTCGCGATGCTGAACGGCCTGCTGAATGTCATCATCGAGGAAAAGCTTTACGACCAGCAATACGTCCAGACGTACACCGAAGATTTCAACAAGCTCGCCGAGAGCGTAAAGCCGTTTACGCCCGAGGAAATGTCACCCATCTGTGGCATCGAACCGGATGTTCTGCGCGATGTTGCGCGCACCTTCGCGCGTGCGGAACGTGCGATCATCTTTTGGGGCATGGGCATCTCCCAACACACCCACGGCACGGACAACGCACGTTGCCTGATCGCTTTGTCGCTGATTTGCGGACAAGTGGGACGTCCGGGCACCGGCCTTCATCCGCTGCGCGGGCAGAACAACGTGCAGGGCGCGTCCGACGCTGGCCTCATCCCGATGTTCTTCCCCGATTACAAGTCGGTCGAGAACGACGAAACGCGCGCGAAGTATGAAGCTGCATGGGGCGTGAAGCTCGATCCGAAGCGCGGCAAGACCGTGGTCGAGATCATGGACGCGGTACATAACGACGAGATCAAGGGCATGTACATCATGGGTGAAAATCCCGCGATGTCGGACCCCGATCTCAATCACGCGCGTGGCGCGCTCGCACATCTGGAGCACCTTGTGGTGCAGGACATCTTCCTCACGGAAACCTGTTCTTATGCCGACGTGATTCTGCCGGCCTCCGCGTGGCCGGAAAAGGACGGCACCGTCACCAACACAAACCGGCAAGTGCAGATGGGCCGCATGGCGCTGCCGCTGCCGGGCGACGTGCGGCAGGATCTCTGGATTATTCAGGATCTCGCGCAGCGCATCGGCTGCACCTGGAATTACACGCATGTCTCGGAAGTTTTCACCGAGATGCAATCGCTGATGCCAGCGCTTGCCAACATTTCTTGGGATCGCGTCGAACGCGAGGATCATGTCACCTATCCGACCGACGGTCCGGATATTCCCGGCCGCGATGTGGTGTTCGACAAGGGCTTCCCGCGCGCGGGCGGTGTGGCGAAACTCGTCGCCACGCGTTACACCGCGCCGGACGAAATGCCGGATGCGGAATTCCCGTTCATTCTCTCGACCGGCCGCCAGCTCGAACATTGGCATACCGGCTCGATGACGCGGCGCGCGACCGTGCTCGACGCGCTGGAGCCGACTGCGATCGCGCAGCTCTCGCGTGGTACGATTTCGAAACTCGGCATTAGGGCGGGCGACATGGTGCGCGTCACGACACGGCGCGGAACGGTTGCACTCGCCGCGCGCCAGGACGACGCGGTGCCGGACGGCGTCGTGTTCATTCCATTCGCTTATGTGGAAGCGGCGGCGAACCTGCTCACCAATCCGAAGCTCGATCCGTTCGGCAAGATTCCAGAATTCAAGTTCTGCGCGGCCAAGGTTGAGGCCGAGATCGTGCCGCAGGAAGCTGCGGAATAAAAAGCGGCCCGCTCATTTATGAAGTCGTCATGCCCGGCCTTGTGCCGGGCATCGCGCTTAGGGACGCACGATTTTGCCTTCCTAAGCGGGATGGCCGGGACAAGCCCGGCCATGACGAATAAAACTAGTCGGCCTTCGTGTCCTTGAAATACGGCTCGACCGGCCCGCGCAGCATGATGGTCAGCGGATTGCCCTTGCGATCCTTGGCATTGCCGGCGCTCACGCGAATCCAGCCCTCGCTCACGCAATATTCCTCGACATTCGTTTTCTCCTGCCCATTGAAACGTATGCCGACGTCGCGGCGCAGCACCGCTTCATTATAGTGAGGCGAACCCGGATTGACGGAGAGGCGGTCGGGGAGCGTGTCGGAGAATGAGTTCATTTAGTTCAACTTATGGTAGTGTGTCGTCTGATGTAGGAGGTCACTTTGGCTGTCTGTGACTACTGTAATCAGACCTTCCGATTGTTTGGCGTTTATCGCAATGGCTATACCTGTTGTTCGGGAAATTGTGCCGACCAATTGAGGGTTTTAAAGGTATTGGATCAGTATCCGAAAGAGGAGATCGATCAATACGTTGAACACGCCCATAAAGGGCCTTGTCCGCAATGCGGCAACAATGATCGTAATGACATTCACAATTCTTACCGCGTAGCGTCCTTTTTAATTCTCACGAGATGGAGCACGCATACTCACTTTGTGAGCCGCCAATGCGCGCAGCGAGAACAATACAAGGCGATCGGGTTTTCCTTTTTGGCAGGTTGGTGGGGCGTGCCATTCGGATTGATCCTTACACCAGTTCAAATAATTCGAAACATTGCGGCGATTATGGCTCGGCCTGATCCGTCGAGACCTTCGGATCGAATGCAGAAAGTGCTGAAACTAAATCTGGCACGCCGAATCGCATCCAATCGATTATCGGGCTGACATTCCAAATTTGTGCCTAACAAGGGCGGCTTGGACAGGGCTTTTCTATCCCCAGCTATCCACAATTGTGACAATCCGCAAATATTTCGCGATTGATTGTGACACAACCTTCTTTGCCGATAGGGCGATGGGCAAGCCCGTGCGCCCGCAATTGCCGCCGGATTCGATCGACGCACTCGCGGCGCTCGTTCGCATTCTTTCCTCGGCACGGGATGCTAGCGCGCTGTTTCCCGGTGCGAAAACCCCGCATACGCGGCTTGCGCGCCGTGCGAAGAAGCCGTTGCCGCGCCGCCGCGCCAAATCGCGCGTGGTCTCCTAGCGTTTCTGCTCAGCGCCAGCAATTCAAACGGGACTTCAAACGGTACTTGCCGCCGCTGCGCCGCTCCTTATTGTGGCGGGCATGGGATACGTCCTCGTTTTTCTCGGTGGCGGTGTGGGTGCTTCGTTGCGCCACGGCGTCAATCTGACGTTTTCGCGTGCGTTCGGGACGGCGTTTCCCTGGCACACTTTTTTCGCAAACGTCACCGGCTCGCTGGCGATGGGGCTGATCGCTGGTTACTTCGCGCTGAAAGGCGATGCGTCGCAAAGCTGGCGCCTCTTTCTCACGACCGGCATTCTCGGCGGCTACACCACGTTCTCCGCCTTCTCGCTCGATGCGGCTTTGCTCTATGAGCGGGGCGCGCTTGGCCTTGCTGCGCTTTACGTGATCGGATCGGTCGCGTTGTCGATCACAGGGCTGTTTGCCGGGCTTTATATCATCCGACAAATGGTCTGAACGGAGGCTTCGATGTGCCGCAACGTCATCGTTGAATTGAGCCCGGAAGACGAGAAAGACGCACGGGCATGGCGCGGCGTATTCGTGCCGGTGTTTGCGTGTCTCGCGCTCGCGATCGTCAGCGCCGTGGTGCTGCCGCCGCTTCTTCGTTCCGGTGACCAAGTCGCAAGCGTTACAACATCCCGAGCAAGCGCGGCAGGAACAGCGAGAGTTCCGGGATATAAGTGACGAACCCGAGAAAGATCAGCATCGTGAGCAGCCACGGCCACACCGCAATCGTGAGTTCGGTGATACCCATTTTCGCGATGCCGGACGCGACATAGAGATTGAGGCCGACCGGCGGGTGGCACATGCCGATCTCCATGTTCACCGTCATCAGGATGCCGAGGTGAACTGGATGGATGCCGAGCTTCACCGCGATCGGGAATAACAGCGGCGCAGTAATCAGCACGATCGAAGTCGGCTCCATCACATTGCCTGCGAGCAGCAACAGCACGTTCACGAACAGCAGGAAGCCGATTACTCCGACGCCGGAATCGACGATCCACGCCGTCATGGCCTGCGGGATCTGCTCGTGCGTCATCAGGAACGAGAACAGCACGGCATTCGTGATGATGTAGAGGATCATCGCGCTCATGTTCGCCGATGCGAGCAGCACGCGGGGCACGTCGCGCAGCTTCATGTCGCCATAAACGAACACGGCGATAAAGAATGCATAGACAGCGCTCATCGCGGCGGCTTCGGTCGGAGTGAACAGGCCGGCATAGATGCCGCCAAGCACGATCACGACCAGCAACAGGCCCCAGATTGAATCGACAAACGCACGCCAGCGTTCGAGCCAGCTTGCGCGCGGAAGACGCGGGTAATCGTTCTTCCATGCGCGATAGAAGGTGGTCGCGCCCAGAAGCGACGCGAGCATCAGGCCAGGGATCACGCCCGCCATGAAAAGTTGCCCGACTGACGCGGAAAGAACGCGGCGTCCTGCGGGATCGAGCGCAATCGATCCGCCGGTCGCGACCGCGTAAATCACCATGACGATCGAAGGCGGAATGAGAATGCCGAGCGCGCCCGAGGTCGCGATCACGCCCGCGCCGAAGCGCTTGGGGAAACCCTGCGCCACCATCGCTGGCAGGATGATCGAACCGATCGCAACGACGGTCGCGGGCGATGAGCCGGACAAGGCGGCAAACAGCGCACAGGCAACGACGCCGGCAAGGCCCAAACCGCCATACCAATGCCCGACCAGTGACGTCGCGAAATTAATCATTCGCCGCGCCACGCCGCCATGCGTCAGGAAATTTCCAGCGAGAATAAAAAACGGAATCGCCATGATCTCGAAATTGTCGATACCGGTGAACAGCTTGAGCGCGACCGCCTCAATCGGAACGCTGGTCAGGAAATACAAGAAGGTCAGCACGGTGAGGCCGAGCG
>CAMBBO010000010.1 GCA_945862935.1 Pseudorhodoplanes sinuspersici | reverse complement strand
GCGTCGGAGGTCAGGCCGACATGGCCCTGCGCCCCTTCGGACGCATCACCGCCAAGTTCAATCGTCTTCTGGCTGAGCAGCGTGGTGTCGCCGACATACGGACCCTTCAGGCCCTGCTTCTTGGCTTCACGCATGATGCGGGCGCATTCTTCTTCGTTCGAATAGATGAACTGCACGTCCGCATTCGCAGCCTTGAGCTTCACCACGTCAGCGGCGAAGTCCACCTGGCCAGGTTCGGTTGAAATGTCGGCTGCGAGCTTCACGCCCACGCCGTCGAGCGCCTTCTTCAGCTGATCGCGGCCGGCTTTGCCGAAATCGTTGTTCACCCAAATCAGGCCGACCGTCTTTGCCTTGAGATTGTCGCGGATATGCGCGGCAATCTTCGGCATGCCAACCTGCTGGCCGAACGAGGTGCGGAACAGGAACTTGTCGCCGAGCGTGACGATGTCCGCTGCTTCGCCGCCGATCAGATGTGGCACTTCAGCGTCCTGCAACATCTTCATCGTAACTTTCACGTTGCCAGACAGCACCGGGCCGAGAATGGCGAACACGTCGCCATCGAGCGCCTTCTGCGTCTGAGCGCGCGCGACGCTCGGATTGCTCTGCGTATCGTAGAGCTGCAGATCGATCTTCTTGCCGGCGATGCCGCCCTTGGCATTGATTTCCTCGACTGCGAGGAGGATGCCGTCGCGGAAGTTACCGCCCGACACCGCGAGCTGGCCGGAAATTTCGCCGACATAGGCGAGCTTCACCTGCGCCTGCGCAGAACCCGCCGCAGCAAACATCGCCGCGGACAGGACTAGTCCTAATCCAAAACGTTTCATTGAAATTCCTCCCTCGTGACGGGCGGACCTTCGTGGTGCGCCCTTTTTATTTTTGGTGCTGGCGCCGGGGCGCGGACGTCACGTCCTGCCCCGGCAACCATCATCGTACCTATCATGAACCTGATAGGCTTACATGCCAAGCTCCGGAAGGACCTTGGTAATCTTCTGCTGACCGTTCTGAACCTCCGCAAGGAAGCTGATCCGGTCGACGTCGCCGTTCTTGTCCCACTTCACGTCCATCAGGATATTCGGCTCATCCTTGGTCGTGATTTTCAGGCCGTGCATCGCGTCGGCGAGACCCTTGCGGTCGACCTTGCCCATCTTCTCGGTCGCAAACTTCATCGCATAAACGCCGGTATACGCCTTGATCGCGTTGTGGTCCGGCACGTTCTTGTATTTCGCTTCGTAATCTTTGCGGAACCGCTCAACCGCCGGGATCGGCGCATCGGCCGACAATCCGACATGGCCCGCAATGCCGTTCGCAGCGTCACCGGCAAGCTCGATCACCTTTTGATTGAGCAGCGTGGTTTCGCCGATCAGCGGCATCTTGAGGCCCTGCTTGCGGATCTCGCGAAGCAAGCGGGCATTCTCTTCTTCGTGCAGATAGATAAAGAGCGCGTCGGGATTGGCACCCTTCGCTTTCACGACGTCAGCAGCAAAATCGACCTGCGCATTTTCCGAAGACAGATCGCCGACGATTTCAATGCCGCGCTTCTTGGCTTCCGCCATGAACGTGTCGCGTCCGCCTTTGCCGAAATCGTCGTTGCACCAGAGCACGACCACCTTCTTGTAACCTGCGGCCTGCATGTAAGCGGCGATCTTCGGCATGCTGGCCTGCTGGCCGAACGATGTGCGGAAGATGTACGGATTGCCCTGCTGCGTGATCGCCGCGGCTTCGCCGCCTACAAACTCCGCGATCTCGTATTGCTTGGCGAGCGCCTGCGTGACCATGACCGAACCGGAATAGACCGGGCCGAAGATCACATACGGCTCGTTGTCCATCGCCTTTTGCACTTGCGCGCGGGCGTTGCCGGGATTGGTCTGCGTGTCGTAATTCGTGACTTCGATCTTGCGGCCGAGGATACCGCCCTTGGCGTTGATCTCCGCAACCGCCATCTCGACGGCGTTTTTCCAGTGCATGCCGACGACCGCGCCGCCGCCGGACAATTCCGCGATATTCGCGAGCTTGATCGGATCGGCTGAAAAAGCCGTCGTTGCGAAAGCTCCCATTGCCACGGCGAATGTGGCCGACAGGATGTGCCTGCGATGCAAGTAGTTCATATTGCGTTCCTCTCCTGTTTTGGTTGTTGCCGATTGTTGTTTTTATTTCCCCGGCTTGGGACGACGTGTTTTCAGTCCCCCAAGCTTAACCCGATTTCGGCATACATTTCGCTGCCTTTGGTGATGTGTTCGCTCAAAACCTTGACCAAATTTTCCGCATTGCGCGCAAGCGCGGCGTCGAGGATCGCTCGATGCTCGCGGCGCGACTGTTCGCGCGGGAAGTCCTTCACACTGAAGGCGAGCATGCGGTAGCGCAGGCTCTGGTCGTACATCATGCCGTGGAAGTGCAGCAGCCAGCGCGAGCGGCACCCGGAAATCAGCGCTGCGTGGAATTCGCGATTGTAGCGTTCGAGCGGGGCTGCGTAGGCGGCCGGATCGGCATCGACCCGCTCCTCGACGGTGGAGAGCTTGTGATAGGCGGCAACAAGGCGCGATTCCCACTCGAGATCGGCATGTTCGATCGACAGCCGCGCCGCCTCGCATTCGAGCATCCGGCGCATTTTCGTAATATCGACGAGATCGGCGAGCGATACCGCGACCACGTTAAAGCCGCGCTGCCCTTCGGCCTCCACCAGTCCGTCCGCGGCGAGCCGCGAGAGGGTTTCGCGCAATGTGTTGACGCTGACATCGTAACGCTCGTGCAGCGCGTCGAGCTTGAGCTTCATTCCCGGAGTGAGCGCCCCGCTCAGGATATCGGCGCGGATGCGCGCATGAACGGTTTCGGCAATGGAAGAAGCACGCCGCTCCGCTTCGTCGGGAACCGACGCCGGATTACGGGCGGCCGAGCCGCGTTCTCGCGCTTCGAATTGCATCCCGCCTCAATCCCTTCGGGATAATTCTTCCAAAACCCAAGACAGCATACAGACTCCAATGCTATACGCAATATAGGAGATTATGCCGATGATCCGATCTATTGCGACAGTTTCCCTCGGCGGCACGCTGGCGGAAAAGCTCACCGCCATTTCGGCTGCAGGCTTCGACGGGATCGAGATTTTCGAAAACGACCTGTTGTTTTTCGATGGCAGCGCAATCGACGTGCGGCGCGTAGCCGCCGATCTTGGCCTGCGTATCCTGCTGTTCCAGCCGTTCCGCGACTTTGAATCGGGGCCGCGCGAGAAGCTCGCGCGCAACCTTGAACGTGCGGAAAAGAAATTCGACCTGATGGAGCAGCTTGGCGCGGACATGATGCTTGTGTGTTCGAGCATCGCGCCAGATTCCATCGACAATGACGAGATCGCGGCCAGTGATTTACGCCAACTTGGCGAACGCGCAGCGCAGCGCGGCATCCGTATCGCCTATGAGGCACTCGCCTGGGGCAAGAACGTCTCGACCTGGAGCCATGCCTGGAAGATCGTGCAGGCGGCGAACCACCCGGCCGTCGGGCTTGTGGTGGACTCGTTTCATACGCTTGCGAAGGATGACGACTACAAAGGCATCGCTAATGTGCCGGGCGACCGCATTTTCTTCGTGCAGCTCGCCGACGCGCCGCTGCTGAAATTCGACCTGCTCTCATGGAGCCGGCATTTCCGCTGCTTCCCCGCGCAGGGCGCGCTGCCGGTGATGGATTTCGTGCACGCTGTTGTCGATTCCGGGTATTCCGGCCCGCTGTCGCTCGAAATCTTCAACGACGATTTCCGCGCAGCACCCCCGCGACCGACCGCGACCGACGGCATGCGCTCGCTGATGCTGATCGAGGAGCAATTATCCGCCGACGCCGCGCCGAAATCGCCCGCACGGATGCTGCTTCCGCCGGCAGCGCCCGAATGCAAGGGATTCGAGTTCATCGAATTTGCGGTCGATGCCGATACGCGGCCGCGGCTTGCCGAATTGTTCAAGGCATTGGGCTTTGCCGAAGCAGGAATCCACCGCTCCAAGGATGTGACGCTGTTCACGCAAGGAGACGTGCATTTCGTCCTGAATGCGGAGAAGGATTCCTTCGCGCATTCATACTTTCTCGTTCACGGACCGTCCGTTTGCGCGCTCGCCTTCCGGGTGGATGACGCGCAACGCGCGATCGAGCGCGCGATCCGCTATAAGGCGCAGACTTTCCGCGGGCGCGTCGGCCCGAACGAGCTGGTCATTCCCGCAGCGCGCGGCCTCGAGGGAAGCCTCATTTATCTCGTCGACCGCTTCGGCTCAGGCGGCACCATCTATGACGTCGATTTCGCACCTCCGGCAAATCCCGCCCCCGCAACGAATTGCGGCCTGACCGGCATCGACCATGTCGCCCAGGTGATGCCGCGCAGCGCGCTCGACGGCTCCCTGTTGTTCTATCGTTCAGTGTTCGGCTTCGAGGCCGAGCCGCTGCACGAAATGATCGATCCGTATGGGCTGATCCAGAGCCGCGTGGTGGAAAGCAAAAATCGTACGATCCGGTTGCCGCTCAACGCTTCGGTGTCGCCGAAGACAACCAGCGCTCGTTTCGTGTCGACCTATAGCGGCGCGGGCGTGCATCACATCGCGATCGCGACCAAGGATATTTTCGCGACGATGCGGCAAATGCGCGAGAACAAGCTGCCGCTTCTGGAAATTCCGGGCGGCTATTACGACAACCTCGCCGCGATCCACGATCTGCCGGCCGAGGTGATCGAGGACATGCGGCAATTGTCGATCCTCTATGACCGCACGTCGTCGGGCGAATTTTTCCACGCCTACAGCCAAGCCTTCGACGGGCGCTTCTTCTTCGAGATCGTGGAGCGGCGCGGCGAATATACCGGCTTCGGCGCGGTGAACGCATCGGTGCGGCTCGCCGCGCAGGTGCTCACCGACCGCGACCCCTTCGCGCTCGGACAGCTTGACGATATGGCGATCTAGCGTCCAAACCTTCTTCCCAAAAGAAGCACTTTGGGGAGATCGTCCATGCCGCTGCCATTCTGTCCGACGCCCGCGCAGACCCTTCCCGACGACTGGAAGGACGCAGCCCTCGCCGGCCGCGTGTGGCGCCCAGACGTGGACGGCCCATCGGTCGTGAAGGTGGATGGCGCGAACGTCGTCGACATCACGCGCGCCTTCCCGACCATGACCGACCTGTGCGAGACGGGCGATCCGGCAAAGGCCATGCGCGACGCCAAGGGCGACGTGATCGGCACGCTTGAAGCGATCCTCGCCAACACGCCGCCCGAGGCGCGCGACACCAAAAAGCCGTGGCTGCTCGCGCCAACCGATTTGCATGCGCTGAAGGCCGCTGGCGTGACGTTCGCAATCTCCACACTGGAGCGCGTGATCGAAGAACGCGCGCGCGGCGATCTCAGCCGCGCTACCGAAGTCCGGGCAGGAATCGAAAAGCTCGTTGGGCCCGACTTCGCCAAGCTGAAACCGGGCTCGCCGCAGGCCATGAAGCTGAAGGAAGCGCTGATCGCCCAGAATTCGTGGAGCCAGTATCTCGAAGTCGCGATCGGAGCAGATGCTGAGATTTTCACCAAGGCTCAGCCGATGTCGTCCGTCGGCACCGGCATGGATGCGGGCCTTCTTACGATCTCGACCTGGAACAATCCCGAGCCGGAAGTTGTGCTCGTCGTGAACGCGCAGGAGAAGATCGTCGGCGCAACACTCGGCAACGACGTGAATCTTCGCGACGTGGAAGGCCGCTCGGCCTTGCTGCTGTCGAAAGCCAAGGACAACAACGCAAGCTGCTCGATTGGACCGTTCTTCCGCTTCTTCGATTCGAAATTCACGCTCGACCACGTTCGCAAGATGACGGTGACGCTGAAGGTAGAGGGCGAAGACAAGTTCGTGCTCGACGGCATGTCGAACATCTCGAAAATAAGCCGCGATCCGGCGGATCTGGTCGCTGCGATGATCGGCAAGGATCATCAATATCCGGACGGTGCGATTTTATTTCTCGGCACGCTGTTCGCGCCAGTCGAAGATCGCGACGCGCCGGGCAAGGGCTTCACGCATAAGCTCGGCGACATCGTCACCATCGCAGCGCCCCAGCTTGGACGGCTGATTAACCGGATGCAGCATAGCGACAAATGCGAGCCGTGGACCTACGGCGCAGCGCAGCTGATGCGAAATCTGGCGAAACGGGGAATGCTGAACTAAGGCGCGACCCCGCAAACCGCCACACGGTATCTAGGCCACAGCCATGATGATGTAGGCCTGAATTTTGGCGGAAACGTCGCCGCGTCCATGTCTGTCTGCTATCGCGGATTCGGCGTAATCGGTCGCAGCTTGCAGTTTTCCCGCTTCTCTAGCTTCGATTTCGTTGCGGAGAAGCGTTCCCTGACAATAGGCAACGGCAGGAATGCGCGGCGAGGACGCGCGGCTCTGTTCGGCTCTCGTCTCGATCACTACACTTGAGAAACCTGCATCCTGTAGTTCGCTGCGGATGAGCGCCGTATCGTGGTAGCCGTGCGGCGTGCGGGCCAGAAAGCGCGGCGGATCGCTCGGGAAAATCCTCGCGAGAGCATTCGTCACATCGTCCGCGAAAACATTCTCCTCGATGCGATCCCAGACGCTGAATAAAAAGCGCCCGCCGGGCTTCAGGACGCGCTTTGCCTCGCGATAACCGGATGTGCGGTTGGGAAAGAACATCGCGCCGAACTGGCAACAGACAAGATCGAAGGCTGCATTTTCAAACGGCAATGCCAATGCATCCGCTTGCCGCCAGTGGATGCGGCTGTCGGGCGCCTGCCGTGACGCCGCGTAGTCGAGCATCGGCTGATTGAGGTCGGTCACAGTATAGCTTGCGACCGGAGACAGTCTCGGCGCCAAAGCGCGTGTGACAACGCCGCTGCCCGCTGCCGTCTCCAAAACGGCGTTTGGCGTAAATGATGCTGCTCGTTGTGCAATATCCGCGGCATACGGCTCAAAAATCAACGGCACCATATAGCGGTCGTAGTTTTCCGGGATTGAGCCGGAAAACACCTTGTCCGTTTCCAACATTGCGTTCACCCGTCGCCCTTTTGATGGAGCGCGCGGCCATCATAGCGTTTTAGCGGTATCTTATCAGCCCACCGTCTCAACGATCTTGGCTTTCACGAAGCCATCGATCTCGCTGTCGCCATAGCCGATCTCGCGCAGCACGTCGGCGGTTTGTGCGCCGAGCTTCTGCGGCGGGAGTACGACATCGCGCCCCTTGCCGTCGAAGCGAATCGGATGACGCACGAGATTGACCGGCGCGCCGGTTGCGCTCTTGATCGTCATGAACGCTTCGTTGTGCTTGACCTGCGGATCGGCCAGCACGGCTTCGTAGTCGTTCACCGGCGCGTACCAGACATCGTTTTTCTCGAAGATGTCGAACCATTCCGCCTTGGTCTTCGTTGCGATCTTCTTTTGCACAAGGGCCGCGATTTCCTCGCGCCGCGAATACCAGTCGTTCACGTCCATCGCGGCGAGTTCCGCACTGTCGAGAACCTTCGACAATTGCGGCAGCGGCGTCAGCGAAATCACGATCTCGGCGTCGCTCGCCTGATAAATCCCGTAGGGCGAACCGTAATACCAGCCAGCGATATGTTTTGGCTGGCGGTTCGATTCAGGCTTCGGCCCGTTGAGATAGCAGGTGAAGGATTCCATCTGCAGATCGATCGCAGCCTGGAGAAGCGAAACATCGACGTGGGTGCCTTGTCCGGTACGCTGCTTGCGCACGATCCCGGCGAGAATGCCCATCGCGAGCAAAGCCGCGCCGTGATGGTCGATGGCCGATACCCCGACCGTGCGTGCGCCGTCTTTCGTGCCGGTAATCGCCGCAACGCCAGACATCGCCTGAATGAGAAGATCCTGTCCCGGACGGTCCACATACGGACCCGTCTGGCCGTAGCCGGACGCCGACGCATACACGATGTCGGGCTTGATCGCCTTCACTGCCTCGTAATCGAGGCCGAATGCCTTCATCACGCCGGGGCGATAATTCTCGCTCACAACGTCCGCGCTCTTGATCAGCCTTTTCGCGATCTCCTTGCCTTCGGGCGATTTCAGGTTGATCGACAAACTGCGCTTGTTGCGGTTGGCGCACAGAAACAGCAGCGACTGCCCATCGACGCTGCGCCCGCCCCCGCCCCATTTGCGCTGCCACGCACCGCCGATCGGTTCGAGCGCGATCACGTCCGCGCCCATGTCGGCAAGATGCTGGATGCCGAACGGCCCCATCAGGAAGTGATTGAAGCTGACGATGCGGATGCCATCGAGCATCGGTAATCCTCCAGATAATCTTTGGTTCTTATGATCCGAGTGGCGCTGGCGTGTCGACAAGTTTTCCCGGCAGCAGCAGCTTGCACAGGGCTTCGACAAAAAAGTAATCGCCGAACATCACGGCGCTGTCGGCGCCGTCGCGATGCGGCCACGAGTAACAACCGTGTTTCAGCAGCCCGCGATGACTGTCCTCGCGTGCAAGCGCGTCCGTTATCAATGGTTCGAGCAGCATCAGCGCGCGGTCGCGCCACGCGTCGCGCGTTTCCGCATCGTGATGCAATGCCGCGACATCGAGAAAAGCCGAGGCCATGATCGCGGACGCCGCCGTATCGAGCGGGCGCTTCGGATCGGGATCGTCGAAGTCATAAGGCGGTATGCGATCCTTGCCGAGACGTTGCAAGAACCGTTCGCCGAGCGCCTCGGCGAGATCGCGGTATTTGGTTTCGCCGGTGACCGCGGCGGTCGCGGCATAGCCATAGACCGCCCAGCATTGCCCGCGCGACCAGAACGACTCGTCCTGATAGCCCTGAAAAGTGTAACCTCGCACGCGCTTGCCGCTGGCCGGATCGTATTCAACCGCGTGATAGGTCGAGTTGTCGGGACGGATGAAGTTGCGCGTCATTTCCGCGTGCGCGATGCCAGTGAGATCGAAGCTCGCGTCGCCTGACGCTTTCGAGGCCCAATAGAGCAGCGGGATATTTGCCATCGTATCGATGGCCGATGCCGAGCGTCCGCGCGGATCGGACAAAGGCCCCCACGATGCCAGGTAAGAGCCGCGCGGCGTCACCACGATGCGGCGGCGAAGCTGGTCGGCGGCCTTGAGTGCGATGTCGCGATGTGAGGCATCACCCGTGATCCGATAGAAAGGAATGGCGCTCGACCAGAAGATGAACCCGATGTCGTGCGTGTTGCCGTCCTCGGCGCGCTGCGCGACGAGCTTCATGCGCTCGCCCGCGAGCTTCAGATAGCGGTCATCTTTCTTCCAGAGATAGGACGCGAGCAGCAGGCCGACCCAGAATCCGCAGAACCAGTTTCCGTGACTCCAGCCTTCCGGCCGGTAGCCCGCGGACAACGAGGCCGGCATGGTGCGCCACACGCCCGATGGTTCGGTGACATACGGGAACTCGTCGCCGATCACCTTCTCGTCTTCGAGGATTTTCTTCGCCAGCAGATCGAGCGCCTTGCCCAGACGCCCAAGCTGCGACTCCTTGTCATCGGCCACGCATTCCGCTCCCACATGCCGCCCCTGCGCGGCTTTTTTCCTGTGCGATTAGCTTAGACAATTTGGCGGGGGCAGCGTTAGTGTCCCCGCTGCATTCCTGCCGTTCGAGGAGAGCTTTTACGTCATGGCCGACTTTTACGTGAAACCCGGCGACAGCGTCACCTTCGCAAAGACCGTCGGCGAATCCGACATCTACGGCTTTGCCGGCATCAGCGGCGACTTTTCGGTGAACCATGTGAACGAGCAATACATGGCAAAATCGAAATACAAGCGCCGCATCGCGCACGGCGCGCTGATGATCGCCTTCATGTCGACCTGCTCGACCATGATCATCGATCTGTGCGACGGCACGGCAGGCGACGAGACGCCGGTATCGCTCGGCTACGACCGCATCCGTTTTCTCGGCCCGGTGTTCATCGGCGACACTGTGACGCTGACCTACACCATCAAGGAGATCGATCCGGTGCGCCGCCGCTCGCTCGGCGAGATCAACGTCATCAACCAGCGCGGCGAACAGGTCGGCGTTGGAACTCACATTCTGAAGTGGGTGAAGGACGCTTAGGTTAGCGCGTCTCGATCCGGTGCGGCAGCACGAACGGCGTACCTTCCGGCGGCATTCGTCCGACCGCTGAGCGAATGCGGAACACGCGTTCGAGCATTGCGTCTGTCATCGTTTCGCGCGCGGGGCCGTCGGCTGCGATCGTTCCGTTCTCCAGCATCACGATGCGTTTTGCAAAGAATGTCGCAAGGTTGAGATCGTGCAGCACCGCGATCACCGCTGCTCCGCGCGCGGCGCATCCTTGCGCGAGTTTCAAAAGATCGAGTTGATGGCGCAGATCGAGACCTTCGGTCGGCTCGTCGAGCAGAATCGCGCCCGCGCCGTGCTCGCCTTCCCCGCAGCGCGTCTGAACCATCAGCCGAGCGAAATGTGCGCGCTGCGCCTCGCCACCGGACAATGTTGTGATGACGCGATGCTCCAGATGCGAAAGATCGACCGCATCCAGCGCTTCATCGACCATCGCAGCCACCGATGACGCCGAGCGGTCGCCGCCGCCCATCTGCACCACTTCACGCACGGTGAAAGGAAATGAGATGGTGACGCTCTGCGCCATCACCGCGCGGTGCGCCGCCAGTTCACGAGGACGATAGGCCGCGATGTCCTTGCCCTTTAGCCGCGCCTGCCCCGCCTGCGGACGCAGTTCGCCCGAAATCACGCGAAGGAGCGTCGACTTGCCTGCACCATTCGCGCCGATCAGCGCAACCATCTCTCCGCCCGCAACCGAAAGCGACACGCTATCGAGCAAAATACTCCCGCCGATATGGGCCGAGACATCCTTCGCTTCGACCATCGCGTTCAAAGCGACACCAAAGATCGGTGGCGCAACAGCAGCACAAGGAAGAATGGCGCGCCGATCGCTGCGGTAACAATGCCGATTGGCAATTCCGCCGGAGAGGCGAGCGTGCGTGCAAACGTGTCCGCGCAAAGCATCAGCGCAGCACCAAGGATCAGCGACGCCGGAAGAAGCATGCGATGACCGGGACCGACGACGAGCCGCAACAGATGCGGCACGACAATTCCGACAAATCCGATGATACCTGAAACCGATACCGCAGCGCCGATGGCGAGCGCGATCACGACAATCGCGATGCGCTTCAACCGCTCGACCGCGACCCCCATGTGAAATGCTTCGGCTTCCCCAAGCACCAGCAGATCGAGGCCGCGCGCCATCATCGGCATCGCGGCGATTGTCGCGAGCAGAAACGGCAGGACGGCCAGTACCTTTTGCCACGTCGCGCCGCCGAGCGAGCCGAGCATCCAGAATGTGATGTCGCGCAACTGCCGATCATCGGCGAGAAATATAAGCAAGCCGATACCGGCGTTAACGAGGGCTGCAATGGCAAGCCCGCCAAGAAGAAAGATCGCAATCGACGTGCGGCTGTGATGTGTCGCGATACGATAGAGCACGAGCGTTGCCGCGAGCGCACCGGCAAACGCCGCAAGCGGCAATATCTCGACCGGCAGCGTCATGATGGTCGCAAGCAGGAATTTGTCGCCGACGACAATGGTCACGGCGGCCGCGAGTGCGGCGCCGCTCGATACGCCAACAAGCGCAGGATCGGCGAGCGGATTGCGGAACACGCCCTGCATCAATGCACCGGCGGCAGCCAGCAACGCCCCGACCATCGCTGCGAGCGCAACGCGCGGCAGGCGGATCGACCACAGCACGAGCTGATCGCGCGCCAGCGCATCCGGCACGCCCTGCCCGATCCCAAGCGCGGGCAGAAGGCGCGACAGCGGAATGCCGGCAGCGCCGGTCATCACTGCGATCAACGCAGCAAGAAGCAGAATGAGGATAAGCACGCCAAAGACGATCGAAGCAGGCGGCCTGATCGAACGCGCCGGGGTCAGTCCGCGCATGGAGGCGTTGCGCCGGAGGCGTCGGAGGGCAAGCGCGCATCCGCCTTCGGATCGAGCGCGTGGGCAAGATCGCGTGCCGCGCGCGCCGTGCGCGGACCGAAGCCGAGCAGGTATTGCCCTTCCATCGAGACAAAGACCTTGTTCGCCGCAGCAGGCGTGAGATTGAAACCGGGACCGGCGAGGACTTCATCGCCCTTCATCTGGAAGCCTTCGCGTTCCATCGCGAGCACGGCCTGCGGCTTTGCGGCGACGATCGCTTCCTCGTTGACGATCTTGTAGCCGTCGAATTCGGTGATCGCGTTCTGCGCGCCGGCAAGCGTGATGATTCCATCCGCTGCGGTATTGCGGCCTGCCACCATCGCGCGGCCATTGGTCAGCGAAAGAACGAACAGAACCTTGGCAGGCTTCGTGTTGGCTGCACGTAGCTTTTCCAGCACGCCAAGATCGGATGCGACACTCGCGGCAAGGCACGCACCGCGCTTGCTTGTGCCAGTCGCCGCAGCGATCAGATTGATCTTCTCGACAATGCCCTCGCCGGTGAAGTGATCGGGAACGCGGACATAAGGCACCGCAGCCGTTTCGAGCACCGACACGGCTTCCTTCGGGCCTGCGCCCTCGGCCGCCAGTACGAGCGAGGGATTGAGGCCAAGCACACCTTCCGGCGAAAGCTGACGCAGATAGCCTACATTGGCTTTGGTCTTCAGCGCCTGCGGCGGATAAAGGCTCGTCGTATCCACAGCGACAACGCGCTGTTCGAGGCCAAGCGCATAAAGAATTTCGGTGACCGCGCCCCCGATCGAAACGATTCGGCTGGCATCGCTGATCGAAACATTGCGGCCGACCGCGTCTTTCACGGTAACCGCGTCAGCGAATGCGCTCGCGGGAAAGGCTGCAGGCGCAAGCAGGACCGCGCAGGTGATGCAAGCTCGCATCATAGGTGTGGAAAATCCGGTCACGCGCATACTCACTTCGTCAGGATCAGCTTGTTCTGCGCGGTGAGGCGCAGGCGATAAATGTCGCCGCGATGCGTGATCGTTATCTCGCGCGTGTCGATAAACAATTCGCGGCTGTCGATGCGATGATCCGCGACCGCAACCTGTCGGCTTTCGCCAGCAACGCGCGCAGCCGATGCTGCACGATTACCTTCCTCATCTTGCCGGTCGCCTGGATTCATCCTGCCTTCATCTCAAGTATAACGAAGTCATCGCTGACTCCATTACTTAGTTTAGAGCGAGTTTAAACTGATCTACTTGTACATTAGAGTCATTTTAACAAGGAAAATCAGTAACTTGACTGGAGTAATATGGATGAATACTAAAGGCAATATCGATGTGTGGTGCAAACAAGACGCTGCACATCGCAGCCAGCTAGCTTTCGCGTCGTAAGCGCGTTGCCCGCCAGCCGAACAAAAAAACAATCCAATCGGCTTGGGGACTTCAATGACATTCGTTTCTCGCCATACGGGCGTAGTGTGTTCCGGCATCTCGCTGATGGCGTTGGTGCTGGCCGCGCCAGCACAGGCGCAAACGCAACAACTCGACGCGATCACCGTCCTCGCGACCAAAACTGAGGAAAAAGCGATCGACGCGCTCGCGCCGGTCTCGGTGCTCGATCAGCGGGCGATTCAGATGATCGACCCGAGCCGCATCAACCAGTTGCTCTACAATATTCCGGGCGTGAACCTTCAAGATCGCGGCGACTCGGCTGAATCGTCGATCAACATCTGCGGCTTGCAGGATTTCGGGCGCGTCGCAGTTGTCGTGGACGGCGCGCGACAGAATTATCAGCGCACCGGCCACAACGCGAATGGCAGCTTCTATCTCGATCCGGAATTGCTCGCGGGTCTCGACATCGTGCGCGGACCGACCGCAAACATTTATGGCTCCGGCGCAATCGGCGGCGTTGCCTCGTTCCGCACCAAGGACGTGGACGATATCCTCAAGCCCGGCGAAAAAGCGGGCACGAACGTGGCCGTCGGCCTCGGAACAAACACCCAGCGCGCGATGACCTCCGGATTTACCGCATGGCGCTTCAATCCGAATGTGGAAGCGATGGCGGGCGGCGTGTACCGGACGCAAAACGACTATTACACGGGCAATGCCGGGATCACTGGAGTTAACAATCCAGTGAGCCAAGTCGGCCTCGTGCAAAACAGCGCCATGAATATGTCGAGCGGCATCGCCAAGGTCACCCTGCGCCCGCAGGACGGCCACACCGTCAAGATCGGCGGCATCTTTCAGAACGATCTCTATGATATCGGCCAGCCGCCGAAAGGAACGGGTACAACGAATTCCGGCACATCGGTCTATGCGAGCGATGTGAAAAATTATCAGACCAACGTGCGCTGGCTCTATTCCAAACCTGAAGACCGGCTTTTCGATTGGGATGCCAATGTTTACTGGAATCGCACGGAAAACAATCAAACCAAAATCCGGCACACCTCAACGCTCGCATCGGCTCCATGCACGACGCCGGGAAACCAGATTTCAGGATGCGTTGGCGACCCACGCGGATACACGATCGACACGTTCGGCACTGACATTCACAACACGTCGCGCGCCGATTTCGGGCCGTGGCGCAGCGCACTGACGGTGGGCGTCGATGCCTTCCAGGACCGCGTGTCCACCTCCGACGCGAGCGGTAACTCAAACGTCACCACTCCTGGCGGCGAGCGGACTGTTTCCGGCGCGTTCTCGCAGCTCAAGCTCAACTACCTCACCTGGCTCGAGGTGGTCGGCGCGGTGCGCTTTGACAATTATTCGTTGTCATCGGGGGGGGACCAGCTCCAGCGCCAACAGATTTTCACCGAAGATCACAGTGGGCGTGACGCCGTTTGCAGGCTTCCAGCCTTATGTGAGCTATGCCGAGGGCTATCGTGCTCCGTCGATCACCGAGACATTGGTTTCGGGCGGACATGTCAGCACGGGGCCAGGCATGGGCGGTCAGTTCAATTGCCCGGATGGCACCGCTGGCGGCGATAACTTTTTCTGCTTCCTGCCAAACCCGAATCTGAAGCCGGAAGTCGGCAAGAATAAAGAGGCCGGCCTGAACCTGAAATACGACAACATCTTCGGGGCAAACGACAGCTTCCGCGGCAAGTTCAACGTGTATCGGAGTGACCTCGAAGATTACATTGAGATCACAGCGTTCGGCACACAGATCGCGGGCCTCTATCCGTTCTATCAATACCAGAACATCCAAAAGGCCCATATCCAGGGCTTCGAAGCAGAGACGATGTATGATGCAGGCGCCTGGTTCACAGGCATGTCAGGCAGCATCATACGCGGCTACAACGACGTCACGAATGTGGGGCTCGCCTCGATCCCCGGTGATAAGATCACCACGACGGGTGGCGTCCGTTCGGCGGATCGAAAGGCCACGATCGGCGCAACGGTCGTTGTCGTCAAAGAGAACATGAACGTGCCGACAACCTACAGGCCAAGCACCGCTTATGAACTGGTGAACCTGTTCTTCAACTATCAGCCGGTTGAGGACGTGGTCCTGGGATTCGGCGTCGACAATCTTCTCAACCGTTATTATCGCCCATATGCGATCCCGACCACGCAGGGCTCTGATCCCGGCGCGACCCAGAACGACGTTCTCTGGACGTCGCCCCCGCCCGGACTGGTGCTAAAAGGATCGCTGCGTGTGCACTTCGCTCATATGAAGTGACGGAGATAAATGGCTACTGACCGCCCGAAGAAGGGGAAAACGATAAGCAACCGCGCTGAGGATTTCCTCGGCGCGGTTGTGCCTTTGCGTGCGCCCGAATCCTCGCCCGCTTCTTCCAAGGACGCCGATCTTTCAAACGTCATCCCGATTACCTCGCGGCGGCGGATCGGACCTGACAAGCGCATCCCGGAACTGATCGTCAGCGGCGACGACCGCCCCGCGCCGTGGGCGACCCGGATCAAGCGGCGGCACATTGCGATGTTCTTGATCGGCTCGGCCATCGTGCACGCCGCGATCTTCGTTGCGTTCAACCGGCCGCCGCCTCCGCTTGCGAGCGTTGGCGAAGTTTCCATTTCGGTTGAACTCGTTCTCGGCACGGATCGCGTGGCGGGACGGTCCAGCACGCGAAGTGAATCCGAAGTGTCCAGTCCGGCCGCGCCGACGAAGAACGAACCAATTGCCAAGCAGACGGAATCCCCGCGCAAGGCAACTGAAACCGCAGAACGCGAGCAAACCAAAGAACCGGAAAAGCCCGTCGCGCAAACCGCGCAGCCGTCTGCGACGCCTCCGATGAGTGCTGCCGTTTCGTCGGAGCCAGCCGCGGAATTGCCGCTGCCTGCGAAAGAGCCCGCGCGGGACGCAACCAAACCCGTCACGGACGAGAAGCCAAAACCTGTCGAGAACAGGCCTGACACCGCGCCCGCGAAGAAACGCGCGAAGGAAACCGGCGACGGCCAGAGCGAGCGTAAGCGCGCAGCGCCCGCCTCCGCGCCCTCGGTCGCCTCGAACAGCATCGGCATCGGCCGCTCGGACGCGAGCACGAATTATCGCGGGATCGTCTCCGCGCATCTGGCTCGCTTCAAGCAATTTCCGGCAGACGCACGCGCCAATAACCAGCAGGGCGCAGCAACTGTCTCTTTCAGCCTCGATGGCGGCGGGCGGGTAACATCCGTGCGCCTCGCGCGAGGCTCAGGCATTTCCAGCATCGATCAGGAGACGCAGGCCATGGTGCGCCGGGCATCGCCATTCCCAGCACCACCGGATGGCCGGGGCCAAAGCTTTACCGTTCCCGTCAGTTTCTATTTGCGTTAGAAAACCCGCCCGCCAGCCGCCGCCAGCGAGCCATAGGAGATCATTATGTACATCGCCATGAATCGCTTTCGCGTGAAAAAAGGCTCGGAAGACGCATTTGAAAAAGTGTGGGCCAACCGCGATTCCTATCTTCACCGGATGAAAGGCTTCGCCGAATTCCATCTGCTGAAGG
Source organism: Pseudorhodoplanes sinuspersici (assembly GCA_945862935.1). GTDB lineage: Bacteria > Pseudomonadota > Alphaproteobacteria > Rhizobiales > Xanthobacteraceae > Pseudorhodoplanes > Pseudorhodoplanes sinuspersici_A. The sequence goes on along the minus strand of CAMBBO010000010.1, from coordinate 11,248 downwards.
GACCGGAAGCCGACGATCACACGCTTTATTCGTCGCACACCGTTTGGCAGACAAAGGACGATTTCGTCGCTTGGACCAATTCCGAAGAGTTCAAGATCGCGCACGCACGCGCGCTGGCCGAGCCGACCGGAGCGCTCTATCTCGACCATCCGAAATTCGAAGGCTTTGAAGTCCGTCAGACGCTGACGAGCGAAGGCAAGGCAGCCTGATGTCCGCGCGACAGGATCTGATCAAGAAGCTCGCCGACGATCCCGGTGCGATCGTTGAGCAGATCGCAAAGGAATTCAGCGTCACCACCCGCGACGTGGTCGAGGCCATGCCCGAGGGGATGCGGAGTTTCGGACCCGGAACGGCCTTCGTCGACGTGATGAAAGACATCGGCGATTGGGGCGGCGTGACAGTCATCGTCCACACCGACGACGGCATCATGGAATTTACCGGCCCGGTTCCGGCCGGTGAGATCGGGCGCGGCTATTACAACATTCCGGGCTCGACCGGATTCCACGGCCATCTGCGTCACGAGCGTTGCTCTGGAATGGCGTTCGTGGAACGGCCCTTCATGGGAAGGCTTTCGGCGTCGATCCTGTTCTTCAATGTCGACGGCGGCATCATGTTTAAGGTGTTCGTCGGCCGCGACGAGAAGCGGGAACTGAAAACCGATCAGCTGGAGAAATTCCGCGCCCTCGGCAAGAAACTCGCGGCAGCCTAGCTGCTAGACGAAAAATCGCCGCCCGGCTAACCGAGCCAGACGGCGATTGTTCTTTCGAATGCTACGTAAGCTTACGTCTTTGCACGATGAAGGACGCCGCGCTTGAGGAAGATCTCGGTGATCTCCTCATTGACTTTGATAAATTCCGGATTCTTGCGCGCCTCGATCCCGCGCGGCCGCGGCATGGTAATGCGGATGTCGCGTTCGACCCGGCCGGGGCGCGGCGTCATCACTAGCACGCGGTCGGCGAGCAGCACTGCCTCGTCGATCGAATGGGTAATGAACAGCACGGTTTTTTTGGTCTGAATCCATATCTGTTCGAGGTCGATACGCATCTGCTCGCGCGTGAGCGCATCGAGCGCGCCGAATGGCTCGTCCATCATCAGGATCGGAGGATTGTGAATGAGGCCGCGCACGATCGCGGTGCGCTGGCGCATGCCACCCGACAATTCACGCGGCAGGCGATCGGAGAATTCCAGCAGGCCAACTTTATCCAGAAGCTCGCTCGCGCGCGCGCGATAGGCCTCCGGGTCGAGGCCGCGCAATTCGAGTTGCACCAGCACGTTGTCGATCACGCTGCGCCAGTCGAGCAGCACCGGACTTTGGAACACAATTCCAAGGTCGGTCTGCGGGCCGTTCACGTCGTGACCGTTCAGGCGCACTTTGCCGGAGGAAAACGGCAGCAGCCCCGCGATGATGCGAAGAAGCGTGCTCTTGCCGCACCCGGACGGACCGACGATTGCGACGAACTCGCCCTGCGGGATCGTCAGGTCGATCTGCTCAAGCGCCCGCGTCGGCGACTTGCCGCGCGGCAGGAAGGTGTGCGTCAGCCCCTCGATTTCGATACACGGCTGGGACGACGAAGGAGGCGCACTCTCGCGCGCCTCCTGCTTTGCGGACATGACGACCTCGTTACTTCTTTTCCTTACTTGGGCAGGAACTCGTTGGTGTGGAACGCGGTCCAGTCCTTGTCGGTCTGCACGTCGCGATATTGCTTGAGCAATGCGAGCGTACCCTGCCAGTCTTCCTTCGCGCCCATGCCGATCTTGCCTTTTGAGTATTTGGAATCGAGCAACTCGATGTCCACCTTGAGCTGGTCGAGCGTCGATTGCTTGTTCAGGTCCGGCTTCACCTTCAGAGCCGCCTCGACCGCTTCCTCGGGATGCTTCTTGGCTTCTTCCCAGGACTTGATGGTCGCGCGCACGAAACGGCGGATCATGTCGGGCTTGGTCTTGATCGTATCTTCCTTGGTCAGGATGGTCATGCCAACGATGTTGGCGCCGTTCTCCGAATAACGTAGAGCCGCCGGTTCCTGTCCCTTGTATTTGATCAGGAAGAACTGATCGTCGGCGCCTCCGAGCAGACCGTCGGCCCGCTTCTCAAGCACGGACACGACCTTGGCGGCCGGATCAACCTGTACGAACTTGATCTTGTCCATGTCGAGCTTGTTGACGGCGGCAAGCGCGCGGAACAACTGCACCAACGGATCGCCCGGCGACGCCGCAAGCGTTTTTCCTTCAAGATCCTTCGGCGTCTTGATGCCGGTCGACTTGAGTGAAACGACCGAGAAGCCGGTCGAATTCAGGAGTGACATCACCGATTTCACTTCGGCGCCTTTGGCCGCAGTGGCGATCAGGCTCGACGAGTCAGCCAGGCCGAACGTGTCGGAGCCGGCAGCGACGACCTGCACCGTGTTGGCGGAGCCGCGTCCTTCGTTCAAAGTGAGGTCAATGCCCTCGGCTTTGTAAAAGCCCTTGTCCTTGCCGTAATAGAACGGCACATGCAGGCCGCCGAGATACCAATTCATACGAAACGAAACGGCGTCCTCGGCGCGCGCCGATGTCACGCCGGCGGCGAGCAGGACCGCAAGAGCGGACAACACAACTTTACGCATGGGTTTCCTCCGGTTTTGTTTTGTTGAACAGTTTGTTTTCAGGCAACCGACACATCCGGCTGTTGCGAGACGTGCCAGGGAATGACGAAGCGTTCGATGATTTCCACGATGTAATAAACGATCACGCCGATGAGACTGAGCAGCACGATGACGGCAAACACCATCGGCGTTTCGAGATTGCCGTTATACTGAAGCAGCAGATAACCAAGCCCGCGATCCGACGCGACGAATTCGGCGACCACCGCCGCAGTTGCCGACAACGCAGCCGCGACCTTCAGCCCGGTAAAGATGTCGGGCAACGCCTGCGGAAGCCTGATTTTGGAAAACATTTTCCACCCGCTGGCGCCGGTCGTGCGCGCGAAATCCATGATCTCCGGATCGACCGATTTGAAACCCGCGATGCTCGCGACCACGATCGGGAAGAAGCACAGCAGAAAGACGACAAGCAGCTTCGGCGTGAATCCGAATCCGAACCAGATGATGAACAGCGGCGCGATTGCAATTTTCGGAATGATCTGCAGGAACACCACCGCCGGATAAACCGCCTCTTCCATGAAGCGCGAATAGGCGACCGACATTGCGAGCGGAATCGAGACGACAATGGCAAGCAGGTAACCCGCGATAATTTCCTGCGTGGTGATCCATGCGCCGCCCATCACGACATCATGACGCTTCACGAATTCGCGCCATACCGTAGAGGGTGGCGGAAGCAGATATTCCTTCACGCCGAAAATCCACACGCCCGCCTCCCAGATGGCGAATAACGCAGCGAAAACCAGAATCGCCGCGACGCGCTTACGCAGCCAAAGTCCGAGCGCCGCGAGACGGCCGGAATACGGACGCGATAGTTCGGTGGACGGCGACATCAGGGTTGCTTCGCGTCGATGGGCGCATCGAGATCGTTGGTCGCAAAATCTGCCGGCATGTTGATCTCGATCAGTTCGAGATCGTCCGAACGATCGACGACATTGTGCGGCACGCCCGCGGGCTGCGACAGGCAAGCACCCTGCTTCACGACCACATCGCCGTCGTGACCCTTGAAGCGAAACTTGATCCAGCCCTTCATCACAAAGACAAAGTGGCCGTTCATGTCGTGCCAATGCCAGCCGGTCGGCTTTTCGAACGGCCGGATCGCGCGGATATATTTCGCGCCGATGCGCCCGCCGGTCGCAGCGCTCATTCCAAGGTCGCGATACTCGACATCGGCGCGCGGGCCGTCGCGGGTGAAGCTTTCTGCCGTCGACTCGGAAAGTTTCAGCAGCGATAGCGCGGTGTCGAGCGTCAACGGCGCCGGATAATGCAATCCGGTTGCGGGCTTGTTCATGGCGTCCTCCGTGAGGGCTTCTTGAAAGGCCCTTCAGACGCCGATTTTAGTGGACGAAAACGCAGCGGGCTAGCGCCCACTTGTCCCAGGGGAAGGCCGTGGTTTGTGCAAATCGCAGGACTAGCGGACGCTGCCCAGTTGCGGGCGATGCTCCCAGCGCCCGGCGGCCGTCTTCACCAGCGCGTCGGAATACAGATAGGCCGTGGTGCAGGCGTGCATCGGCATCAGGAAGACCCTGTCGCCGACCGCGAGATCGCGGGATTCCACAACCGCGTGCTCCTCGTTCTGGAGCACGATGCGCCCATCCTCCCAGCGAAACCGCTCGGCGAGCGGCTTGTCGGGTGAAATCGCCTTCACCCCCGCATCGAGCGTTGCGGTGCCGGGATGCGTGGAAATTACGGTCGACAAAACGAAGGCCGCGGGCACCCAGCCAAGATCGGCCAGTTCAATGTCGTGCTGCGCGCTCGAATAGGTCCAGCTTCCCGGCGATACGTAGCGCGCAAGATCGTGTGGCCACAGATTGAAAGTGTAGCTGCCGCCCGCAATCGCGTCGGTATTGATGCCATCCTTCGCTAGCTCGTTCTGCAACGAGCGCACCTGATCGGCGATAGCATCAACCTGCGTCTGACGTTCCGCGCGCGTGCCTTTCACATGACCGTCGTAGATGTGCCAGCCCGCCAGCCGGTCGATGCCGTGCACCGCGCGGGCGAGTTTCGCCGCCGTTGCATCCATCGGTATGCCGGTGCGATGCAGACCAGGGTCGAGATCGACTCGCAGATCGACCGTCTCCGGCGCATCGTGCAACGCCGCCCGCCACACTTCCAGCCCGCGATCCGAATCGACAAGCCCGGTCAGATGCGCGTCGGGATATTGCCGCGCGCAATCGACAAACCGCTGCACGTTGACCGGATTGACCGTCGGATATGACCAGCAGACCGTCTTGGCGCCCGCAGCGAGCACCATCTCGACTTCCGCGTTGGTCGCACATTTGAAGGCCGTAACGCCTTCCGCGATCAATAACTCGGTAATCCACGGCGCGCGATGCGTTTTGACATGCGGCATCAGCCGCTCGATCCCGCCGCACGCCAGCGCGGTCATACGCAAATTGTGCCTGACCCCATCTTCCAGAATGACAAAGCACGGGGTCGCAACCGGTTCGTTCGGTAATTGCGGCACGATCTGCGGCTGCATCGCGGGACTGTCCAAGGGCCTGCTCCGGTCGCGGGGCGCATGGCCCCTGATAATTTGCAACGATGCCCACTATACCACGGCCACGGGGGCGTTAAAATTCCGGCGCAAACACCGAAAGCGGAGCATCAATGCAGGACCTTCTTCCGCTCGCGGAGCAAATCGGAAAGCGCCTCATCGCCCACAAGCAGACGATCTCCATCGCCGAATCCTCGGCCGGCGGGCTTATTTCAGCCTCCCTGCTCGCGGTGCCGGGCGCATCGGCCTATTTCCTCGGCGGCGCGGTTGTCTATACGCGCCTCTCGCGCGCAGCCCTTCTCGGAATCACAGACGAGGACATGGCAGCCATTCGTCCGGCGACCGAGAGCTATGCCCTGTTGCTGGCCCGCACGGCGCAGCAGCGCTTTTCGACAACCTATGCGCTCTCGGAAACGGGAGCGACCGGCCCTTCAGGGAATCGCTTTGGCGATTCTCCGGGGCACGCATGCTTTGCGGTCGCGGGCGCACGGGAAAAAGCGGTCACGCTCGAAACCGGAGATGCCGACCGCCACAAGAACATGAGGATGTTTGCCCGCGGCGCCTTGATGCTGCTGTTGGAAATCCTGCCGCAATGATACCGTAGCACCACAAGAGCGGAGAGCCGATGAGCTACGATCTCATTCTTCGCGGCGGGCGCGTCGTCGACCCTTCGCAGAAGCTCGACGCGGTGACCGATGTCGCTTTCAAGGACGGCAAGGTCGCGGAAGTCGGCTCCGGCCTGAAAGCTTCCGCCAATAGCGATGTCCGCGATGTGTCTGGCCGCATCGTCTCCCCCGGCCTGATCGACCTGCACACCCACGTCTATTGGGGCGGCACGTCGCTCGGCATCGACGCGGAGGAATTCTGCCGCACTTCGGGCGTAACCACGGCGATCGATACTGGCAGCGCAGGACCGGGAAATTTCGCTGGCTTTCGCAAACACGTCATAGAGCCGAGCGCGGTGCGTATTCTTGCGTACCTGCATATTTCATTTGCCGGCATTTACGGCTTTTCCAAACGCGTGATGGTCGGAGAGAGCGAGGAATTGCGCCTGATGGCGCCGCTCGATGCAGTTGATGTCATCAATGCCAATCGCGACCTTATCGTTGGCGTGAAAGTACGCGTCGGCCGCCACGCGGCGGGGAATTCCGGCATCGTTCCACTCGACATCGCGCTACAGGTCGCAAACGAAGTCGGCCTGCCGCTGATGGCGCATATCGATTTCCCTCCGCCGAGTTATGAAGAAGTCTTGGCCCGCCTGCGCCCCGGCGACGTCCTGACGCATGCGTTCCGGCCATTCCCGAATACTCCCGTAAGCCCTCAGGGCGGCGTAAAGCCCGAAGTGCTGGACGCACGCAAACGCGGCGTCATCTTCGACATCGGGCACGGCATGGGATCGTTTGCCTTCAAGACAGCGCGGTCGATGCTCGCGAGCGGCTTTCAGCCCGACACGATCTCATCCGATGTCCACTCATTATGTATGGAGGGTCCGGCGTTCGATCTGGTGACGACCATGTCGAAATTCCTTTGCCTTGGAATGAACTTCAACGACATCATCGCATCGGTGACGATCAATGCTGCCAAGGCGCTGCAACGGCCTGAGCTTGGAAGCTTCAAGCCGGGAAGTGCTGGCGACGCTACTGTGCTGTCGATCAAGGACGGACGCTTTGACTATGTCGATGTCGTCGGGGAGCACCTCGCCAGTGACCGAAAGATCGTTTCCGAAGGTGTGGTGCTTGGCGGACGCTGGTGGCATCCCGGCACTAATGTGTAATAGCGTACCGATTGGACTCGATTCGTGAGCCGAGGCATGCTTGGTGCATGGCACGGCATTTGCTGGTGTACTGTATAAGCGTTGTGTGAATAGCGCGTAACGCCAGTGCACCGGCCGATCACGTCCGCGCCGCACTCTTGTCAGGACCTGCCGGGACTGGAGAACAACGTGGATCGCAGATCATTCGTCAAAGGTATTGCCGGAGCCGGTGCTGCCGCAGCATTTGGCGGATTTCCGATGCCCGCCATCTCCCAGGGCGCCGCAGCAAAAACAATCAAATTCGTGCCGCAGGCGAACCTCGCCAATTTCGATCCGATCTGGGGTACGCAATATGTCGTGCGTAACGCAGCGGCGCTGGTCTGGGACACGCTCTATGGCGTCAACGACAAGCTCGAGCCGCAACGTCAGATGGTCGAAAGCGAGGAAGTCTCGTCGGACGGCCTGACCTGGACCTTCAAGCTCCGCTCCGGCCTGAAATTCCACGACGGCGCGCCGGTGCTTGCGAAGGACTGCGTCGCGAGCCTGAAGCGCTGGGCCGCGCGCGACCCGATGGGCCTCATGATCATCGCACAGCAGAACGAATTGAGCGCGGTCAATGACACCACGTTCAAGTGGTCGCTGAAAAAACCATTCGCGAAAATGCTGTTCGCCCTCGGCAAGAACAATTCGCCCTGCTCCTTCATCATGCCGGAGCGGATCGCGTTGACCGATCCGTTCAAGCAGATCACCGAATATATCGGCTCCGGTCCGATGAAATTCGTGCAGAAGGATTGGGTACCGGGTGCCAAGGCGGTGTTTGAGAAATTCGCCGACTACAAGCCGCGCGAGGAAAAAGCCTCGTGGCTCTCTGGCGGCAAGAACATGCTGGTCGACCGCATCGAGTGGATCATCATGCCCGATCCCGCGACTGCGGCGGCTGCGCTGCAGAACGGCGAAGTCGATTGGTGGGAGCTTCCACTTCCCGATCTCGTCCCGGTGCTGAAAGCCAACTCAAATATTCTTGTCGATATTGGCGATCCACTCGGAAGCATCGGCAGTTTCCGCATGAACCATCTTTATCCGCCCTTCGATAAGCTGAAGGCGCGGCAAGCGATTCTCGCAGCCATGAATCAGGAAGATTACATGCGCGCGCTGGTCGGCGACGACAAGAACCTCTGGAAGCCGCTGCCCGGCTTCTTCACGCCCGGCACGCCGCTTTACACGGAAGCTGGCGGCGACATTCTCAAGATGCGCAGCATCGAGGCGGGCAAGAAGCTGCTCGCAGAATCCGGCTACAACAACGAGCCGGTGACTTGTGTCGTTGCGCAGGATCAACTTGCGACCAAGGCGTTCGGCGACGTCACCGCAGACCTGCTGAAAAAGCTCGGCATGAATGTCGATTTCGTCGCGACCGACTGGGGTACGACAGGTGCACGCCGCGCGCAGAAGACGCCTCCTGGCCAGGGCGGCTGGAACATGTTCCACACTTGGCATTCGGGCGCCGATTGCATCAACCCTGCCCCCTACACCGCGATTCGCGCGAATGGCGACAAGGCATGGTTTGGCTGGCCCAATTCGCCTGAAGTCGAAGGCGACATCGCAACCTGGTTCGAGGCCAAGAATCTCGCCGAGGAAAAGTCGGCGATCGACAAGCTCAACAAGGACGCGATCGATTTCGTCGTCTACGCCCCGACTGGGTTCTTCCTGAGTTATACCGCCTGGCGCAAGAACATATCGGGTATCGTGAAAGGCCCGCTGCCGTTCTTCTGGAACGTATCGAAATCCGCTTAACGATGAGGCCATAAGACCGGGACATGCTCGCCTACGTTGTCAGACGTATCTTGGCGACCGTTCCGGTCATGGCGATCGTTGCGCTATTCGTCTTCAGTCTTCTCTATATTGCGCCGGGTGATCCCGCTGCGGTTATCGCGGGCGATCAAGCGACGCCACAGGACATCGAACGCATCCGCGCCACGCTCGGCCTCGACCGGCCATTCCTCGTGCGTTTCGGGGAATGGGTGTGGAATATCCTGCACGCGGATTTCGGCACTTCGATCTTTACCGGTCTGCCAGTGACCCAACTGATCGCGCAGCGCATCGAGCCAACATTTTCGCTGATGATTGTGACGCTCATCTTCGCCATCGTCGTCGCGGTTCCGATCGGCGTGCTGGCGGCATGGAAGGCTGGCACCGTGATCGACCGCGCGTTCATGGCCTTTGCCGTGTTCGGCTTCTCCGTGCCCGTATTCGTTGTCGGTTACGTATTGGCCTATATCTTCGCGCTACAACTCGAATGGCTTCCGGTGCAAGGCTACACGCCAATCTCCGCAGGCATCTGGCCGTGGATGAAAAATCTCATCCTTCCTGCCGCCGCACTTGGATTCATTTATATCGCGCTGATTGCGCGCATCACCCGCACCGCGATGCTCGAAGTATTGCAGCAAGATTACATCAAGACCGCGCGCGCCAAAGGACTGGGTGAAGGACGAATTCTCTTCCTGCACGCCCTGAAGAATGCCGCGGTGCCGATTGTCACCGTAATCGGGATTGGTGTTGCATTGTTGATCGGCGGCGCTGTCGTGACCGAAAGCGTGTTCGCCATTCCCGGCCTCGGACGCCTGACCATCGACGCAATCCTGCGGCGCGACTACCCGGTGATTCAAGGGTTGGTGCTTCTGTTCTCATTCGTTTACGTGCTGATCAATCTGATGGTCGACCTCGCCTATATCGTCCTCGATCCGAGGATTCGCTATTGACCGACATCATCAATCACGAAGGCGTCGCGATAGCGCCGCAGCTCCCCGACATCCTGCCGCCGGTGAAACGGCGCACTGGATTGGCCGCGCTTTTGCGCCATCATCCGACGGTGTTGGTGGGAGGCGCGATCCTCGTCCTTCTCGTGCTGATGGCCATCATTGCGCCGCTTCTCTTTACGGTCGATCCGACCGCGCTCGCGCCGGCGCGGCGGCTGCGTTCACCTTCGGCCGAATACTGGTTCGGTAGCGACATGCTCGGCCGCGACATCTATTCCCGCGTGGTCTATGGCGCGCGCGTGTCGCTGGTTGTCGGCATATCGGTCGCAGCATTCGCCTCGCTCGCCGGTTTGTTCATCGGCTTGATCGCGGGATTTGTCCGCATCGCCGATGGCGTGATCATGCGGTTCATGGACGGGTTGATGTCGATCCCGCCGATCCTGCTCGCAATCGCGTTGATGGCGCTGACGCGCGCCAGCGTCGGCAACGTCATCCTTGCCATTACCATTGCAGAAATTCCGCGTGTGTCGCGCTTAGTACGCAGCGTCGTGCTTTCGTTGCGCGAGCAGGCCTATGTCGACGCAGCGATCACAAGCGGCACGCGCACGCCGCAAATCATCCTGCGCCACATCCTGCCGAATACACTTGCGCCAATGACCGTGCAGGCAACCTATATCTGCGCGAGCGCGATGATCACCGAAGCGATCCTCTCGTTCATCGGCGCGGGTACGCCGCCCACCATTCCCTCATGGGGTAACATCATGGCGGAAGGCCGCGCACTCTGGCAGGTCAAACCAGCGATCGTGTTCTTTCCGGCGGCGTTCCTGTCGCTGACAGTGCTGGCAGTCAATCTCGTGGGCGACGGTCTGCGCGATGCGCTCGATCCGCGCTTTGCGAAAAGGCTGTAGCCGTGCCGCTTCTCGACGTCGAAAACCTGCAGACGCATTTTCGCACACCGGACGGCGTAAACCGCGCGGTCGATGGCGTATCGTTTCAGGTCGAGGAAGGCGAGACGCTGGCCATTGTCGGCGAGAGCGGCTGCGGAAAATCCGTGACGGCAAATTCCATCCTGCGGCTCATCCCGCAACCGCCCGGCAAGATCGCTGGCACCATACGCTTCAACGGCCAGAACCTGCTCGACTTGCCGGAAAGCGCGATGCGGCTCGTGCGCGGCAAAGAGATCAGCATGATCTTCCAGGAGCCGATGACCAGCCTCAACCCGGTCCTGACCATCGGCCGCCAGATTTCAGAAACTTTGCGGCAGCATGAGCAGCTCGACGCAAGCGCGGCTGAGAAGCGCGCTATCGACTTGCTCGCTCTTGTGGGAATCCCCGAACCGCAATGGCGCATCCACGATTATCCGCACCGGCTGTCCGGCGGCATGCGCCAGCGTGTGATGATCGCGATAGCACTTGCCTGCAATCCAAAGCTTTTGATCGCCGACGAGCCGACGACCGCGCTCGACGTGACCATTCAGGCACAAATTCTCGACCTGATGCGCGACCTGAAGACACGATTGCGCGCGGCGATCGTTCTCATCACGCACGACCTTGGCGTCGTCGCTGAAGTCGCCGAGCGCGTGATGGTGATGTATGCCGGGCGCAAGGTT
>CAMBBO010000009.1 GCA_945862935.1 Pseudorhodoplanes sinuspersici | reverse complement strand
ACACCGGCTTGGTCAAAACCTGCGCGCCGGGCGCGGCCTTGCGAATGCGGCCAAGCGTTGCCTCATCGGCGAAAGCGGTAATGAAAATGAATGCGACATCGCGCTGGTCGCAGATGCGGCGCGCGGCTTCGACGCCGTCGATCTGACCGGCAAGATTGATGTCCATGAAAACAAGATCGGGCGCGGCATCGGCCGATTGCTCGACGGCGCCTTCGCCATCGGGAACGAGACCGATGACATCGAGACCGAATTCGCGCGCCAACGTCTCGAGATGCCAGGCGACGAACAATTCGTCTTCGACGATCAGCACGCGCCCCGCCGGAGTCACCGACGTTGCTCCACCGTGTGACGATGATGCTGAGGCTTTTCCAGCGTTACCGGAGCCGAACCAGATTTGGCCGCCAATACTCATGCGCGTCCCAACAAAGCCCCCCGACAGACGGCCGCGATTTAACGCAGGCGGACCGCCCCGCACAACCCCTTCGGCGCGGAAAAAATCACCAAGGCAGCGTAAAAAGCTCAAATCCGCCCGTATGTTCGAAGGGATAGGCCGTTTACCTTGCCTGAATATTTCCTGCAGCATTTTGTCTGGAACCCAACCGTGAGGTCTCGCGTTTACTTCGTTGGCGCTTCTCTAATTTAGACGCAGGTGCCCGCGAAAATCTCCGCGCGTACGCCAGAGCTGCGATGCCGCGTGAACCACACCGCAGCAAAAGCATTGATGTTATGATCGGTTTTTCAACCCAACCTTTTGGAATGCGCCCTGCTATTACCGCTTTCGAATCTGGATGAAATTGCAATTCTGCTGGACGTCGACGGCACGCTTCTCGACATCGCGCCGCGGCCGGACGAAGTACGCGTGCCGGGCAAACTGCGTGGCATTCTGCAAAGCCTGTGGTCGCAACTCGACGGCGCGCTGGCCTTCATCAGTGGGCGCCCCCTCGCCGACATCGACCGGATTTTTGCTCCGCTGATATTACCCGCCGTCGGCGGACATGGCGCGGAGTTGCGGCCGACAATCGAAAGCAAAGTGATTGATCATCTGGCGCAGCCGCTCGATCCGGCACTCAAAAAACTTCTGGCGGACATTGCAAAACTTGGTCCGGGCGTCCTAATCGAGGACAAGGCCTATTCGATAGCGATCCATTATCGCCTTGCGCCCAAACTCGGCGGCGATGTGGTTCGCGCGGTCGTGGCCATCGCGGAGAAATACGGCGCCGATCTGCTGCAAATCCTGCCGGGCAAATCCGTGATCGAAGTCAAACAGCGCGGCTTCGACAAGGGGACCGCGTTGCGGCAGCTCATGGGATACAAGAGCTTTGCCGGGCGGCGGCCGATTTTTGTCGGCGACGACACGACGGATGACGCGGCGTTCGCGGTGCTGCCCGAATTTTCCGGTGTCGGCCTGTCGGTCGGTGGCATCGTGCCGGGCGCGTCGTTCAATTTTGAAACCCCGCACGACGTGCGGGCCTGGCTCGAGCAAGTAAGTAAGCAGGCGGAGGCGCGATGAACCACGGTCTTGACCTTGCCATCATCGGAAATGGGCGAACCGCAGCTTTGGTCGATCCTTCCGCGCGCATCGTCTGGTGGTGCTTCCCCCGCTTCGACAGCGACCCGGTCTTTTGCCGGCTGCTCGCGGGCGAGGAGGAAAAGGGATTCACCGACGTCGTGCTGGAGGACCTCGCCGACACCAAGTCGTATTACGTCCGCAACACGGCCATCGTCGAGACGATCCTCACCGACAAGAATGGCGGCGCGGTCAAGATCACAGACTTTGCACCACGTTTCGAAAATCTCGACCGCACGTTTCATCCGCCGCAAATCATACGGATGATCGAGCCGATTGCGGGCACGCCTCGCATCGCGATCCGCTTCCGCCCGGCCCATGATTACGGCAAGCCAATCGTCAACCATGCGATCGGATCGTCGCATATCCGTTATTGGGGCGGCTCCACTCAAATCCGTCTCACCACCGACGCCCCGCTCTCCTACATCGATCACGAATCCTCGTTCGTCCTCACCCGCCCCGTGCATATGATTTTCGGGACCGACGAACCGTTCCCCGGCGCGCTCGGCCCGACCTGCGACAGCTTTCTCGCGCGCACGCGCGACGGCTGGATGGATTGGGTCCGCCGCCTCCATATGTCCTACGACTGGCAAGAGGCGATCATCCGCGCAGCGATCACGCTGAAGCTCTCCAGCTTCGACGAAACCGGCGCGATCATCGCGGCGCACACCACATCGCTACCGGAAGCGCCGGGCACAATGCGCAACTGGGATTACCGCTATTGCTGGCTGCGCGATGCCTATTTCGTCGTGAAGGCGCTCAACCGCATCGGCGCAACGCGCACGATGGAAGATTTCATCTTGTTCGTGCTAAACGTCGCGTCCGGCGACGTTGAATCGATACGCCCGGTCTATGCCATCGTTCCGTCTGATCCGATGGACGAGTGGATCGCGCCCGACCTCGCGGGCTTTGGCGGCGATGGACCAGTTCGCATCGGTAATGCTGCGGTCAAACAAGCTCAGCACGACACCTACGGCTCAATCATTCTCGCAGCGATGCCGATGTTCTTCGACAAACGCTTGCCGCAGCCGGGCGACGAGTCGCTGTTTCGCCTTCTTGAAACCGTGGGCGAGAAAGCAAAGCGCTATGCGCTCGAGCCGGATGCCGGAATTTGGGAATTCCGCGGGCGCATGTGCGTGCATACCCATTCCGTCGCCATGTGCTGGGCCGGATGCAATCGTCTTGCCGCTATCGCGCAGACGCTCGGCTTCAGCGATCGCGCTAATTACTGGAACGACACCGCGGACAAGATTCACACATCGCTTCTGGCCAACGCATGGCACCCCAAACGCAAGGCCTTCACCGCCGCGTACGGATCCGAAGACCTCGACGCCAGCGTGCTTTTGCTATCCGAATTAGGTGTGGTGGAGCCGGACGATCCACGCTTCGCCTCGACCGTCGCGTGCATCGAAAAGGAATTGCTGCACGGCAAGCACGTGATGCGTTACGCTGCCGCCGACGACTTCGGCCTGCCTGAAGCCGAATTCCTCATTTGCCGGTTCTGGCTGATCGATTCCTGGTGGACGCTCGGCCGCAAGGAAGAAGCGCGCGAACTTTTTGTGGACGCGCTGAAGCACCGGAACCGTTATGGTCTTCTGTCCGAAGACATCAACATGACGACCGGAGCGTTGCTGGGCAATTTCCCGCAAACCTATTCGATGGCGGGCCTGATCCTGACCGCGATGCGCTTGTCGCGAAGCTGGGAGGACCGATATTGGCGCGGCTAGTCGTCGTATCAAACCGCGTCGCCGTCCCGAAATCGGGGACGCGCGCCGGCGGCCTTGAAGTCGCGGTGCATGCCGCGTTGAAACTCAATCCGGGTGTCTGGTTCGGGTGGAGCGGGCGCATGGCTGCCAAGCTCGAAACCCGAACGATCGAGCATGACGACACGTCGTACGTCCTGACCGATCTGCATCGGGAAGATTACAACGAGTATTACAACGGCTTCGCCAACAGCGTGTTGTGGCCGATCCTTCATTACCGGCTCGACCTGGCCGAATTCAGCCGCCGCGATCTCTCCGGCTACATGCGCGTGAATGAGCATTTCGCGGCCGAACTGCAGAAAATCCTGCGGCCGGACGACATCATCTGGGCGCACGATTATCATCTGTTTCCGCTCGCCAAGGCGCTGCGCGAGCGCGGCTTCAAGAACAAGATCGGGTTTTTTCTGCACACACCGTTCCCGCCGCCGGAAATCATCACGGCACTTCCGCATCATGAGCGTATCGTCACGGCGCTGTGCCAGTACGATCTTGTCGGCTTCCAGACCGAAATCGACTCGGCGAATTTCTGCCGTTATCTGGAAACCGAATGCAATTTCCACCGGAACGGAGATGGATACGCGACCGGCGATCGCGTCGTTCGTGTCGGTGCTTTTCCTGTCGGCATCGAAACCGAGCCATTCAAAAGGCTGGCGCATCACGCCATCCGCTCACCGTTCGTCGAAGGAGTGCTTGCAAGCCTGTCCGGCCGGGCAATGATTATCGGCGTCGACCGGCTGGATTATTCCAAGGGTATCAACGGGCGGATGGAAGCGTATGAGCGCTTCCTCGAACATCATCCGGAATGGCACAACAACGTCTCCTATTTGCAGATCACGCCGAAGAGCCGCTCCACCATTCACGAATACGCGGAAATGGAACGGCAGGTGAATGAGACGGTCGGGCGCATCAACGGCAATTTCGCCGAAGCGGCGTGGACCCCCATTCGCTACGTCAATCGCGCGCACCGGCGAACCGCACTCGCCGGTCTGTATCGCGCATCGCGGGCGGCACTCGTCACCCCGCTGCGCGACGGGATGAACCTCGTCGCCAAGGAATATGTCGCCGCGCAAAACGAAGAGGATCCCGGTGTCCTGATCCTGTCGCGGTTCGCAGGCGCTGCGGTCGAATGCAAACCTGCCCTTCTGGTCAATCCATTCGATGCCGACTCGGTCGGCGATGCGATCTATCGCGCGCTGTCGATGCCGCTTGAGGAGCGGCGCGCAAGACACAAGGCGCTTTACGAGATCATCGCTGCGAATGACATCAGTGCGTGGCCAAAGCGTTTTCTCGATACGCTCGACGGCAAGGGCAAGCCCGGCGCGGGCGGGCGGGAGCCGGAAGGGCGTTCATCGGGCGTGTCAGCGATTCAGCGCGCCGCCGGGGCCAAGCGCGGTTGAAGCCTGCCCAAGCCCGCTCCGGCTTATGTGGCGTTTGCAGCGAATTGAGCGAAATGAGGCAACGCCCGGTTGTCCCTGTGCCCGGTATGGCCTTCTCCGCGACTTCCCGGCGTCACATTCTTCAGTAGAGTCGGCAATCAATCACACCAGATGAATGAGGGTCCATGGGAACCTTGGTCATTACCTGTCCGGTCACCGGGCAGAAAATCGAAACCGGCATCGAGACCGATCGCGACAGCCTCGATCTCACGCCACACTTCAGTTCAACCATCGCCTGTCCGCATTGCGGAGAGGACCATCAGTTTTCCAAATCTGACGTTCTGGTCTGCGAACTGGTCGATGGCGTCATTCAGTATCAGCGCGCAGCGTAGTCACTTGGCGCCACATCTGCGAAATAAGGGCCGCCCCAAGGGCGGCCTTTTGCGTATGGCTGTTGGCATGCCCTTGCGTAGCGGGCCGTTATGAAATTTGATTGGTTTGCCGGCTTTCCAGCCTTGAGATTCCGATGACCCATTTCCTGTTCCGCTCGATCGCCGTGATCCTGTCTCTTATCCCTGTGTCTGCCTTTGCCCATACCGGCGTCGGAGATACGGCCGGTTTCGTTCACGGCTTTTCACATCCGGTCAGCGGAATCGACCACATCCTCGCGATGGTCGCAGTCGGCATCCTTGCCTACCAATTGGGCGGCCGCGCATTGTGGCTCGTTCCCGGCACCTTCGTGCTGGTCATGGCGTTGGGCGGCGTGCTCGGGATTGCAGGCGTGCCGGTGCCCTATATCGAAGTCGGTATCGCCCTTTCCGTTGTCATCCTAGGCGCGATCATCGCGGCCGGGGTCAAAGCGCCGGTCGCCATCGCCATGGCAATCGTTGGGGTATTTGCGATCTTTCACGGCCACGCCCACGGCGCGGAGATGCCCGTCGATGCGTCCGGCGCGGAATACGCAGCAGGCTTTATGCTTGGTACGGCGCTTCTTCATATGGCCGGCCTCGCACTCGGCTTCCTGATCGGCCGGATTGGCGAAGCACGTGGGCCTAATTTCGTGCGGGCAGCCGGTGCCGCAACATCGCTTGCCGGCTTGGCGCTTTTGATCAAACTCTTCTAGAGTCGCCGGGTCTTCGGGGGCGTTTCCAACATGTTCAAGCATCTGCGCGATTCGCTGTGCTGCGCCGTGGCCTTGGCAGCTGCGATCGGCACGTCCTGCCTCGCCCGCGCCGAAGACAAGAGCATCTGGGAGCGCGAACAGCTCACCGGCGACTGGAACGGAAAGCGCACCGCGCTCAAGGACAAGGGCTACGAATTCGGCCTCGTCTATATCGGTGAGACGCTCGCGATCCTGTCCGGCGGCCTGCGCCGCGGCACGACCTTCGAAGGACGGCTTGAGGCGTCGGTGCAGATCACCGAGCCCGCGCTTTGGAAGGGCGCGACGATCTTCGCCAAAGCCTACAACATTCACAATGCGCGCGGACTGAACGCCGCCGATTACGTCGGCAGCATTTCCGATCCAAGCAACATCGACGCGCTACCGACCACGCGCCTGTTCACCGCATGGTACCAGCAGGAATTCGGCAAGAGCTTTTCGATCCGCGCGGGCCAGCTCGCGGCGGACGATGAATTCATCACCAGCAGTACCGCTGGTGGGCTGATCAACGGCACATTCGGCTGGGCCTCGATACTCGCGGCGAATTTGCCGAGCGGCGGACCGGCTTATCCGCTCGCGACACCGGGCTTGCGCGTGCAGATCAACCCGACCGAAA
This sequence comes from Pseudorhodoplanes sinuspersici, assembly GCA_945862935.1. Classification (GTDB taxonomy): domain Bacteria; phylum Pseudomonadota; class Alphaproteobacteria; order Rhizobiales; family Xanthobacteraceae; genus Pseudorhodoplanes; species Pseudorhodoplanes sinuspersici_A. The sequence goes on along the minus strand of CAMBBO010000009.1, from coordinate 22,623 downwards.
ACATTTCGATCCTCGGCGCGGTGTTCAGCGGCGATCCCGCAGGACGCAATTGCAACGACATACCGCAAGCCTGCAATCGCTACGGCACGACCTTCTCGACCGACGGCGGCGCGTTCTGGATCGGTGAGATCCAATACCTGCGCAATCAGGAGAAGGATTCGAAAGGCCTCGCCACCGCCTACAAGCTCGGCAGCTGGTATCATTCGGGTTCGTTCGCCGACCAGCGGCTCGGCTTCGACGCCACCGGCGCGATCGTATCGCAGGCAACTGGCGTCGATCCGTTGTTCCGTCGCGGGAATTGGGGCGTCTATGGCGTGATCGACCAGATGCTGTGGCGCGGCGATGCCGGAAGTTTCTCGGTGTTCGGGCGGGCGGGCGGATCGCCATCCGACCGCAATCTGCTGTCGTATTACATCGACGGCGGTTTCGGCGTGAAGGGATTGTTCAATCGCCCCGACGACACGCTCACGTTCGGCGTTGCCTACAACAAGATCAGCAAGGATGCGTCGGGTCTCGATCAGGATCTTCTCGCGCTGAACGGACCGCCGCAGCCGATCCGCAATTCGGAAGTCGTATTCGAACTGAGCTACATGTATCAGGTCGCGCCGTGGTGGATTGTGCAGCCCGACGTGCAATACATCGTGCGTCCGGGCGGAAACGTCGCACATCCCGACGATGCAAATTCCACCGTCGGCAATGCCTTCGTGTTCGGCGCGCGCAGCACCATCGTCTTCTAGAAATTCCTACGTCTTCGTTTCGACTGCGCGTTCAAGCTTCTTGCTCAGAAGCCAGAACAGCGCGAGGAACACGAGCAGACTGACGGCGCTCAGTCCCGACGCGGCATCGCCCAGCACCTTGTCCGACAGGTGACCAAAACCATAGCCGGTCGCCGCAACAAGCCCCGCCCAAAGACCGGCCGACACGGCATTGATCGCAAGGAACGTCGCCACGGGCACGTTGCCAATCCCGCAGGCAAAACCTGCGACACCGCGAATGCCATGCGGATAGCGATGTACAAGCAGGACCAGCACGACGTGGCGTTCGACCAGACGCACCACCATCATCACGGCGCGCTCGAACCTCGGAAACGATTTAAGCAGCCGCGCGCCGTAGCGCCGCCCAATCCAGAAGCGGAAGGCGTCACCGGCAAAACTTCCGGCCCAGCACACCAGAAAGACCTTGGTCCAGTCGAGCGCGCCCAGATGTGCCGCATAGCCGGCAAAGAGCACCACGAGCAGGCTGTTCGCTGCCGCATAGGAAAACAGAAACGCATAGGCGGCGTCGCCATTCGCGCGGATCAGTTCGAGAAGCTGGGGAAGGTCAGTCGGGATCACAAATCACATGTGCCGTGTACGGGCCGAAAACGCAAAGCACCAAGCGTCGCAGGCTTCTAGACCGAAGCGCCGCGCGGATCGAGGCTCATGGCCAGCACGCGCGCGACATGCAACGCCTCGCGTGACGCGCCGTCATGAATCTGGTGGCGGCAGCTTGTGCCGTCCGCGACCACGATCGTGTCCGCATCGGCTTTGCGGACCGCCGGGAGCAGCGACAATTCGCCCATCGCCTTCGACACGTCGATGGTATCCGCGCCATAGCCGAACGCACCGGCCATGCCGCAGCAACTGGATTCAATCGTCTCGACGGCGAGATCGGGGATGAGTTTGAGCACCTCGCTGACCGGGCCGAACACGCCAAAGGATTTCTGATGGCAATGGCCATGCACCAGCGCGCGTTTGCCGAGCGCACGCAGCGGCAGGCGCAGATGCCCGGCCTTCTGCTCGCGCGCAAGAAATTCCTCGAACGTCATCGCCAATTCTCCGAGACGCTTTGCATCATCGCTTCGCATCAGCGCAGGAATTTCATCACGGAAGCCGAGGATGCAACTCGGCTCGAGACCGACCACCGCGACGCCTCTCTCGAGATAAGGTTTGAGCGCGGAGATCGTGCGCTCGGCTTCTTTCCGCGCTTCGTCAGTCGCGCCGACCGACAGAAACGTGCGTCCGCAGCATAATGGCCGCTTGGTGCCGTCCGACGGCGAGGCAACATGAACGCGATAACCGGCAGCAATGAGGACGTCGCGCGCGGCATCGAGATTTTCGCGTTCGAAATAGCGGTTGAAGGTATCGGCGAACAGAACGACCTCGCGCCCGCCGTCACTGGCGCTGCGATCCGCGAACACATCGCCACGCCATTTCGGCAAGGTGCGCTGCGCGGAGAAGCCGGTGAGCGGTTGCGTCAGCAACGCTGCGCCCGGAATAATGTCGCGCAGATTAAGCAGCCACGACAGCTTCGCAGCATAGGGCGCATAGCGCGGCAGCCAGCCGACCAGCCGATCGCGCAGCGAGAAACCGAACTTCCTCGCACGCGCAGCCTGCACTTCGATCTTCATGCGCGCCATGTCGACGCCCGTCGGGCATTCGCGGCGGCACGCCTTGCATGACACGCAAAGCTTCAGCGTCTCCGTCATTTCGTCCGACGTGAGCGCATCCGGGCCAAGCTGGCCGCTGATGGCAAGCCTGAGAGAATTGGCGCGGCCGCGCGTCACGTCGCGTTCGTCGCGCGTGACGCGATAGCTGGGGCACATCACGCCGCCCTCAATCTTGCGGCAGGCGCCATTGTTGTTGCACATCTCGACCGCGCCTTGAAAACCTGCGCCGCTGCCGGTGTAAGCCGACCAGTCGAGTTGCGTGGAAATCTCCTCGCCGCGATAGCCGGGCGCGAAGCGGAATTTCGTACGGTCGTCAAATTTCGGCGCGCGTACGATCTTGCCAGGGTTAAACAAGCCTTTCGGATCGAAGCGGTCTTTCACTTCCTCGAACGCGCGCGCAAGCCGCGAACCGAACATGAATTCGTGAAATTCCGAGCGCACGATGCCGTCGCCGTGTTCCCCGGAATGCGAGCCCTTGTAGGCGCGCACCATTTCGAAGGCTTCCTCGGCGATGGAACGCATCGCCTTCACATCTTTCTCCAGCCGCAGATTGAGCACCGGGCGCACATGCAGGCAGCCCACGCTCGCATGCGCGTACCATGTGCCGCGCGTGCCGTGCCTCTCAAACACATCGGTGAGCCTGGAGGTGTATTCCGCAAGATGCTCCAGCGGCACCGCGCAATCTTCCACAAAGGAGACGGGCTTCCCTTGTTCCTTCATCGACATCATGATGTTGAGGCCGGACGTTCGCACATCGGCAATCGCCGTCTGCAAGGCGGGATCGAGCACATCGACGACGCCGCCCCACTTCGCGCCGCTGTTGCCGAAATCGAAACCAAGGTCGCCCATCAGCGCATGCAGCCGCTTCAGGCGGTACAGATTTTCCTCGTAATCGTCCTCGCCAAACTCGACCAGCAGCACCGCATCCGGCTCGCCCTTCACGAATTGGTCAAGCGTGGGCTTGAACATCGCTATTTCGCCCGCAAGCTCGATCATCGTGCGATCGACAAGCTCGACCGCAATCGGCGCAAGCTTGACGATATGCTGGGCCGCATCCATCGCATCGTAGAAGCGCGCAAAATGACACGCGCCGACCGCGCGCTTGCCCAGAAGCGGAGAGAGCTTCAGTTCGACCTGCGTGGCAAAACCGAGCGTGCCTTCGGCGCCGATTAGAATATGCGCGAGATTGGGATTGTTGAGGCCGGGAACGAAGCTATCGAGATTGTAGCCGCCGACGCGGCGCTGCACTTTCGGAAAGCGCGTGGCGATTTCATCCGCCTCCCTCGCGCCAATGCGGAACAGATCGCGCGCGACACCGCGCAACGACTCTGACGCCACATTCGACACATCCGGGCTGACAGGGCCGAAATGCCCGCGCGATCCATCCGCGAGAATGGCATCCATCGACAGCACGTTCTCGCGTGTGTTGCCGTAGCGCAGCGAACGCCCGCCGCAGGAATTGTTGCCGGTCATCCCGCCGATGGTCGCGCGCGACGCGGTGGAGACATCGACCGGAAACCATAGGCCGTGTGGTTTCAGAGCGCGATTGAGATCGTCCAGCACGATGCCCGGCTCGACGACACAGCGCCTGTTGGCCGCATCCACTTCGACAATGCGATTGAGATGCTTGGAGCAATCGACGACGAGCGAATGATTGACCGTCTGGCCACATTGCGACGTGCCGCCGCCGCGCGCGAGTACGCTCACACCCTCTTCGCGTGCAAGCGCGATGGCGCGTTCGGCCTCGTCCATGCTGCGTGGCGCGACCACGCCCACCGGCATCATCTGGTAATGCGACGCATCGGTCGCATAGCGGCCGCGCGTGAAGCGGTCGAAGCGCACGTCGCCGGTGATTTCGGATTTCAGACGCCGTTCGAGACCGGGCATCAGGCGTTCGGACACAAGGCGCTCCGGCACTGGCATAATGAATAAGGCTTGACCGCAATGTTGCATCCGGTGTTCATCCCGGCAAGCTGAACGGAGCCAAGGCTTAAACGGAGCCAAGATATGGCGAAGAACTCGTCCCGCATTGCCGGCCGTCATTTCCTGCAAATCCCCGGCCCCACGCCCGTTCCCGACCGCATCCTGCGCGCAATGGATCAGGCGGTGATCGACCATCGCGGCCCGGAATTCGGCAAGCTCGGCAAGCGCGTGCTCGACGGCATCAAGACGATCTTCAAGACCACAAGCCCGGTCATCATTTATCCCGCCTCCGGCACCGGCGCGTGGGAAGCCGCTCTCGCCAACACGCTGTCGCCCGGCGACCGCGTGCTGATGGTCGAGACCGGACATTTTGCGGCGCTGTGGAAAGCGATGGCGCTGAAGCTCGGCCTCAAGCCCGATTTCATCGAGAGCGACTGGCGTACCGGCGCCGATCCAAAATTAATCGAAGCAAAGCTGCGCGAGGACAAGGCGAAGGAATACAAGGCCGTCTGCGTCGTGCACAACGAGACATCGACCGGCTGCGTTACGCTCGTCAACGAAGTGCGAAAAGCCATCGACGCAGCGAGCCATCCGGCGCTGCTGATGGTCGACACGATTTCAGGACTGGCTTCGGTCGATTTCCGTCACGACGAATGGGGCGTGGATGTCACCGTCAGCGGCTCGCAGAAAGGCCTGATGCTGCCGCCCGGCATTTCGTTCAATGCACTGAGCGACAAGGCACTGGCAGCGTCGAAGAACGCGAAATTGCCGAAGGCGTTCTGGTCGTGGGACGAGATGATCGCCAACAACAAGAACGGATATTTCCCCTACACGCCATCGACCAATCTTCTCTATGCGCTCGCCGAAGCTATCGACATGCTGCACGAGGAAGGTCTCGACAACGTGTTCGCGCGCCATGACCGCCATGCCGAGGCGACGCGCCGCGCAGTACGGGCATGGGGTCTTGAGATTTTGTGCAAGGAGCCGCGGCATTACTCATCGGCGCTGACCGCCGTGATACTGCCCGCCGGCCACGACTCGGACGCTTTCCGTAAAGCTGCGCTGGAGAGTTTCGACATTTCGCTCGGCACCGGCCTTTCCAAAGTCGCGGGCAAGGTGTTCCGCATCGGGCATCTTGGCGACACCAACGATCTTACGATCCTCGGCGCGCTTGCAGGCGTGGAGATGGCGCTGTCCATCGCGGGCGTTCCGCACAAGAAGGGCGGCGTGCAGGCGGCGATGGATTATTTTGCAGCTCAGCATGGCGGCGGCGCGAAGGCCGCAGCGGAATAAGCCTGCTGGCGCGGCCCGCGAGGGGTGAGGAAATCATGTTCAGGGTGATATGGCCCGCGACGCAGTTCAATGCGCAGCCTCGCGTTGTGTACGAAGGGCCCGAATATCACGCCCGGTACGAGAAGGCGATGATTGCGGCGAAGGTCGCTGACAATCCCATGCGCCGCCTCCGCTATTTCGGAATCGAACAGGCCGTGCGCGCCGTCGCCGATGTTCCGGGCGACGCTTGCGAGATCGGCTGTCTCAGCGGCCATTCCGCCTGGCTCGCCGCGGATGCGTTCCGGCGGCTATCCAAGACAGTCACATTTCATTTGTGCGATTCGTTCGAAGGTCTGTCGGAATACACGGACAAGGACCGCAACGAACGAGGAGCGATGCCGGGATTTGCGTCGGCTGATTTCAAATATCCGGAAGATCAGGTGCTGGAAAATCTTTCGGAGTTTGATTTCATCAAGACCCACAAAGGCTGGATTCCGGAGCCGTTCAAGGATCTTCAGAACGCCACGTTCTGTTACGCGCATATCGACGTCGATCTTTACGAGCCGACGCGCGACAGCATCCGGTTTATTTGGGAGAGGCTCAGCCCCAGAGGCGTCGTGCTGTTCGACGATTACGGAACGCTGTTGTTTCCCGGCGCGCGGGTTGCCATCAACGAATTCTTCCAGGGCCGGAAAGATTATTTCCTGTTCGAGCAGCCCGGCGGGCAAGCGGTGGCGACCAAGGTCGCGTAGCGGGAACGCGCGACAAGCCTCAAATACCCAAATAGCGATGCTGCAACTCGGGCGCCGCCGCAAGCGCCTGTGACGTTCCGCACCACACAGTGCGGCCGCGCTCGATCAGGTAGTGGCGGTCGGCAATACGAATGAGCGCCTCGACATTCTTGTCGATCAGCAGGATCGATTGCCCCGCGGCCTTCAGCCTTGTCAGGCATTGCCAGATTTCGTCGCGGATCAGCGGCGCAAGACCTTCGGTCGCCTCGTCAAGGATCAGTAGACGCGGATTGGTCATGAGCGCGCGCCCTATCGCCAGCATCTGCTGCTCGCCGCCCGAAAGCTGGTTTCCCATGCTGGTCAGCCGCTGGGCGAGACGCGGAAACAGCGCGCAGACTTTCTCCAGCGTCCACGGATCCTTCGCATCCAGGCGATTGGCGGCGGTCGCGACAAGATTTTCCCGCGTGGTGAGGTTGGGAAAAATCTGCCGGCCCTCCGGCACGAGACCGATCCCGCGCTGCGCGATGCGATAGGACGCGAGCGAAATCACGTCCTCGCCATCGAAGCGGATCGCGCCGCCGGTCGCGCGCGTCAGCCCCAGGATCGAACGCACGGTCGTGGTCTTGCCCATACCGTTGCGGCCCATCAGTGTCACCATCTCGCCGGGAGCAATTTCAAGTGTCACGTCGAACAGAACCTGGCTCGGTCCGTAGCGCGTCTCAACTTTGATGAGTTCGAGCAAGGCGTCAGGCATGTGTCGCCACCTCCTGCTCACCGAGATAGGCCCGCCGCACTTCCGCGTTGGCGCGGATTTCTTCTGCCGTTCCGGTCGCGATCACGCGCCCGTAAACCAGCACAGTGATGCGGTCTGCAAGCGCGAACACGGCTTCCATGTCGTGTTCGATCAGCAAAATGGTCAGACTGCGCTTCAACTCGCGCAGAAGCGCCACCATGCGCACAGATTCCTCCGGCCCCATGCCGGCCATTGGCTCGTCGAGCAGCAGCATGCGCGGCGCGGAAGCGAGCGCCATCGCGATTTCGAGCTGGCGGTGTTCGCCGTGGCTGAGATTGGCGGCGATGACATCTTCGCGGCCTCCCAAGCCTACGCGTTCGAGTGCGGCGCGCGCGGGATCGCGCAACGCCGGATCGCGTCGCGCATCACGCCAGAAATGAAATGAATGCCCGGTATGTGCCTGCACCGCGAGCGCGACATTGTCGAGCGTGGTGAAGTCGAGAAGGATCGACGTAATCTGAAATGATCGCGCGAGACCCAACTGGCTCCGCCGCCAGGTCGGCAATGCAGTAATGTCGTCTCCGGCAAAGACGATGTGGCCACAATCCGGCGCGACCTCACCCGTCAACTGACCGATCAGCGTAGTCTTGCCTGCGCCATTCGGGCCGATGATCGCGTGCAGTTCGCCCGGCTGGATGTCCAAAGCGATGCCGTCGGAAGCAATGATGCCGCCAAAATGCTTGGAAAGATTTTCGATCTGGAGCAGCGCGTCAGCCACGGCGCACTCCCTTCAGAAGACCGTCAATGCCGCCGCGCGCGAAAAGCACGATCAATAACAACAGCGGCCCGAGCACGATCTGCCAGTATTCAGACGCCTGTGCCGCAGCGCTTCCGATCAGCGGCGTGCCTATCTGCTTGATAAGTATCGGCAGGCTTTCCTCGAACACCAGAAGGGCGACCGCCCCAATCAGCGGACCGAAAAGCGCACCGAGGCCGCCCAGCACGACCATGACGATGAGATCGCCCGAGCGCGTCCAGTGCATCATCGCGGGGCTGATGAATTCGGTGTGATTGGCAAGCAGCGCGCCCGCGAGACCACAGATCGCACCGGCAATGACGAAGCAGACGAGCCGGTATCGCACGGTCGGAAATCCGAGCGCCTGCATGCGGCGGTCGTTGGAACGCGAGCCTTGAATGACCAGACCGAAGCGGGAATTCACCAACCGCCATACCAGCGCGATCACGAGCAGCAGGACGACGAAGCACACATAGTAAAATGTGGTTTTGCTCGACAGATTAAGCCCACGAAAAAACTCGCTCCGTTTGTAGATCGTCAGGCCGTCATCTCCGCCATAGCGGTCGAGGCCCGACGCGAAGTAATAGAGAACCTGCGCGAGGCCGAGCGTAATCATGATGAAATAGACGCCGCGCGTTCGCAGCGACAATGCGCCGATCACAAGCGCGATCAGCGCGGATACGGCAATCGCAACCGGCCATTGAACGAAGCCCGACGCAATTCCCTCCTGCGCCAGAATGCCGACAGCATAACCCCCGGTGCCGATGAATGCGGCATGGCCGAAGCTCACCATGCCGCCATAACCCATGATGAGATTGAGACTCGTTGCCGCGATAGCGAGAATGAGAATGCGCGTGAACAAAGTCAGCAGGAATGGATTTCCGCCAGCAAAGACATACAGCGGCAGCAAGGCGAGCATCGCGACCAGCCCGGCCACCGCGAAATTGCGGACGGTAAAGCTCATCGCCCTGACACCGGAAACAGGCCCCGCGGACGCACCACAAGCACCAGCGCCATCAAAATGTAGATCAGCATCGACGATATGGCAGGCGCTATCGCGGAAGCGCCGCGCGACGACAGAAACAGTCGCAGCAGGTCGGGCAGGAAACTCCGCCCGATGGTGTCGATCAGGCCAACGAGGATCGCAGCAATCAGCGCGCCGCGGATCGACCCGATGCCGCCGATGATGATGACCACAAAGGCGAGGATCAGGATATTTTCGCCCATGCCGATCTGCACCGTGAGGATCGGTGCCTGCATCAGCCCGGCAAGGCCCGCGAGCGCGGCGCCTAGACCAAAGACCAGCGTATAGAGAAGCTTGATGTTGACGCCGAGCGCCGACACCATTTCGCGGTTCGTGGCGCCAGCACGGATCAGCATACCAATGCGCGTGCGCATCACGACGAGATAAAGGAACAGCGCCACCGCGAGCGCGACGACGATGATGGCGAGGCGATAAGCCGGATATTGCAAGCCGGGAAGAAGCTGCACCGATGTATTGAGCCAGCCGGGGATTGCGAGATTCATTCCCGCCGGTCCCCAGACGAGGCGCACCAGTTCATTGAAAAACAGAATGAGACCGAAGGTCGCGAGCACATGATCGAGATGATCGCGCCCATAGAGGCGGCGCATCGCGATCACTTCAACCGCCATGCCGACCAGCAGCGTTGCACCAAGCGCCAGCAGAGCACCGAACACGAAACTACCCGTCAGCGCGGCAAAGGTCGCCGCGAAATAGGCGCCGATCATGTAGAGCGATCCGTGCGCCAGATTCACGAGATCCATGATGCCGAACACAAGCGTCAGCCCGGCTGCGAGCAAAAAGAGCAGCAGGCCGAGCTGCAGGCCGTTCAGAATCTGTTCGATCAACAGCAGCACGACATCCCCCAAATGTCATCGCCCGCGTTAGCGGGCGATCCAGCGATCCTTCGTCTGGATGCCCCGCCTGCGCGGAGCATGACAATTTATGCCAATCGCAGCCGATCTATTTCATCGAGCACTTGGCTGCGTGGATGTCCTGGCCGTTCTCGACCGCGGTCGCGACCGTCTTCATCCGGTAATTTTCTCCGTCCTTGACCACTTCCTGCATGTAGAAATTCTGGATCGGGAAATTGTTGTTGCCGAACTTGAAGCCGCCGCGCACCGATTTGAAATCGGCTTTCTTGATCGCCGCGGCAACGGCGTCCTTGTTGCCGATGTCGCCCTTCGCCGCATTTGCCGCCGAGACGAGCAAATTGGCCGCGTCGTAGGTTTGCGCGGCGTAGAATGACGGTTCGGTCTTGAACTTCTCCATGAACTTCGAAACGAACTCCTTGTTCGCAGCGTTCGGAAGATCGGCACCCCATTGCAGCGCGCTGATGACGCCGAGTGCCGCGTCCTTCTGCCGGGGCAGCGACAGTGAGTCGATCATGAAGGTTGAGTAGAGCGCGATTTTGCCCTGCAGCCCGGCCTGCGCGTACTGATTGAGAAACTGCACGCCTGCGGCACCCGGATAGAACGTGTAGACCGCGTCCGGATTTGCGGCGCGGATCTTCGACAATTCAGCCGAGAAGTCGAGTTGATCCGGCCAGCGCGTGTAATCCTCACCAACGATCTTGCCCTTGAATGCAGCCTGCAAGCCGCCGAGATTTTCCTTACCGGCGGCGTAATTCGGGCCGACCAGGTAAACGGTCTTGATGCCCTTCTTGTTCATGTATTCTGCGACCGCGCGCGGATTCTGGTCGTTCGTCCACGATGTCGAGAACACATATGGCGAGCAAAGCTCACCCGCGACCTGCGAAGCACCGGCATTGGAAATGATCGTGACGGTCTTGGAATCGACGGCAGGCTTCAGAGAAGCAAGCAGGACGTTCGACCAGATATAGCCGACGAGGAAATCGACCTTGTCGCTTTCGATCAGCTTCTCCGTCTTCTGCTTGCCCACTTCCGGCTTCTGCTGATCGTCTTCGTAAATCACTTCGACGGGGAGCCCGCCCAACTTGCGCCCGGCATTGTCCAGCGCGAGCTCGAAAGCGTTGCGCATGTCATTGCCGATCACCGCGGTCGGGCCGCTGAACGTGGATACGAATCCGATCTTCACCGTCTTCGATTGAGCCATCGCAGGACCAGCCGCGAGCACAAGGCCAACACCGGCCGCGATTACAGACTTCCTCATAACCTTCCTCCCAAGTCAAAAACACTATGTCGCCCGGACCTTACCGCGTGCGGTCCTTGGCGCGCAATTTGAAACGCCGGATTTTTGCGGCAGCCGGAAGGACGGTACCGGTTCCGGCCGACGCGTTCGTGCCATGCCGCGAGCCGTGCTAATCCCTATCCGGCGTTATTGTGCAGACTGACGGGCCGTGGATGCGGCCCCAACCCGGATTCCCGCCCATGCTGTTGAGCCGCGACCGCATCCTCACGACGCATGTGGGCAGCCTGCCGCGCAATCAGCGGCTGACCGATCTCCTGATCCGACGCGAGGACGGTGAAGCGATCGACGCTACAGCCCTCGCCGGGGAATTCGACCGATCCGTCACCGAAATCGTCCGGCATCAGGTTGACGCCGGGATCGACGTGGGCAACGACGGCGAACAGCAGCGCGTCGGTTTCCAGACTTATATTCCCGAACGCATGGCGGGATTTGGAGGCGTCTCCAAACGCAAGATTGCGCGCGACTATGCCGAGACACCGGAACTGATCGCGATGTTTTTGCAGCGCTTCCCGCATCGCGCGAAAATCACCAACACACCGCAGGCCATCGCCGAACTCAAATACACCGATACAAGCCAGATCGACGACGAGATCGCGCGCTTCAAGCGCTGCGTTCCGCGTGACGCTTTCGCAGAGACGTTCATGACCGCGCCCTCGCCCGGTATTGTCGCAACCACAATGGTGAACGCCTTTTACGATTCCCACGAAGCCTACCTGATGACCATCGCGCGCGAGCTACGCACCGAATACCGCGCGATCCACGACGCCGGACTCATCCTACAGATCGACGCGCCGGATCTCGCGATGGAGCGCACCATGACGTTTCAGGATTTGCCGGAAAGCGAATTTCTGAAGGTTGCGGAGATTCACGTTGCAGCGATCAATGCAGCGCTTGATGGAATTCCGCGCGACCGCGTGCGGCTGCATTGCTGTTTTGGAAACTGGGAAGGGCCGCACACCCACGACATCGCTCTCGGCTCGATCTTGCCGCTGCTTTACCGCGCCAATACCGGCGCGCTGACCCTCGAATTTGCCAATCCGCGCCATCAGCACGAATACGAAGCACTCGCTGCGAACCGGCTGCCCGATCACATGGTTCTGCTGCCGGGCGTAATCGACACAACGACAAATTTCGTCGAGCACCCGCAGGTCGTGGCAAAGCGCATCCGTGAAGCAGTCGCGGCGGTCGGCGACCGCGAGCGCGTAATCGCATCGACGGATTGCGGCTTTGGCACGTTCACCGGCCGCGAATGGGTGATCGCGCCGATCGTGTGGCAAAAACTCGCAGCCCTGCGCGAAGGCGCGGACATTGCCAGCCGCGCATTGTGGGGCTGATTTTACGGAACGAAATTAGCCTGCCCTGCGTTCCTGTCTCTACAACAGCAGAGGAGACGAACCATGGCTGAGAACAGCAATGGCGGAATTGGCGTGCTTGGCGTTCTGGTCGGCGCGCTGATCGTGATCGTGGTGGGGGGCGGCTTGCTGTTCGCAAGTGGAAAGATCGGCAATAACAATTCCGGTCCGACGCTCAAGGTCGAATTGCCGAAGGTCGGCACGACCGGCCAAAAGTAAGAGAAATTTTTATTTCAAGCATCGGCCTCGCCACATGGCGGGGCCGTTTTTTTAAGGCCTCTATTTGCATTCCTTGTAGCCGAACCGCGAGATCATCTCCGCACCCGGTATCGTGTGGAAATCCAGCGTCTTCATATAGCCGTTCGACACGACATAGCTGCGAAGGCTCGGCTTGTAGGCAGCAAGCATATGGTTCGTCGCCTGAGCGGTGACCTCACGCTGCTTGTTGTGTCCGGCATGAAACAAGAGTTCCGCGCCCCGCTCGATGCAAACATTGCGGATTCCGAGAAACAGCGTGCAGGCGGATTGGCAATGGCCGGTGATCCGGAAGACTTCGCCGCTTGCGTTGTACTGCGCGACGACCGGATCGAAGCGCGCGAACTGCCCGCCCATGCCATATCCTGACGACGATCCTGCGGCGTGAGCCACCGTCGTTGCGAAAAGGATAGCGAATACTGCAATTGATCTCATGGTGCGGCTCCCTGCCATTGCAACGATTGCCAGCTTGCAGCGCGGGCCATCGAGGTGACAAGGGAAAATCAGGGGCTCGAACGAGATACGGACGGCTGCACCGAAAAGAGTTAAACCCGCGGTCATCTTGCGGCATCGTTGTTGTTGTCGCGCGCCGCAGCACGCTTATATTCGATCCCCGGATGTTCCCCTCGAAAACCCCCGAATTGCCGCAGCTCGCAGCCCGCAATCCGCGGCAATCCCTTCGCCTGCGCCTCACCCTGCTTGTCGTGGGAACCTGCCTGCCGTTGATCCTGTTCACGGCCGGGCTCGTTTACCTCAACTATACGCGCGACCGCGAAGACGCATTCGACCAGGTGCTGACCACGGTCAAGGCCATGCGTCTCGTTCTGGATGCGAAGATGCAAGGCATGGTGACTGCGCTTGACGTTCTGGCCAGTTCGAACGCGATCCAAAAAAACGACATGAACGCGTTTCGAAAGGTGGTCGACTCGTTCGTGTCGAAATTTGAAGGCTCGGCCATCGCCATGGGCGATGGGGAGGGCAACCAGCTTTTCAACAGCGGCGTCCCCGCCGGGCAGCCCTTGCCGCGCCGGACCAATCTTGAATCGATCGAGCGCGTGTTCAAGACCGGCCAGCCCGCATTCTCGAACCTTTTCATCGGCTCGGTGACGGGCCGCCGCCTTATCACCGTCAGCGTGCCGGTACGCCGCGACGGCAAGATCGTGAGCGATCTGAGTTTTGTAGTGCCGCTCAGTCTTTTTCAGGACATCCTCACGGAACAATCGCCGCAAGGATGGACCGTCTCCTTCTTCGACCGCACGGGCACGAATTTCGCGCGCGTTCCAAATCCGGAGCAAACCATCGGGCAGAAGGCCTCGCCCACCTTGCTGCCATCGCTGCTCACGCTCGACGAAGCCAAGCTGCCGACAACCTCGCTTGAGGGCGTGCCGCTGATTACCGCGCTGACGCGCTCCGCTCTCACCGGATGGACGGTCGCCGCCGGCACGCCGGTCGCGACGCTGACCGATCCGCTATGGCGCGGCCTCACGATCTCAATCGGCATCGGCCTTGTGCTTCTGTCGATCGGGCTTGCCTTCGCCATCGGCATGGCGGCGCGGATCGCGCGAAGCGAATCGCTGCTCGCCCTCATGGTCAACGAACTCAATCATCGCGTGAAGAACACGCTGGCAATGGTGCAGTCGATCGCATCGCAAACCTTCCGCAGCGGTTCGGACCCCGTCGACCAGACGCGCAAATTCGACGAGCGGCTGCGCGCGCTCGGAAACGTTTACAATGTGCTGAGCGAGGAACGCTGGGGCAACGCCGACGTCCGCGCCGTGGTTCGCGATGCGCTGGGACCATTCGCATCCGACGAAAGGCATCGGGTGGTTTTGTCAGGCCCGGAAATCCGGCTCGCGCCGCGCACCGCACTGATGGTGTCGCTCGTTCTGCATGAGCTTGCCACCAACGCCACCAAATACGGTGCGCTGTCGCAATCGTCGGGCACCGTCAGCATTGTCTGGGAGAAGGCTGGTGAGGACCGGATCAAGCTCGTGTGGCGCGAACACGGCGGGCCTTCGATCGTGCCCCCGGAGCGCAAGGGATTTGGCACGCGGCTCATCGAACAGGGATTTCCCGCCCAGCTTGGCGGCCAAGCCACGCTCGAATACCTGCCCGACGGGCTAATCTGCACGCTGGAATGTCCGCGTACGCCGGATGCCGGCGGCGCTTAATAGGTCGTGCGCAGCTTCAGGTGATCGAGGCGGTTCATCGACTGCACGTCGACATGCCGCTCCTCCCCTTCGCGCTCGATATCGAGCGGCACCGTTGCGCCAGCTTCGCCGCGCGACCACACCTTGCGGTAAAAATCGGCGAGGCCCTTCGGCTTTTCGCCGCCAACGCCAACGACGATGTCGCCCTTCTTCAAGCCGGCCTTCTCGCCCGGACCTTGGGGCGTGACCTGACTGAGCAGCAGCCGATCGCCAATCTGATTGGTGCTGACGCCGAGCCACGGCCGCGCGGGACCGGATGCGCGACCCTGCGCGATCAGATCGGACAGGATCGGCGGCAGACGGTCGATCGGTACAAACATGTTCCCCGGAACCCCGTGGCCGTTCGCGTCGCTCAGGATCAGAGATCCGACGCCAACAAGCTTGCCTTCGTGATTGATCAGCGCAGCGCCGCTCCAGGCCATGTGCGGGGGCGCTGTGAAAATCGCATCGTCGAGCAGATATTCCCACGAACCTGCGAATTCCTTTTTCGCAATCACGCGTGCAGGCGCCGCCGCTTGCACGCCGCCAAAACTCGCAACGATCACCTTATCGTCCGGTTTCACGTTCGCCGAACGGCTCATCGAAAGCGGGCGCACCTTGAGCGGCAGGATGGCCTGCAACAATCCAAGCCCGCTTTCGTGATCGTAGCCGACGACGTTGGCGGGAATGGTTCGGCCGTCATTGGTGCGGACCTCGGCGGTTTGCGCTTCCACCATCAGATAACCGATTGTGAGAACAAGCCCGTTATCGTCAATCACGATCCCGGTACCTTCGCGCTCGCGGCCAAGATTGGTGTTGGTGCGCGCATCGGGGTCCATCACGGTCTTGATCTGGACGACACCGGACAACAGCGTATCGAGTGGAACCTGCGCGTGCGCGGCTGACATCGTGAGCATTACGGCAACGCACGGCACCGCAATTCGCCGGGTTATTGCTTCGATGCGCGACCGGACGCCCATCATGGCGCAGTCTCCGTCAGCCTGAACGGCTATCTGCGATTAAATCCACGCCAAAGCGGTCCGTAAAGACCGCACCGCATCAAATTCGCGTGGCCGACACGCCACAGGGATGAATTGTGGCGGAGAACTTTTTTTGTTGTCGCCGGGCGCGTCCGGCCTCAACATAAGCGGCGTGTATGGGGGAGTAACCGATGAGCGTAAAATTGATCCTGCCGATCCTTGTCGTGCTTGGCACGGCAAGCACCGCGCCGGCCGCGCAAGCGCAGGACCGCGGCAGCATGAACGAGCAGCAGGCCTGCACACCCGACGTCTTCCGGCTTTGCGGGTCGCACATCCCGAATGTTTCGAACATCATCAACTGCCTCAAGACCGAACGACGCAACCTCAGCCCTGAGTGCCGCATGGTTGTCGATCGCCGCGCCACCGTTCGCCGGGTCAAGGACACGAACTAGGCCGCTGCGCCCCGCGGTGACGCGGGGCGGGATTCAATGCTATTGCCGTCCGGACCTGAGGACGGACAATGGCTGTGATCGCCAGCACAATCGAAAGCGCGCTTGAGGCAATCGCCGATGGCTGCACGCTCGCCGTCCCGCGCGAAAATTCCGGCGTCGCGATGGAAGCAACGCGCGCCCTGATCCGGCGTGGCATAAAAAACATCAATCTCGTAGCGCTTCCCACATCGAGCCTGCAGGCTGATCTCCTGATCGGTGCGGGCTGCCTCGCAAGCCTTGAAACTTCCGCTGTCAGCCTCGGTGAATTTGGCGCAGCACCCCGCTTCACGGCGGCGATGACGTCCGGCACGCTGACGCTGAAAGACTCGACCTGCCCGGCTTTGCATGCAGCCTTTCAGGCGTCGGAGAAGGGCATTCCCTTCATGCCGCTGCGCGGCCTGGTCGGATCGGATTTAACGAAGCATCGCCCGGACTGGCAATTCATCGACAATCCGTTTGGCGACAACGATCCGATCGTTTTGCTTCCCGCGATCAAGCCGGATGTCGCGCTGTTCCATGCGCCGATGGCGGATCGCTCAGGCAATGTCTGGATCGGACGCCAGCGCGAGCTTGGGACAATGGCGCATGCGTCCACCAAAACCATCGTGACAGTGGAGAAAATCCACGACGGCGATCTTCTCGCCGATCCAATCCTCGCCGCCGGCACGCTGCCGGGCTTCTACGTGGACGCGGTTGCCGTCGTGCCGCGCGGCGCATGGCCGTTGCCGCTGCCGGATCACTATGCCGCCGACGGCGAGCATCTTGCGGAATATGCCCGGATGGCGGCAACGCCAGACGGATTCCAGAAATACCTCGCGCAGCATGTCCATGACCGCCGCGCAGCCTGAATTCCGCCCCGAAGAGCTCCTGTCGAGCGTCATCGCCGAACTGATCGGCGACGTTCGCCACGTCGCCGTGGGCAATGCCTCGCCCATTCCGGCAACCGCAGCGCTACTCGCGCGCGAACGCGGCAAGGGCCGCCCTTACGTCTCGCTGCTGCAAAGCCGCAAGCACAATTTCTTCACCGATGGCGGGCGCGAATTGTTCGATTGCGCGGGCCAAGGCCGCATCGACGTGTTTTTTCTGTCGGGCGGTGAAATCGACGGCGAGGGCAACGTCAACCTCGTCAGCATCGGAGAACACGATCACCCGAAGGTACGTTTTCCCGGCTCGTTCGGCTCAGGCTATCTCTATTATGTCGTGCCGAAAGTGATCCTGTTCCGCACCGAACATTCACGCCGCACGCTGGTGTCGAAGGTCAGCTTCATCAGCGCGCCGGGGACGAGCGAGCCGAACGTCTATCGTCACGGCGGGCCGATCGCGCTTGTTACCAATCGCTGCGTGTTCTCGTTCGACAAGGCGAAGAAGCGTTTTGCGCTTGCGAGCGTGCATCCCGGACATAGCGTCGAGGAAGTTGTCGAGCATACCGGCTTTGAATTCGACCGCGCAGCGCAGGTGCCATTCACGTCCGCGCCGGATGCAGACGCCCTGCGCCTGATGCGTGAAACAGTCGCGCCGGAGCTTGCGGAGATTTATCCGCAATTTGCCCAGAGCGTGTTCGGCGTCAAAATCGTCGCCTGAAAAGAAAATGGCCGGGACATTTATGCCCGGCCATTTTTATTTCGATGCGCGTCGCGACTTACGACAGCGAAACGAATTTCTTGTTGGTGTAGGCCTCGAGGCCCTCGATGCCGCCTTCGTGGCCGTAGCCGGATTCCTTCACGCCGCCGAATGGCGTTTCCGGCATCGAGACGACCGCAGAGTTGATCGCAATCATGCCCGACTGGATCGCATCGCCGATCTTGGTCGCGGTCTGCGACGACGAAGTAAAGGCGTAAGCGGCAAGCCCGAACGGAAGCGAGTTCGCGCGCTCGACCACTTCATCGAAGGTCTTGAACGGCACGATCGGCGCAATCGGCCCGAACGGCTCATCCGTCATCAGCTTGGAATCGTCCGGCAGATCGGTGATGACCGTCGGCTCGAAGAAGAAGCCCTGGTTGCCGTGACGCTTGCCGCCGGCGACGACTTTGCCGCCACGGCTTTTGGCGTCGTTGACGATTGCTTCCATCGCATCGAGACGGCGCGGATTGGCGAGCGGGCCCATCGTCGTATCCTTGTCGAGGCCGTCGCCGAGCTTGATCGCCTTGGCGTAATCGGTGAATCGCTTCACGAAGCGGTCATAGACCTGCTCCTGCACATAGAAGCGCGTCGGCGAAACGCAGACCTGACCGGCGTTACGATATTTCGACGCCGCGATCACTTCGGCGGATTTCTCAGGATCCGCGTCGCCGAACACCACGACCGGCGAATGTCCGCCCAATTCCATAGTCGCGCGCTTCATGCCTTTGGCCGCAAGACCGGCAAGATGTTTGCCGACCGGCACCGAGCCGGTGAAGGAAATTTTGCGCACGATGTCGGCGCCGATCAGATGTTCGGACACCGTCGACGGCACGCCGAACACGAGATTGAGTACGCCGTTCGGCAAGCCCGCATCGGCGAAGCAGCGCACCGCCTCGATGCAGCCCGCCGGTGTTTCTTCCGACGCCTTGATGACGACCGAGCAGCCCGCGGCGAGAGCAGCGACGAATTTACGCACCGGCGTCAGGATCGGGAAATTCCACGGCGTGAATGCCGCGACCACGCCGACCGGCTCCTGAATGACCATCAGGCGAGAATTTGGCGCGCGGCCCGGAATGATGCGGCCGTAAGAACGGCGGCCTTCCTCGGCCATCCAGTCGATGATGTCGGCGGTGGTGAGCGTTTCCATCCGCGCTTCGGCGAGAACCTTGCCCTGCTCCATCGTCATGATGCGCGCGATGTGGTCGGCGCGTTCACGCATCAGATCAGCGGCCTTGCGCAGCACCTTCGAGCGGTCATACGGCGAGGTCGCAGCCCAGATTTTCAGGCCCTTCGCGGCGGCATCCAGCGCGCGGTCGAGATCGGCGGCAGTGGCATGCGGCAGGCTGGCGAGCGATTTGCCGGTCGCCGGATTGACCACGTCTTCGCCCTTGCGGCCCGCGCCGCCGAGCCATTCGCCGTCGATATGAAGCTGAAGATCGGTGTACATGGACGTTCCTGCCCCTGATGTGTTTTGTGATTGCGCGGGTCTTAGCACCCCACGCCGCAGCCGCCAAACGGGCGGATATCAGCTTCCGGTGAAGACCGGCTTGCGCTTTTCCATGAAAGCCGTGCGGCCTTCGATATAGTCCTTGCTGGCAAAGCAGCGCCGCACGGATTCCGCCATCGCCGCCTTGTCGCGCGCGGATTCATCCTTCAGCGCCTCACCGACAATGGTCTTGACCGATCCGATGGTCAGCGGCGCATTCGCAGCGATGGTCGCGGCGTAATCTTTCACGAAGGATTCCAGTTCGGCTTCCGGCACGAGCCGGTTGATGAGGCCCATGACCCTCGCCTCTTCAGCGTCGAATTGACGCGCGGTGAAGAAGATTTCCTTGGCGAAGGAGCCGCCCACAATGTCGATCAGCCGCTTTAATCCGGGATAATCATAGCCAAGGCCGAGCTTTGCGGCAGGCACAGCGAAGCGCGATCCGATTGCTGCGATCCGCATGTCGCAGCAGGTCGCAAGGCCAAGCCCGCCGCCGACGCAATAGCCGCGGATCATCGCAATCGTCGGCTTTGGAAATTCGTGGATGTCGGAATAGGTTTTCTCGGTCAGTTTGTTGTAATGCGCGACGGCTTCGGTGGACGAGCGCTCGCTTCCGAATTTGGAAATATCCGCGCCCGAGACGAATGCTTTCGTCCCCGCGCCGGTCAAGACCACGACGCGTATCTCATTGTCCTTCGCAAAATCCGCCAGGATTGTGCTCGTCGCTTCCCACATTTCCAGCGACACGGCATTGTGACGTTCAGGGTTGTTGAAAATCACATAGCCGACTGCGCCATCTTTGCGCGCCAGCATCTTGTCTGTTTGCGTCATTTGAAACTCCAATGATCCCGGCGCACGCTACAGCGCCTCGGCTGCGCGAAGCGCGGATATCTCCGCTTCGCTAAATCCAAATTCCTTGAGCACTTCATCGGTGTGCTCGCCGCGATCCGGCGTTGCCGCGGCGATCCTGCTCGGCGTGCGCGACAGCGACACCGGCTGGCGCATCACCTTTTGCGTGCCGAGCTTTTTCGATTGCACCTGCTGCACGAATTTCAGGTGCTGCACCTGCGGGTCCTCGAACATCTCGTCGATCTTGTAGATCGGGCCGCACGGCACGCTTGCCGCGTTCAGCACTTCGATCCACTCCGCGCTTGTGCGCGTCCTGAAGATCTCGTCGAGTTTCGCATTGAGCGCGTCACGATTTTTCGAACGCAAAGGCGCGCTCTTGTAATCGGGATGCGCGTGCAATTCCTCGACACCCAGCACCTTGCAAAGGCGCGACCACATCGGCGCGCCGGTCGTCGCAATGTTGATCGAGCCATCTTTCGTCGGATAGACGCCGGTTGGAATGCTGGTCGGGTGATTATTGCCGGCTTGCGGCGGCACGACCCCGTCGATCAGCCAGCGCGCGGCCTGAAAATCGAGCATGAACATCTGCGCTTCGAGCAGCGAGCTTTCGATCTGCTGCCCCTCCCCGGATTTTTCCCGTTCAAGCAATGCAACCATCACGCCCAAGGCCGCAAACAATCCGGCACAGAGATCGGCGATTGCCGTGCCGGTTCGCACCGGCCCCTGTCCCGGCAAACCTGTGATCGACATGATCCCGCCCATGCCTTGCGCGATCTGGTCGAAGCCGGGGCGATCGCGATAGGGGCCGGTCTGGCCGTATCCGGAAATACTCGCATAGACGATGCCGCGATTGATTTCGCGCAGATGCGGATAGTCGATCTTGAGCCGCGACTTCACATCGGGACGGAAATTCTCGATCACGACATCGGCTTTTTTCGCCAGCCGCAGGAAGGCGGCGCGGCCTTCCGGATTTTTCAGATCGAGCGTGATGCTGCGCTTGTTGCGATGCAGGTTCTGGAAATCGCCGGCCTCGCGCGCGCCGCCAATCGGGTCGCCGCCTTCGAGCCGTTCCGGCGCTTCGATCTTGATGACATTCGCGCCCCAGTCCGCGAGTTGGCGCGCGCAGGTCGGCCCGGCGCGAACGCGGGACAGATCGAGAATTGTGAAGCGCGCGAGCGCATCGGAAGCACGCGGAAAAGCCATGTTCACTGTGTCCGGCGGGGAAAGGGATATTTTGCAGGCCGGAAGCCGCGAACATCTCCGATATCGGATGGCATGTCCATCATCGAAAAGCCCAATCGGGCGATCAGCTTTTCCGGATGCTAAAGACAAGAAGTTCGTCGGTGCGCGACGACGCTTCCATGGTATCGCCGGTTTCGCGAACAAGATTTGGAATATCGATCGCGGCAAGCGGATCGGTGCATTCGATGGTCAGAACGTCGCCGTTGGCGAGCCTCGACAGGGCCTTGCGCGTCTTGAGTGCCGGCAACGGGCATTTCAGTCCGCGTAAATTGAGGGTGGTTTCTGTCATCGGTCAAAAAGGTGTGGGCCGCGGGGAGACTGGCCATCGCCCGGCCTTTACGTCAAGTTCCGGCCCCATGAATGACGACTTCCATTCAGCCCAGCGCATTTCGCGCCTGACACCTCTTGTCGAGGTTCTGGCCGCGATTAGCGCGCGCGTGAAGCCGGTTGGAGCGCAGAAGATCGCCGTCGCGGACGCAGCCGGACTGGCCGTGGCCGAAGCTATCCATGCTCCAAGCGATCTGCCGGATCGCGCGCTCGCCTTGCGCGACGGCTTCGCTGTCAAATCCAGCATGACAGACGACGCGAGCGCGTATGCGCCGATCCCGCTACCCGCTATTCCCTCGCGGCTTGATGCCGGCGATCCGGTTCCCGCGGGCGCGGATGCCGTTACCCCTCTCGACGCCGTCGAGATGATTGGCAGCACGGCACACGCCGTTGCGCCGGCCACGATTGGCGAAGGCGTTATTCCGGCGGGCATGGATGCGAAAGCAGGCGCTGTTCTGATTGCGGCAGGCCGCCGAATGCGCCAAGGCGATATTGCCGCGGCACACGCCTGCGGCGTCGAAACTGTTACTGTCCGGCGGCCTCGCGTGGTTGTCGTGCGGGCAAGCCGGAATGAAACGGCGATTGCATCGTTCGAGATGATCGAAACTCTTTGTAGCGCGATTGGCGCGGACGTCCTGGCCGAAGATTCCAATCTGGATTCTGCGCTGAAACGACCCGATGTGAATGCGATCATCGCCATCGGAGGTACCGGCACCGGCCGCAATGACGCAAGCGTCGCGACGCTTGCGCGCACCG
>CAMBBO010000008.1 GCA_945862935.1 Pseudorhodoplanes sinuspersici | reverse complement strand
TCGCAAGCGAAATCTGCTCGCGGCGGTCGTAATACATGTCCGAACAGCCGCCGAGCATGCCGCCTGCCATCGCGATCAGCATCAGACGCAGGATCGCGCGATTAATTTTTTGCTGAAACAACGGCATAGTCGCCTCCCTGCGGTGCATTCGGCAGATCGAGCATGTGCCCGGTGAGCGGGCGCTCGCCGCCCTTGGACAGCTTCGCCATTGCCGGCGTGATTTCGTGCTTGCCCATGAGGAAGAAATCGGAGTCGTTGGGCGGCAACGAGCCGTCGAGCGGCGTCTTGATCGCATCGCCCGGACGGGTCGGACGGATCAGGCGCGGCGTGACGATGATCGCAAGATCGGTTTCCTGCTTCTGATAAGACTTGCTGGAGAACAGCGCGCCGAGAATTGGCACGTCGCCGATCCAAGGAAGCTGCGAGGCGGCGGTGCGTCCGTCGCTCTGCAGCAGGCCACCGATCACGAAGCTCTGGCCGTCGCGCAGTTCGACTGTGGTCGAAGCGCGGCGAACGATCAGCGGCGGCACCGAAATGCCCGCGACCTGCACCGGGTGGCTGGTGTCGAGCTGCGACACTTCCGGCTCGATCTTCATGTTGATGAGGCCATCGCCGAGCACGGTCGGCGTGAAGGCAAGGCCGACGCCGTAACGCTTGTATTCAATCGAGACCTGGCCGAGCGCACCCGGCACCGGGATCGGAAATTCGCCGCCCGCGAGGAAGCTTGCGGTATCGCCGGACAGCGCAACAAGGTTTGGTTCGGCGAGCGAACGGGCCATGCCCTTCTGCTCGAGCGCATTGACCATCGCGTCGACGGTCAATCCGTTGGCGAGCAGCCGGTCGACCAAGAAGCCGAACGGCGCCGCGCCGGACAGCACGCCCGCCGCGACGACCGCCGAACGAAGAGTATTCGCGTCGTTGACGCCGCCGGTTGTGACGTTCTTGAAAGGGCTGTCGCCATAAGGCGTCACCGGCAGCTGCGACGCCGGCGTGGTGTTGCCGATGTTGCCAATCAGGCGGTTATTCGATGGATTCCACTGCACGCCGAACTCGCGGCCGGCCTGGCGGTTCGCTTCAACGAAGCGGACTTCCAGCATGACCTGCTGCGGCTGCATCACGGCGACCGAGTTGATCACGTCCGGGCCGAACTGCTTGGCAATCGTAATCGCCTTGTCGAGGGTCGGCGCGTCGGGCGAACTGCCCGAAATCATAATGCGGCCGTTGACCGAAGACGCCTTGAACTTGGCGTACGGGAAACGGCGGTCGAGCAGCGTCTGCAGATGCGAAACGTCATAAGTGACTTCGATGTCGAACACGCCGATCAGCTTCTTGCCTTCGGCGTAAGCGGAAATGCGCGTAGCGCCGCTCTTCTTTCCGAGGATTGAAACCGAGCGATCGGTCAGCGGATTGACGTCGGCGATTTCCGGGTCGCCCACCGCGAGCTCAACGAAGCTCGCGTCGGTGCGAACGTCCTCGGTCTTGCCGATGGCAACCGTGATCTGCGCGGTCTTCTTGCCGCCGATGCTGACAACCTTCTGTGCTGCGGCTTCGCCATGCGGCACCACGACGCTGCCGGCGACCAGCGCGATTGCGAGAATGCAACGCAAGGCCACGCTTCCGCAGCGGACGATTGAGGTCCTGTCCTTATGCCGCTCTTGCGCGGCAATCTTCGATTTGTTCTTTACGACGCACTCCCCACCCTTTTTGTCTTAGTTCCCCGTCTTAGTTCCGCCCGGCATTCACCCCCGTGGTTGCCGGACGATTGGAATGCCCTTCGACAGGCACCGTGTATTGCTGTTTCACCGCCGCGCGCGTCACCGACACCGTGGCGTAAGCCTCTTCGCGGCCTTGCGGCGCGTCGGGCGTGGACAAGTCCTGCAATGTGATCTTGCGTGCGCGGTCGTTGGTCACCTCGCCGGCCTTTCGCAGCATCAGCGAGAGGCTGCCGACCGAAGAAGCGAGACCCACTTTCTGTGCGCCCGTGGTGTCGACTTCGATGGTGACGGCCTTCGCAACGGTCGTCTTGCTCGAACGATCGTCCGCACTCTGGTCGACCGCGAGCACGCGCACGTTCTGCAGGAACACTTCAGTTGTCGCCGCGCCCTTGTCGATCTGGCGCGTGAGTGCAACGTCAACGCGGTCGCCGGGCAGAACGAAGCCGCCGACACCCTCGACGTCATTGACGCGAATGGTGACCGCCTTCATGCCTTCGCCGACGAGCGCCGACAGCGTCGCGCGCTGGCCGGGGCCGGTGATCTTGACCGAAAGAACCGGTTCGTTCGGCTCCATCGCAGCGAGCACGATGCGCTTGCCGTTGAGAATATCGGAAATCTTCGAGAAAGCACCGGCAGGCACGGCGTCCTGCGGCCACGGAATTTCGCGGACCATCGCGGCCTGAAGCTCGGTGCCATAAGGCAACGGCTGATTGGCGACGACGATCGTATTGGTTGCGATCGGCTTCTTGTTTGCTTCGAGATTCTTCATGCGCATCTCGGCCTGGTTGTTCAACCAAGACTGGGCGATGAAGACCGCGAGCAGGCCGAAAACAACGGCAAACGCGACCATGATGATTGTGGACTTACGCACGACGCTTTCCCAATTACGAACGGTGTTTAACGTTCTTGTCGGGTGTGAGTATCCATTTCACTCGTATTGAATTGGTGAAGTTACGTAGGCTTCGCCCTCTATGCTGAAGAGACGTTGAATCCGCAGGCTTTATGAAAGGTGGAGCGACGCGGTGAACGCCGCGCTAACTAAAACGGCGCCAGCAAATGCTGGCGCCGCGGTGATTGGCTAACGCTCGTTAAGGCTGTTGTTGTGGACGAAAAATTTACGCTATCGGCGCGGGCTGGCGCGCGGTGCGTTGCGCATGCTCCTTGCCGATCTCCGTGAGCGTCAGATAATCGACCTTGCCACTGCCAAGAAGCGGTAATTTCTCCATCGCGATGATCTCGCCCGGAATCATTAACTCCGACGCATGGCGCGCACGCGCGAAGGCAATGAAGTCCGAGCGGGTGCCGTTCATCTGCTGGGTATAGAGCAGGATGCGCTCGCCCTTGCGTGCATCCGGCACGTTAACGGCAGCAGACATTGCGTCATGCCACAGGTCCGCTGCCAGCATCTCGACGGCGGAGAGCGAAATCATCTCACCGCCCACCTTGGCGAAGCGCTTGGCGCGACCCTTGATCGTGATGAACCCTTGCTCGTCGATCGTGACGATGTCGCCGGTGTCATGCCAGCCTTCCGGCGGCACTTCGAGCACGCCCGGATTTTCGGCGCGCAGATAGCCGAGCATCACGTTCGGGCCGTTGACGTAAAGCCGCCCGCCTTCGGTCACGCCTTCCACCGGATCGAGCCGCGCGATCATGCCAGGCATCAAGCGTCCGACGGTCCCGAACTTGTTGAACATCGGAGTA
The DNA here is from genome assembly GCA_945862935.1 of Pseudorhodoplanes sinuspersici. GTDB lineage: Bacteria > Pseudomonadota > Alphaproteobacteria > Rhizobiales > Xanthobacteraceae > Pseudorhodoplanes > Pseudorhodoplanes sinuspersici_A. The sequence continues at coordinate 27,784 of CAMBBO010000008.1, read as the reverse complement.
TTCAGCGCGAGCGCGGGCGCGGTTTCGGTGACGCCATAGCCTTCGAGAATGCGAAGCCCGAATTTTTCCGAATAGGCGCGGCGCGTCGATTCCTTCACCGGCTCCGCTCCCGACAGCACGTAGCGCAGCGAGCGGAAATCGTAGGCGTGGCCCGCGCGGGCATAGCCGTTCAGGAACGTGTCGGTGCCGAACAGAAGAGTGGCGCAAACATTGTAGATCAGTTCCGGAACGGTGCGGTAATGCAGCGGCGAGGGATAGAGGTAGATACGCACGCCGAACACCATCGGCAGGATGATTCCAATGGTCAGCCCGAAGGAATGGAACGCCGGCAGGACGTTGAACACCTTGTCGCTGCGGTTGAAATCGATCACCGCGAATGCCTGCGCGGCATTGGCGAGCATGTTCCGGTGCGACAGCACGACTCCTTTCGGAACGCCCTCCGAGCCCGAAGTAAACAGGATCGCGGCGCGGTCGTCGGGCGAGCTCTCGACCAGCGGACGCTTGGCGCCGAACAGCGCGCGTAACTTGTCACTCAGTCCCACCGTCGCGCGGACGTCCTCGAGATAGACAATCGAAACTTTGCCCGAAAGCTTCTCAACCAGCGGCTCAAGACGCCCCCGCTCGACAAAAACCCGTGAGGTCACGATCGTTGTCACATCCGCTGCCTTGCAGCCCGCAAGGATGTTTGCAGCGCCCGCCGTAAAATTGATCATCGCCGGTACGCGCCCGGCCGACATCAGCCCGAGCACCGTGACAACAACGCCATTCGCGTTTGGCAGCATAACGCCGAGAGCTTCGCCCTTGGCAGCGAGCGGCATCAGCTTGCGTCCGAGAACATGCGTCGCACGCAGGAGCCTACGATAGCTCATCTCACCGGTGACCGGATCTTCACAGGCAATACGGCTCATGCCATGCAGCTTTGCCGCCCCGATCATCGCCTGCACCACCGTACGGTCGGCGGATGTCGTGCGGAAAATCATGTCGGACATGATGTTGTAGAGCGCGGCACCTGCCGCCTGACGGCGCTTGCGGCCCCTCAGTGCCGGATCGAGCTTCAGTTTGACCGGCTCAAGCACCGTAACCTTGACCTTTGGAAACCAGTGGCGCGGCACCTGATCCTCGGTGACGCGCGTGAAGATCGTCTGTTCCAAACCGTCGATGCGGACCGGAACGATGGTCGCATCCGACTTGTCCGCGATCAGGCCCGCGCCGTCATAAACCTTCATCAGCGAGCCGGTGATGGTGATCCGGCCCTCCGGAAAGATGATGAGCGTTTCGCCGCTTTGCACCGCATGGATGAGCGTGCGCGTTGCCATCGGTTTCAGCGGATCGATCGGCATCGCGCGCGTCAGCCGCAGGAAAGGCTTGCACCACCATTTCTGCGCGACGGCGGAATCGACCGCGAAAATCGGATCTTTCCCGAGCAGCGACATTGCGATGCCCGCATCGAGAAAGCTCACATGATTGAGCGCGATGATGCTGTTCGGCGGGATGTCGTTGAGATTTTCGAGACCCGTGACCTCGACTCGGAAAATCGCGCGATAGATGATGGAGAGAAGATCGTTGAACGGCCGCGTCGGCATGGTGAAACCGATGACGACGGCGACGACAAGATTCAGCGCGCCGACCAAAAGCATGAGTACGGGAATGGTGACGCCGAACTTTTGCAATACGGCGACCACAACCGTGGCAGCCGTCATGAACAGCGCATTGAGAACATTGACCGCCGCGATGACGCGCGCGCGATGATCCGCGCCCGCCCATGCCTGCACTGCGGCGAAGGCCGGCACGATGAACAAGCCCCCGCCAATCGCGAGACCGACTAGACCGATTGCGACCTTGATGCCGCGTCCCGACAAGATGACATCGCCCGGCCCCGCAAGCACCGCCGTGGGCGCAACGCCATAAACCGCGTAGCCAATCAGAATAGCGAAAACACCAAGGAAGACTGCGCCTATCAGCGTCGGCAGAAGGATGATCCGCCCGCTCGCGAGCCACGCGGCAAGTCCCGAACCAACGCCGACCGCGATTGAGAAAAGCGCCAGATAGGACGTGACGACCTCTTCGTTCCCGCCGAGCAACGACTTCACCAGCGGCGGCAAGAGCGACAACACGATCACGCCAACCAGCCAGAACCAGCTTGTGACCAGAGCGCCCCACCACAGCCGCTTGTCCGCGCGCAGGTGCTGGATCAATTCCCAGGTCGACGACGCAATATTTTTGGAGATGACAAGGTCAGGCGCGGCTTCTCCGGTTTTGGGAATGAAAAGACTCGATCCCCAGCACAGCAACGCAAACACCATGATGAGGCCAGCAAAGGTGGATGGGTCTCCGCCCCCCTTGGCCGCGATGCCGCCGACGATGGTGCCGAGCAGGATCGCGATGAAGGTCGCGCCTTCCACCAGCGCATTGCCTGCAGGCAATTCCCGCTTTTCCAGATGGTCCGGCAGGATGCCGTATTTAATCGGCCCGAACAGCGAGCCGATCACACCAAAACCGAACAGCGCAATAAAGAGGACGACGATGGAGCTCAGAACAAAGCCAAGCACCGCGATCGCGGCGACACCGATCTCGACGAGCTTCAGCCGTTGCGCGATGAGCGCCTTATCGTAGCGGTCGGCGATTTGGCCGCCGAGCGCGGAAAGAAAGAAATACGGGGAAATGAACACCGCGCCAGCAAGCGTGATCAGTGCCTCGCTATTCGCCCCGCTCATGTGGAACAGAATGAGGAATACGAGCGCGTTCTTCAGATAATTGTCATTGAACGCAGAGAAAAACTGCGTCCAGAACAGCGGCGCGAAGCGCCACGACAACATCAAATGCGACTTTTGTTCAGCCATGAATGCGGGCTCGTGCTGCGGTGCCCATCCCTAGCATGAATGCCGCGAAAAGGGACCGGCTGGACAAACCTAGCGTTAAATCCGCATCAACGTGGCGGGTTCTTCACCGCCCGGCTTGCGCTCGCATTCGTCATCGGCGCCGTTGAAACGCTTGTACATGCTGAATGCGATGTGGCTATGCGACAAGCTGCCGGTCACGACCATCTGATAGCAGAACTCGAAGCGGTGACGCGGAGACCCTTCGAAAATATCGTCATATTCCGCCCAGCCCCAGATCAGCAATCGTCCCAGATTTTCGCGCACCGAACGGATGGTCTGACCCTCAATCATGATGACCGGCGCCTGCGCCATTCCGCGCGGCCCGATTGTCAGCGGCTGGTAATCGTCCTGAATGACGATGCGGTTACCCTTCTCGTCGAAGTCGGCGAGTTCGACATCGGCCGGAATGGCGCGTTCAAAATATTTCCAGCTCACATGCGAACGGCCGTTACGAACCGGCGTGGTGCCGCCGTTTTCCCAAATCGGCTGCACTGAGCAGCTCTGAATATCCTCGATTGCGGAGAGGCGCGTCGTATTCACGCGAAACTCGCGCAACGAAACGTATGCGCGCTGGGTCGCAATCAATGCCGAGCCGACAAGATTGGTCGAATGTTCGGCGGCCTCGACGGCGCGGCGCAACCACAAGGCCTGGATGATGGACGACAAAATGAGAAAGAGCGCAAAGCCCACGAGAGCAAGATCGGTGACGCGCACGCCGCAGATGAAGCCTTGCGCGAAAGGCAGCCGTGCGGGCGCGGGCGCCGCCTGCACAAATTGATATGACGCGCGATGGAACGCAGGCGCCGTATCCGCAGGGGCATTAAATTCGATCGGCACAGGACTCGATCCACGAAAGATCGACCCGGTCGGGCTGCAGGACATCTGCAAAAGAAAGCCCGCGACCACAACCACGATGAGCGCAATCGCCGCCGCTATTCCAAGACCCAAAAACGCTCTCATGGCCTCAACCAACCCCGCATCTACGCCAGATTACCGCAGCCGCTTCGCCACTTCTTCCAGCATCACCTCAGTCGCCCCGCCGCCGATCGCCTGCACGCGAGCGTCACGCGACATACGCTCGATCGCGCTCTCGCGCATGAAGCCCATGCCCCCGTGGAACTGGACGCAGTCATACATGACTTCGTTGACCAGTTCACCGCAATAAGCCTTGGCCATCGAGACCTCTCGCGTGGCATCGATGCCGCTTTTGTCGAGGAAAGCCGCATGATGCACAAGCTGCCGCCCCGCCTCGACCTTGGCCGACAGCATGGCCAGACGCTGCCGTACCGCCTGTTTCTCGAACAAGGTTGATCCGAAGGTCTTTCGCTGCATGACCCAATCGAGGGTCAGTTCGATGGCGGCCTGCGCCTCGCCCATCGCCATCGCAGAAATCGCGATCCGCTCATTCTGAAAATTGCCCATGATGGCGTAGAAGCCGCGGCCCTCGGCCCCGAGCAGATTTTCCGCCGGAACACGGCACTCCTCGAAAACAAGTTCGGCGGTATCCGAGGAACGCCAGCCGTGCTTGTCGAGCGCCCGCGCGACGGTGAAGCCGGGAGTGCCCTTCTCGACCAGAAACATCGACACACTCTGCGACGGCCGCGCCGACGTATCGCTCTTGGCGGCAACGCAATAGAGATCGCCATAAACGCCATTGGTGATGAATGTCTTTGTACCGTTCAGCACATAATGATCGCCATCGCGGCGCGCATGGGTGCGGATTGCTTTCACGTCCGATCCTGCGCCCGGCTCGGTCACTGCGACCGCGACGATTTTCTTGCCGGCGACAACGTCCGGCATGAATTTGTCTTTCAACGCCTTCGATCCGGCATTGAAAATGTGGACCGACGCCATGTCGGTATGAACGAGCACTGTGATTGCGAAGCCCGAGAAGGTCGAGCGGCCAAGTTCTTCCGCGAGGACCACGGTGCCAAGCGTGTCCATTTCCGAGCCGCCAAAATCGGATGGATAGCGCACGCCGAGAAATCCGAGTTCGCCCATGCGGCGCAAGACATCGCGCGGAACAAACCCCTGATCCTCCCATGCCGGCGCTTTTGGCTTCACTTCTTCATCGACAAAACGGCGAAGCTGGGCGCGCAGCATGTCGTGCTCCTCGCTGAAATACGCGGAGCGCGGGGCATTATTGTCAGATTGAGATTTCGTGCGTGGCACAGGCAGGCTCATGGAACTGCGAAGGCTCCATATTCGGTGATCGCTGCCATTCAATCAAATCATTCGTGCGTGCCCGCAAGACCGCCTAGATTGCCGCCCACATGTCCCCAGCATCGCCCGACGCATCCCGTTCCATATTAATTGGCACTTTGTGCGGCGTCGCGGCCGCCGCTTGCTGGGCCATCAGCTTCGTCGCGGCGCGCTATGGCGTGCAGCACGGCTTCGCGCCGGCCGATCTCGTGATGTACCGCTTCGTGCCGCCGGGGCTTGTCCTGCTGCCCTTCATGTTGCGCGAGGGAATTCTCGATCTCGGCGGCGTGACCTGGCCGCGCGGCATTGTTCTTGCGATCTTCGGCGGTCCGGTTCAGGCGATGTGCGCCTATACCGGTTTCTCGCTGGTGCCGCTCGGGCATGGAGTCGTGATCCAGCCGGCTTGCGCCGTGCTCGGTGGACTTGTCCTCGCGGCGCTGTTCCTGAATGAGTCGCTCTCGCGCCAGCGATTGTTCGGCGCGGTCGCAATGATCGCGGGTCTTGTGTTGTTCGCGGGCGAAGCAATCACGACCATCGGAACGCACGGTCTGGCTGGCGATCTTCTGTTCGTGCTGGGCGGCACGTTATGGGCGCTGTTCGGCACAACACTGAAAGCATGGTCGGTCAGCGGCACGCGCGCCGCGGCTGCAGTGAGCATCGTTGCGCTCGTTCTCTATACGCCGCTCCACGGAATCTTTTTCGGCTACGAGCGGATTCTTGCGGCCTCGCTGACGGACAATCTCCTGCAGCTTTTCGTGCAAGGCGTATTGGCTTCGGCCATTCCGATTTACCTGTTCACCCGCGCAATCATCCTGCTCGGCGCCGCGCGAGGGGCAACCTTCACTGCGCTCGTTCCGTGTTTCGCAATCGTATTCGGTGCGCTGACGATCGGGGAATTTCCGAGCCTGATTCAGATCGCCGGCCTCGCGATTGTCATCACGGGCTTCCGTTTCGCGATTAAGGCCTAGTTTTCAAAAACCGTTATATTTCAATGGCCTGCGGCGCGATGCGTCCCATTCGACCCCTTGCGCGTTATCGCCTGCAAGGAGCTTATCGCGATGCTGGATTGGGGCGGATTAAACGACGCGTGGCTTGCAGTGTCGAACGCGCTCGCCGTCGAGCTTCGCTCGACCGGCTTTTATCTTCAGGTCGCGATCATCGCAGCCGGAATCGCAGGCGCGGCGTTGACCGCGGGCATCTTGAGCCGCTGGGCCAATCCGGTGTCTTGGGCGATGGGATGGCCCGCGCCGATCCGGCTGCTGTTGCGTGCACTGGTCAACAACGCGCCGCTGATCGTGTTCGTCGCCTTGGTCGCCGCAGGTCGGGCCATTTTGCAAACCTACGATCCAAATCAGACCACGCTTCTTCTTTCCGTTGCGACCAATCTTGTCGGAGCATGGGCTGTCATTCATGTGCTCGCAAGTTTCATCCGCAATCCATTCGTCGTCCGGCTGGTTGCGCTAACCGCTTGGATCATCGCAGCGCTGAGCATTCTTGGATTGCTCGAAGCGACGGCGAACGCGCTCGACGCACTCGCGGTTCAGCTTGGCGGATTCAGGCTCTCCCTGCTGCTGGTCACCAAAGTCACCGTGCTGCTGGTCTTCGCATTGTGGCTTGCGGGAACGGCTGGTGCCTTTGTCGAAACGCAACTGCGGCAATCGAAAGACCTGACGCCGTCGATTCAAGTTCTGATCGGAAAGGTCGTCCGCCTTGCGCTCATCACGGCCGCTATCCTCGTCGTCCTTGGCTCGGCCGGAATCGATCTGACTGCTCTTGCATGGTTTTCCGGTGCGGTCGGCGTCGGCCTTGGATTCGGCCTGCAGAAGGTCGTGTCCAACATCGTCAGCGGGATCATTCTTCTTGCCGACAAATCGGTGAAGCCCGGCGATATCATCAGCGTCGGCAGCCGTTTCGGCCTCGTGCGCGATATGGGCACGCGCTACATCTCAGTGCTTGCGCGTGACGGGCGCGAAGTGCTGATCCCGAACGAGGACCTGGTCACGCACCAGGTCATCAACTGGTCCTACAGCAAGGACGAGGTCCGCCTCGATCTGAAATTCTCGGTCGATCCGGCGAACAATCCGCACAAGGTGCGGCAGGCTGCGCTCGATGCGATCAAGACGGTGCCGCGCGTGTTTCTGAAAATTCCGCCGGCCTGCCATTTCGTCGGGCTGGATTCACGCTCGATGGATTTTCTGATGCGCTTCTGGATCGCGGACCCGGAAGCCGGCGTCACCAACGTGCGGGGCGTCGCTTTTCTCGCTTTGTGGGATGCCTTCCAGCGCGAGGGCATTTCCTTTCCGTCGCCCATTCAGGACATGCGGCTGCGCGGCACGGCGCAATTTGCGGTGGACGAACACGAACAGCAGCCGCGCCGCGAATCTGTTCCCGAGCCGATGCCCGACTGAACTATGCCGCCGAGCAAGTCATCCAGCGCTGACCTTTGCGTTTCAGTGCGATCTTATCGCGTGAAATGCGCAAGGTAATTCCGGCCTTGGCGTAACGCGCACCTTGTACCGAGAGCAGCTTGCGCGGCAGGATGACGGACTTGCCGTCGATCTGTGCGCTCGCCGAGCGCGGCACGTTGTAGAATTCGACAGGGATCACGGTGCCGTCGGCGCAGCGATAGGTCGCGGACGTTTGTGCCGACGCGGGTGCGGCAAGCAGCAATGCCAGAACGATGCCGAGCGCAGCGCGCATGTCACGCCGCCTTGCGCTTCGAAAGAAAGTCATCCATCCGGTCGAGCGCCTTCAGGATGTTCTCGGTGGAGTTCGCGTAAGACACGCGGATATAACCCTCGCCGAGAATGCCGAAATCCGGGCCGCCGATAATCGCGATGCCCGCGTCTTCGAGCAATGATGAAGCAAGCGGCTTTGCCTTCCAGCCGGTGTTCTTGACGTTCGGGAATGCGTAGAACGCGCCCTTCGGCATGATGCACGAGACGCCCGGCAACTTGCTCAAGCCCTCGACCACGACTTTGCGGCGCTTGTCGAATTCCGCGACCATCGCAATCGCCGCGTCCTGCGGGCCGGTCAGCGCAGCAAGCCCCGCATATTGCGCCGACGCGTTGACGCAGGAATGCAAATTGACCGCGAGCTTGCGCGCGTAGTCGTAGAGCTTGCCGGGGAACACAGCATAGCCGAGCCGCCATCCGGTCATCGCGTAGGTTTTCGACCAGCCATTCAGCAAAATCAGGCGGTCGCGAATTTCCGGATACGAGAGCAGACAAACGTGCTTCTCGCCGTCATAGGTCATCTGGTCATAGATCTCGTCGGACATGATCGCCACGTCCGGCCATTTCTCAAGGCCTGCGACGAGCTTATCGACTTCGCTCTTCGGAGTGACGCCACCGGTCGGGTTGGCCGGCGAGTTGATGATGATGAGGCGCGTCTTGGGCGTGATGAGCTTAAGCGTTTCGTCGGCCGAGAAAGCGAAACCGTTTTCCTCGCGGATCGGAATGGGGATCGGTTTCGCGCCAGTGAATTCAATCATCGAGCGATAAATCGGAAAACCCGGATCGGGATACATGATCTCCGCACCCGGTTCGCCGAACATCAGGATCGTCATGAACATGGTGGGCTTGCCGCCGGGCATGATCATCACGTTGTCCGGCGAAACCTCGACCTTGTAACGCTTGTGCAGATCGGCGGCGACAGCGGCGCGCAGCGGCGGAATTCCGTTCGCTGCGGTGTAGCCGTGATGGCCATCGCGCAGCGCCTTGATCGCCGCTTCGACAATATGCTCTGGCGTGCGGAAATCTGGCTGGCCGATGCCAAGATTGATGATGTCGCGACCCTGCGCGGCAAGCGCGTTGGCGCGCGCCAGCACCGCGAAGGCATTTTCTTCGCCGATCCGGTCGAAAGCAGCGACGGTTTTCAGCATGGCGATCCCTCTCCTGATTTTGGTGCGTATTAGCCGGATCGGCCCGCCCGCCGTCAACGGCCCTTGGGCACGCCCCGTCCGACCTGCAATTCGGCCATCCGCAGGACCTCAAAAATAATCGCGACCGACCAGCCGATCAGCAGCAGGCCGTTCAGCGAGGCTATCGGGCCAAAAATGCGCATGCCTTTAGCCGGCACGGCGTCGCCGTAGCCAAGTGCCGTGTAATTCTCGAAAGCCGCCTCAAACACCGATATGTCGCCCGGCGGGTAAACGCCGGCATGCTCGTAGAACCAGGCCCAGACGAAAATCTCGGTAAGATGGGCACATGTGAGCACGGTCATGGTCACCGTCAAAAGCGCGAAAATGCGCGCCACCATGTGCAGGTCACCGGTCGCGTTAGCCGTATGCCGGGTGGCGAATACGATCACCGCCGTCATCACGCCGTGAATGCCGAAATTCAGGAAGCTGATTGCGCCCCCAACCATGAGGTGACTGAGCACACCATCGCTCCCTGCTTTTTGCGGCTGGGCCACTTTGATCGGATTCCCATCAACGGCGCAAACACGTCGTTCCGCCGCTTTTGACCCCATAACGAATGGCGGCTGCGCGCCGGATGCACAGCGTGGCGCATTGATTTTTGCCGCCCTTTGCCTTCATTTGCATGGTTCCAAAAACAAACCGCGATCTCCGGGGAAACGCCATGGCGAAAAAGCCAAACAGCAAGTCCAAGTCGCACCCGAAGGGGCGCCAGTTCCGTTCGCAGCTCTGGTTCGACAATCCAGAGAATCCGGGCATGACCGCGATCTATCTGGAGCGCTATCTCAACTGGGGCCTGACCCGCGAGGAACTGACCACAGGCAAGCCGATCATCGGCATCGCCCAGACCGGCTCCGACCTCTCGCCTTGCAACCGGCATCACCTCGAATTGGCGAGCCGCGTGCGTGAAGGCATTCGCGCCGCCGGCGGCATCGCATTCGAATTCCCGGTCCATCCGATTCAGGAAACCGGCAAGCGTCCGGGCGCGGCTCTCGACCGCAACCTCGCCTACCTCGGTCTCGTCGAACTGCTCTACGGCTATCCGCTCGACGGCGTCGTGCTGATGACCGGATGCGACAAGACCACGCCCGCCTGCATCATGGCGGCAGCGACCGTGAACATTCCCGCGATCGTTCTTTCCGGCGGCCCAATGCTGAACGGCTGGAACGGCGATCAGCGTATCGGTTCGGGCATGGTGGTGTGGCAGGCGCGCGAAGACCACGCCGCGGGCAAGATCACCTACAACGAGTTCATCGATCTTGTCGCAAATTCTGCGCCATCAATCGGCCATTGCAACACGATGGGCACCGCGTCGACCATGAACGCACTCGCGGAAGCACTCGGCATGTCGCTGCCGGGATGCGCTGCGATCCCGGCGCCCTACCGCGAGCGTGGACAGATCGCGTTCGATACCGGCGTGCGTGCAGTCGAAATCGTGCACGAGGATCTGAAGCCCTCGGACATCCTGACGCGCAAGGCGTTCGAGAACACCATCGTCGCCAATTCCGCGATCGGCGGTTCAACCAACGCACCGATCCACATCAACGCGATTGCAAAGCACATTGGTGTACCGCTCTCGATCACCGATTGGGAAAAGGTCGGCTACGACGTGCCGCTGCTCGTGAATATGCAGCCGGCCGGGTTCTATCTTGCTGAGGAATACTATCGCGCAGGTGGCCTGCCCGCCGTGATGAACGAATTGCTGAAAGCAAAGCGCATCCATGCCGATGCGATCACGGTCAACGGCAAGACGATGGGTGAGAACGTCAAGCGTGCGAAGATCGCGAACGAAGACGTGATCCGTACCTACAAAAAGCCAATGAAGGAAAAAGCAGGTTTCAAGATCCTGCACGGCAACCTGTTCGATTCCGCCGTGATGAAGACGAGCGTGATCTCGGACGAATTCCGCACGCGCTATCTCTCGAATCCGAAAGACCCCGAAGCATTCGAAGGCAAAGCGATGGTGTTCGAAGGGCCGGAGGACTATCACCACCGCATCGACGATCCGAAATTGAAGATCGACGAAAACACCATGCTGTTCATTCGCGGCACCGGACCGATCGGTTATCCGGGCGCAGCAGAAGTCGTGAACATGCAACCGCCGTCGTACCTCATCAAAAAGGGTGTCCTTGCGCTGCCGTGCATTGGAGACGGACGGCAATCGGGAACGTCGGCATCGCCGTCGATCCTGAATGCCTCCCCGGAAGCAGCAGCTGGCGGCGGTCTCGCGATCCTGAAATCCGGCGACCGTGTCCGCATCGACCTGAAGAAGGGCACCGCCGACATCCTGATCTCGAAGGCCGAGTTTGCCGAACGGCGCGCAATCCTGGAAAAGCAGGGCGGATTCAAATATCCGGCGAGCCAGACGCCGTGGCAGGAAATCCAACGCGCAATGGTCGATCAGCTCGGCGAGGGCATGGTGCTCAAGCCTGCAGTCAAATACCAGCGCGTGGTACAGACCCGCGGCGTGCCGCGCGACAACCACTAGAGACTGATCGCAGATATCAATTCTTTCAATCGCTGAACGAGGGCGGAGGGCAACTTCCGCCCTCGCTCTCTTTTGAGGGGCGCGCTATCAACACCCGATCAATGCCGGGAGCGTCGCCATGCCATCCGTCACCGATAAACGCCGCGAATTTCATCGCCTGCATCAGAGTGGCTGCTTCGTGCTGCCGAACCCGTGGGACATCGGCACCGCGCGCTATCTGCAGAGCCTGAACTACAAGGCGCTCGCAACAACGAGCGCAGGTTTTGCTTTTCGCGAGGGCTACCCGGACAACCGCGTCACACGGCAGATGGTGCTCGATCACTCCGCCGAAATCGCCGAGGCTACCGACCTTCCGGTGAATGCCGATTTCGAAGGCGGCTTCGCGCATGACCCGGAGGGCGTCGCCGAAAGTGTGCGGCTATGCGCGCAGACGGGCGTCTCAGGATTGTCGATCGAGGATTCGACGGGCGACCCGTCAAAGCCGCTTTACGATTTCGATCTCGCCATCGCGCGCATCCGCGCGGCACGTCAGGCGCTCGATAATGCCGCGCCGGATGTTCTGCTGACCGCGCGGCATGAAGGATTTCTGGTCGGCAGGCCAGATATCGACGAAGCGGTCCGGCGGCTGAAGGCTTTTGCAGATGCGGGTGCCGATTGCCTTTATGCGCCGGGCGTCCGCACGCTCGATCAGATCAAAACTTTGGTCAACGCGGTGAAGCCGAAGCCGGTCAATATCATCATCGCGTGGAAAACTGATCTGACGGTCGCTCAGATCGCGGCGCAGGGCGCGCGGCGCATCAGTCTTGGGTCTGCGCCTGCGCGCGCAGCGTGGGGTGCGCTTATGCGTTCATCAAAGGAAATTGCCGAGCACGGCACCTTCAACGGATACGACGGCGCCGCAATGAGCGCCGACCTGAACAAGTTATTCGGCGAGGATTTGAAGAAGCGCGGGATCAGCTGACCATGACCGAAATAAAAGACCTGACCCGCTGGACGCCGCGGCCTCGTCCTGAACGAAAAGCCATGGAAGGCCGTTACGCGCGGCTCGAACCGCTCGACGTGAAAAAGCACGGCGATCAGTTGTTCGAGGCCGCAAACACCGCCGATGCCGAGCGGCTATGGCGTTACTCCGTCGGCGGCCCGTTCCCCACGCGCGAGAGTTTCGAACCGTGGCTGCAGGCCGCAGCCGCCGCGGACGATCCACTGATGTTCGTCGTCATCGACAAGGCGACCGGCCGCGTCGAGGGCCATCAGACTTATCTGCGCATCACGCCTGAGCATGGCGTGATCGAAATCGGCTACATCCTGTGGGGACCGAAGATCGGCCGCAGCCGCGTTTCGACCGAGGCCTTCTATCTATTTGCCGCTCACGCGCTCGACGATCTTGGCTATCGCCGCTACGAATGGAAGTGCGACAACGCCAACGTGCCTTCGAAAAATGCGGCGGAACGCTTCGGCTACACCTTCGAAGGTATTTTCCGCCAGCACATGGTTCGCAACGGCAAAAACCGCGATACCGCATGGTTTTCGATCCTCGACACCGAATGGCCGGGGATCAGGCGTGCGTTTCAGGACTGGCTTGCGTCGGAAAATTTCGATAGCGAAGGGCTACAGAAAACAAAGCTGAACGCTCGCGTTCGGTAACGCCCGGAACGGCCCCGCCGCTTCCTTATGGGCAAAGGGGACGGAAAATGGCCGACAGACTCAAGGGCAAGGTCCTATTCGTGACCGCCGCTGCCGCGGGCATCGGGCGCGCAATCGCCGAAACTTGCGCCGCCGAAGGCGCAACCGTGATCGCGACCGACATCGCCCTCGACAAGCTGAACGATCTGAGGGTCGCCAAGCGCGCCAAGCTCGACGTTCGCTCGACCGCGGATGTGAACGCGCTGGCGAAAGAGGTCGAGAAGGAATTCGGGCCGCTCAACGGGCTGATGAATTGCGCGGGCTTCGTCCATCACGGCACGGCCCTCGACACGACGGACGAGGACTGGGATTTTTCCATGGACCTCAACGTGAAGTCGATGCATCGCACCGTGCATGCTTTCCTGCCCGGCATGCTGAAGAACGGCGGTGGCTCAATCGTCAATATCGCGTCGGGCGCGGGCTCAGTGCGCGGTGTGCTCAATCGTTATGTTTATGGTGCGAGCAAAGCCGCGGTGATCGGCCTCACCAAATCGGTCGCCATCGACTTCATCCGCAAGGGCATCCGCTGCAACGCGATCTGCCCCGGCACAATCCAATCGCCATCGCTCGACGTGCGCATCGAAACGCTCGCGAAGAATACCGGGCAGTCGCTTGAAGCGGCTCGTCAGGCCTTCATCGACCGCCAGGCCATCGGACGCCTCGGCACGGCGAAGGAAATCGCATGGCTCGCGGTGTATCTGGCTTCGGATGAATCGAGCTACACCACCGGCCAAATCCATCTCGCCGACGGCGGCTTCGCGCTTTAATCGAAAAGAGGAACAACGTTCATGCATATCCTCATCACCGGCGCCGCCGGAATGATCGGCCGCAAGCTAACCGAAAAGCTCGCCAAGGACGGCGGGTTGAACGGCAAGGCGATCGACAAGCTCACCCTCACCGATGTCGTGACACCGCAGGCACCGTCCGGATTTTCCGGCAAGGTCGAAGCGCGCACCGATGATCTGCCCGCGCAAGGCATTGCACAGCAATTGATCGGCCAGCGTCCGGACGTGATCTTCCATCTCGCCGGCATCGTATCGGGTGAAGCCGAACTCGATTTCGAAAAAGGCTACCGCGTCAATCTCGAAGGCATGCAGCACCTGCTCGAAACCATTCGCAAGACGGGTGACGGCTACAAACCAAAATTCATCTTCACGTCCTCGATCGCCGTATTCGGTGCGCCGTTCCCAGCCGCTGGAATCCCGGACGATTTCGCGCTGACGCCGCTCACGTCCTACGGCACGCAGAAGACGATGAGCGAAATGCTTCTCGCCGACTACAATCGCCGCGGCTTCCTCGACGGCGTCGGCATTCGCTTGCCCACGATCTGCGTGCGCCCCGGTAAGCCGAACAAGGCCGCGTCCGGCTTCTTCTCCGGCATCATCCGCGAGCCGTTGGCGGGGCACGAAGCGATCCTTCCTGTCGCGGAAACTGTGCGTCACTCGCACGCGACGCCACGTTCGGCCGTGGGCTTTCTCCTTCACGCAACGAGCCTGACCCGCGAGCAACTTGGGGCGCGCATCAATCTTTCGATGCCAAGCATCAGCTGTACGGTCGGCGAGCAGATCGATTCGCTGCGCCGTATCGCGGGCGATAAGGTCGCAAGCCGCATCAAGCACCAGCCTGATGAACTCATCATGCGCATCGTCGACGGGTGGGCGCAGCGGATCGAAGCCAAGCGCTCGCGCGAACTCGGTTTCAAGGCTGAAACCTCGTTCGATGAAATCGTGCGCACGCACATCGACGATGAATTGGGCGGCAAAATCGCGGCTTAAGAGCCGCACTTGCGCCTAACTTCCGGGGCCTTACATTTGCTGATGATTACTGGCCCAAGGATTCCATGAGCTACGTTGACGCCACCGCCGCGCCACTTCGCAAGACCGGTCAGATTAAGCTGCACGGCCCGCAAGCCTTTGAAGGCATGCGGAAGGCCGGGCGGCTTGTTGCCGAGTGTCTGGATTTGCTCGTCGCGGAAGTGAAGCCGGGAATTCCCACGGAGCAGATCGACCGCTTCGTTCATGACTTTGCGATGGACCACGGGGCGTTGCCGGCGACGTTGATGTATCGCGGCTATCGCAAATCGACCTGCACCTCGATCAATCACGTCGTCTGCCACGGTATTCCCGGCGACAAACCGCTCAAGGAAGGCGACATCGTCAATGTCGACGTGACGCTAATCCTCGACGGCTGGCACGGCGATTCCAGCCGCATGTATCCGGTCGGCGAAATTCCGCGCCGCGCCGAGCGGCTCATCGAAGTCACTTACGATGCGATGATGCGCGGCATCGAGGCAATCAAGCCCGGCGGCACCACCGGCGACATCGGAGCTGCGATCCAGTCCTATGTCGAAGCGGAACGCATGAGCGTGGTGCGCGATTTCTGCGGGCACGGATTGGGCAAGCTATTCCACGACGAGCCGAATATCGTGCATGTCGGACGAAAGGGCGAAGGCACAATCTTGCGCCCCGGCATGTTCTTTACCGTCGAGCCGATGATCAATCTCGGCCGCCCCCATGTGAAGGTGCTGTCGGATGGCTGGACCGCGGTGACGCGCGACCGCTCGTTGTCGGCGCAGTTCGAGCACGCTGTCGGCGTCACCGACAAAGGCGCTGAGATTTTCACCACCTCGCCGCGCGGGCTGCATAAGCCGCCCTACGTGTCCTGACGCATCGTCCGTCGGCATCGCGGCGGCCGCACACGCCGTTTTGATCGATCCAAATCGCACGGGCCTATCGCGCGCAGCAAGGCTGCAACGTTTCGCATTGCCATCGGCGCCCTTCTTCCGTCACCCTGTGGTGGGGCCTTGTGCGGAGTGGGGCGGACGGAATGCCCGGCAGGACGAAGCGGCCAGTTCCGTCCGGATTAAAGGAAGGCAGCCCGCATTATTTCGGGCATCGCGAGCGATTGCGTACCCGCTTCCGAGAAGCGGGTACCGACGCCCTTACTGACTATGAATTGCTCGAACTCGTGTTGTTCCGCGCGCTGCCGCGACGCGATGTGAAGCCGCTTGCAAAGACGCTCGTCGCGAAATTCGGCTCGTTCGCCGAAGTGGTTGCCGCGCCGCACGCGCGTCTCGCCGAGGTGAAGGGTCTTGGCGATTCCGCGATCACGGACCTGAAGATCGTCCATGCTGCTGCCGGACGAATGGCGCGCGGCCAGGTCCACAAGCGCCCGGTGCTATCGTCGTGGAACGCTGTGCTCGATTATTGCCGCACGACGATGGCGTTTGAAGAGAAAGAACAGTTTCGCATCCTGTTTCTCGACAAGCGCAACCAGCTGATCGTGGATGAATTGCAGCAGGTCGGTACTGTCGACCACACTCCGGTTTATCCGCGCGAGGTGGTCAAGCGCGCACTGGAATTGTCCGCGACCGCGATCATTCTCGTTCACAACCACCCGTCCGGCGATCCGACGCCGTCACGCGCCGATATTCACATGACGCAGTCGATTGTCGAGATTGCAAAACCGCTCGGAATTTCCGTCCACGATCACATCATCGTAGGCAAGGAAGGCCACGCGAGCCTGAAAGGCCTGCGGCTGATCTAAACGCGCCTACTTCTTCACCAGTGCGAAGCCGTCGCTGCGCACCGGAATACGCCGCCAGACTGAATTCTCGCCTTCCTCAAATCGCCACGTGTCGCCGTTCTTGTTGGCGAGGACGAGCTCGCCGCGATCAAGCCGCCACGCCGCAGGATTGAAGCGCGTCACGGACGCGTCGCAATCGGGCTTGAGGCGGAGCGCGAAAGCGCTGTCGCCGATATCGTTGTTGGTCAGAGTTACATCGCAGACTGTGCGATTCCCGCGCTGAAGCGACCATTCGCCCGCAAACTGATCGGCGTTTTGCGACGGCGGCGCGACGGACGACGCCGATTGCAGGAACAGCACGCCATAGCTGGGCGTCGGCGCTTCGTACATTCCGCCTTCGACTTCGCTGAATTCGACGACCGGTTTACCGCTCGCATCGAGAAAGCGCAGTAATTCGTTGTCTGCCATCCGCCATCCGACAACGTCTTTGATCAAGGGAAATGCGCCCGCGCAGCGGGTATCGAACTCAACCCTGAATCCGCCGGAGGCAGGTTCGGACCGGAGCGTCAATGAACAGACGCGATCTCGCTCGGAATTGGAAAACTCCCATAGGCCAAGCGCCGCCTTGGCGCTTTCCGACAAGGCCAGCCCCTGTTGCGGCGCCGGCCGCTGTGCCGGTGCTTGCGCTTGTGTCTGCCCGCTCGTGACGAGTAAGCCGAAAATCAAAGCTGCCAAGCGATAGCGCATCGTCACCGCATCATTTCTTCGGCGGCCAAGGCGTCTCCGGGACTGGAGTGAGCGGCGGCTTGCCGGCCTTCCATGCGAGGAGATTATCGACCACGAGCTGACCCATCGCCTGACGCGTATGGATCGATGCCGAACCCAGATGCGGGAACAGCACGATGTTGTCCATGTCCATGAGCTCTTTGCTCACGCGCGGCTCATCCGCGAACACGTCGAGGCCGGCCGAATAGATCGTCTTGTCCTTCAGCGCCTTGACCAGCGCCGCCTCATCGACGGCAGAGCCGCGACCGATATTGATCAGGATGCCCTTCGGGCCCAGCGCCTGCAGAACTTCGGCGTTGATCAAATTCTTGGTAGCCGCGCCGCCCGGCGTCACGACCATGAGGATGTCGACGTTCTTCGCCAGTTCGACGACGCTCGGAAAATACGAATACGAGACGTCGGCCTGTTTGGAGCGGTTGTGATAGGCGACCGTCAGCCCGAACGCCTCCATTCGCTTCGCGATTGCCTTGCCGATGCGGCCAAGGCCGACGATGCCGGCCTTGCGCTCGCGCAAGGATGCGGTGAGCGGGTAATTGCCGCCGAGCCATTTGCCGGCGCGCAGATAACGTTCCGCCTGAGGAAATTCGCGCACGGTGCAGAGCAGCAATCCGAGCGCCGTATCGGCCACTTCCTCGGTCAGAACGTCCGGCGTGTTCGTGACCGTGACGCCGTTCGCGGCGCACCATTTCGCGTCCACATGGTCATAGCCGACGCCAAAGCTCGAAATCATTTCCAGCTTCGGAAACTTGGATAGGAAACTGCCTTCGATTGCAGCATGTCCGCCACCGCCGCCGGCCATCGCCTTCAGGCGCGGGGCGAGGTCAGCGATCAATTTGTCGCGGTCCTTCGCCTCCCAAAGTTTGTGCAGCGTGAAAAAGCGCTCGATCCCTTCGACAATGAGCGGCATTGCCGGGCCAAGCAGCAAAACGTCGGCCTTGTCTTCGGCCATTATCTCAACTCCTTCAAATTTTCGCGTTTTCCGCCCGGCGCGGGCGATTGGCAAACTCGGCCGGGAAATTGGGGGATTGCATTCAGTCAAGTCAATGGTGTGGGCCGGCCCACCGAGCCGATTATGCTTGATTTTCTAAGGGCTCCTGCAACAAGATCGCCACAACCGGCTAGTCGGACAAATATAACACGTCGCGCGCCCCAAAGGCCAAGCGGCTGTCCAGGGAGGAATAAGGAATGGCGTCAGTCGCAATCCGCGACGTGCGTAAGGCTTTTGGCGCAACGCACGTCATCCACGGGGTCAATATCACGATCAACGACGGGGAATTCGTCGTCCTCGTGGGACCATCCGGATGCGGCAAATCGACTTTGCTGCGCATGATCGCCGGGCTTGAAAACATCAGCGGCGGCGAAATCCGCATCGGCGATCGCGTGGTCAACAACGTGCCGCCGAAAGAGCGGGACATCGCGATGGTGTTCCAGAATTACGCGCTCTATCCGCACATGACGGTCGCAGCGAATATGGGCTTCTCGCTCAAGCTTCGCAAAGCGAGCAAAGACGAAATCGACTCGCGCGTGAACCGCGCCGCGGAAATTCTCGGGCTGCAGCCGCTGCTCGGCCGCTATCCGCGACAGCTTTCCGGTGGCCAGCGCCAGCGCGTCGCCATGGGACGCGCGATCGTGCGCGATCCGCAGGTCTTCCTGTTTGACGAGCCGCTTTCTAACCTCGACGCAAAACTGCGCGTGCAGATGCGCACCGAGATCAAGGAACTGCATCAGCGCCTGAAGACGACCACGGTCTATGTGACGCACGACCAGATCGAGGCCATGACCATGGCCGACAAGATTGTTGTGATGCACGACGGCCTGGTCGAACAGATCGGCGCGCCGCTGGAACTTTACGACAAGCCGGACAACCTGTTTGTCGCGGGCTTCATCGGCTCGCCCGCGATGAATTTCCTCAAGGGCAACGTGAAGGCAAACGGCAAGCTCGAATTCGTTGGCCCGTCGAATACCCGCCTGCCACTCGGCAAAGCCCCCGCATCCTCGGATGGACGGCCGGCGGTTTACGGCGTGCGACCGGAGCATTTCACAATCGCCGACGACGGCGCCGAAGCCGAAATCCAGGTGGTCGAGCCGACCGGCTCGGAAATCCAGGTGGTCGCCAAGCTTGGCGGCGAAGACGTTATCGCAGTGTTTAGAGAGCGCCACCAATTCAAGCCGGGCGAGAAGATCCGGCTCAAGCCAAACCCGAGCCTCGTCCACTTGTTCGACGCGGCAACCGGGAAACGACTAACAGCCTAAAAATTTTCAAGGGAGGAATGCCAATGACGGATTTTACCCGCCGCTCACTGCTGCAAGGCGGTACGGCACTCGCTGCCGCCGGAATGTTGACCGGCGAAGCACTTGTTGAATACGCGAAGGCTTGGGCGCAGGCCGCGCCGTGGAAAGTCGAAAAGGGCGCGAAGCTCACGGTCATGCGCTGGAAGCGTTTCGTTCCGGCGGAAGACGAAGCATTCATGGCGATGGTTGAAGCCTTCAAGAAGGCGAACAACATCGAAGTGAACGTGTTCAGCGAATCCTTCGAAGACATTCAGCCGAAGGCTTCGGTCTCGGCCAATACCGGTCAGGGCCCGGACCTCGCATGGGGTCTGCACTCGCTGCCGCAGCTCTTCCCCGACAAAGTCATCGAAATGAATGACGTCGCGGATTTCCTCGGCAAAAAGTATGGCGGCTGGACCGCTGCCGCGCAGGCGACCTGCATGTCGGGCAACAAGTGGCTCGGCATCCCGGTTGCGACGATCGGCGGCTATATGAACTACCGCAAGTCGTCGATGGAAAAGGCCGGCTTCAAGGAATTCCCGAAAGACTTCCCGACCTTCCTCGAATTGATGAAGGCTCTGAAGAAGAACAACACGCCGGGCGGCTTCGCTCTCGGCCATGCCTCGGGCGACGCGAACGCTTGGGTCCACTGGATTCTGTGGGGCCACGGTGGCTACCTCGTCGACAAGGACGACAAGGTGATCATCAATTCGCCGGAGACGGTGAAGGCGATGGAATATTGCAAGCAGCTTTCCGACACCTTCATCTCGGGTACCGGATCGTGGAACGACGGCTCCAACAATAAGGCGTTCCTGTCAGGCGAACTGCATTGCACTAACAACGGCATCTCGATCTACGTCGCCGCCAAGGGCGATCCGACGAAGAAGGAGATCGCCGACGATATGGATCACGCGTTGTGGCCGGTCGGCCCGGTCGGCAAACCGACCGAATTGCAGCTCGCGGTCCCCATTCTCGCTTTCAAGTATACGAAGGCGCCGAATGCCGCGAAGGCGTTCATCGCGTTCATGCTCGACAAGCCGAATTTCGATCCGTGGCTGATCGGCGCGAAGGGCTATCTCACGCATTGCCTCAATGCGTATGACGCCAATCCGGTCTGGACCATGGACCCGAAGAACAAGGTCTATGCCGAGGCGAGCAAGCGCTCGCTTCCGGCGTCGGGCATCGGCAAACCTGGCGAACGCGCGGCGGCGGCGATTGCCGACTTCCTCGTAGTCGACATGTTCGCGAATTACTGCCTCGGCCGCGACGACATCAAGGGCGCGATTGCGACCTGCGAACGCCAGGCCAAGCGCCTTTATCGCGCTTAATCGAAACGACGAAAGGCGGGCGCCAAAACGCCCGCCTTTTTTCTCCTCAAACTCTGAATGAGCAGCCGATGACCGATTTCGCCCTCGGACGCACCAGTGCCAAGGCGCCACCGCGCGAAAGCACTGCGTGGGATCGCCTGATGGTCAACCGCAATTGGCTTGGCTTCTGGTTCATGGTGCCGGCTGCGGGATTTCTAATCTTCTTCCTTGCCTATCCGCTCGGGCTTGGCGTCTGGATGTCATTCACCGACACGCGCATTGGCCGCGCCGGCGTATTCATCGGACTGGAAAACTATCAATGGCTCGCCGACGATTCGATCTTCTGGCTCTCGGTGTTCAACACGATCCTCTACACAACTGTTGCCAGCATCATTAAATTTGCTGTCGGCTTGTACCTAGCAATTCTTCTGAACGAACATCTGCCGTTCAAGGCGATTATTCGCGCCGCGGTTCTCATTCCGTTCATCGTGCCGACCGTGTTGTCCGCGCTCGCCTTCTGGTGGATTTTCGATTCACAATTTTCGATCATCTCGTGGTCGCTGAAGCAGATGGGCCTGATCGATCACAACATCGACTTTCTCGGCAATGCGAACAATGCACGCGCCACCGTGATCTTCGCCAATATCTGGCGCGGCATTCCTTTCGTCGCAATCACGCTACTCGCCGGACTTCAGACCGTGTCGCCCTCCCTCTACGAGGCCGCGACCATTGATGGCGCGAACCGCTGGCAGATGTTCCGCAGCATCACGCTGCCACTGCTGACTCCAATCATCGCCGTCGTCATGACCTTCTCGGTGCTGTTCACCTTCACCGACTTCCAGTTGATCTGGGCGATGACGCGCGGCGGCCCGGTCAACGCAACGCATCTGATGGCGACGCTGTCGTATCAGCGAGCGATCATTTCAGGCTTTCTCGGCGAGGGTGCTGCGATTTCGACCGCGATGATCCCGTTCCTGCTCGCCGCGATCATGGTGTCGTGGTTCGGTCTGCAGCGCCGCAAATGGCAGCAGGGAGAGGCCAATGACTGATATCGCCTCGAACGGCGTGAAATCGACAATGCAGGGATCCTCGCAAGCCTCTGATCACAGCGAGGGCATGAACTATCTGCAGTCGATCCCGAAGCGAGTCGTCTCGCTTTATATTCCGCTCGGAATCATCGTCACCGTCCTGCTGTTTCCATTCTACTGGATGGCGCTGACAGCGATTAAGCCAGACGACCAGCTGCTCGACATGGACAAGGTCTCGCCGTTCTGGACAACCGCGCCAACGCTCAAGCACATCTCTAAGCTGCTGTTTGAGAGCAACTATCCGCTCTGGCTCTGGAACACGATGTTTGTCGCCGTTGTCGCGACCGTGCTGTCCATCATTGCAAGTGTACTTGCGGCTTACGCAATCGTGCGCCTGCGCTACAAGGGCGCACAATGGGTCGGCGGCGCGATCTTCCTTGCCTATCTCGTGCCGCCGTCGATCCTGTTCATCCCGCTCGCGACGGTCGTGTTCCAGTATGGGCTGTTCAACACGCCCTACGCCCTCATCCTGACCTACCCGACGATCCTGATTCCGTTCTCGACCTGGTTGCTGATGGGCTACTTCAAAACCATCCCTTACGAACTCGAGGAATGCGCGCTGATCGACGGCGCGAGCCGCTGGCAAATTCTCATCCAGATCGTGCTGCCGCTCGCTGTTCCCGGCCTGATCTCGGCCTTCATCTTCTGCTTCACGCTGTGCTGGAATGAATTCATCTACGCGCTGACCTTCCTGCAATCGGTCGATAAGAAGACCGTGCCGGTCGCGATCGTGAATGAATTTGTCGACGGTGATATCTATCGCTGGGGATCGCTGATGGCGGGCGCGTTGCTCGGTTCGCTGCCGCTCGTGATCCTCTACGCTTTCTTCGTCGAGCATTACGTTTCGGCGATGACCGGTGCGGTGAAGGAATAGCGCCTCCGCGCTAGCTCACCTTTCCAATCCCTGCCGTTGCGCGTAAAGCGCGGGCATCAGCTTTACGGAGAGACAAATGACCGAACGCGTCGGATTCATCGGGGTCGGGTTCATGGGCCACGGCATGGCCAAGAACCTGGTCGAGAAGGGCCATCCGCTCACCATCATGGGCCATCGCAACCGTGCGCCGGTCGAAGATCTCGTCAAGCGCGGCGCGAAGGAAGCCAAGAGCGCCAAGGAAGTGGCGGAAAATTCCGACATCATTTTCCTTTGCGTGACCGGCTCTCCGCAGGTCGAGGCGCTGGTGAACGGCGCTAATGGCATCAAGGCCGGCGCACACAACGGACTGATCGTGGTCGACTGCTCGACCTCCGATCCGACCTCCACCGTCGCACTCGCTGCCGACCTGAAAGCCGTGGGCATTTCATTCTGCGATTCACCGCTCGGCGGCACGCCTGCGATGGCGGAAGAGGGCAAGCTCTCGGCGCTGATCGGCTGCGAAGCCGACGTATGGCCACGGCTCGAACCCGTTGCGCTGAAATGGGCTCAGAAAGCGGTCCGCATTGGCATGCCCGGCGACGGCCACAAGATGAAGCTCATCATGAACTTCCTCTCGATGGGCTACGCCGCGATCTACGCCGAGGCGCTGGCCGTGGGCAAAAAGGTCGGCCTGTCACCGCAGACGATCGATTCAGGATTGCGCGGCAGCCGCATGGATTGCGGCTTCTACCAGACGTTCTTCGACTACGTGCTTAACCGCAATCGCGATGCACACAAATTCACGATCTCGAACGCGCACAAAGACGTTCGTTATCTCGCGATCATGTCGGCAAAATCCGGTGTGCCCAATCCGGTCGGCAATGCGGTGAAGGATTATTTCGCGATGGCTGAAGCCGCCGGCCGCGGCCAGGACTTCGTGCCGATGCTGTCGGACTTCGTCGCTGAGATGAACGGCGTGTCGCTGGTCGATGGAAAAAAACAGGCGGCGGAATAATTTTCCCGCCCGCACGGCTCTAAAATGCAAAATGCCCGGCTTCGTGCCGGACATTTTAATTTGAACGTCTGAAGCTCACCTACCAATTCACCGACACATACTGTGTCTCGAGATATTCGCGCAGCCCTTCGTGTGCGCCTTCACGGCCGATACCCGACTGCTTCATGCCGCCAAACGGTGCGGCCGGGTCAGACACGAGACCGCGATTCAATCCGACCATGCCGAAATCAAGCTTCTCGGACACGCGCAGCCCGCGTGAAAGATCGCGCGTGTACAAATAAGCAACGAGCCCATACTCGGTGTCGTTTGCGCGCACGATAACTTCGTCTTCGGTCTTGAATGTCTGTAGCGACGCCACGGGACCAAAAATTTCCTCGTTCAGCATCTTCGCGTCATTCGGAACATTCGCCAGCACCGTCGCCGGATAGAAATAGCCCGGCCCGTCCGGCGTCTTGCCGCCGGTGAGAATCTTCGCGCCCTTCCCGACCGCGTCATCGACAAGCTCAACCACCTTCTTGCGCGCGTCCGCATTCACAAGGGGCCCAAGCGCAACGCCGTCATCAAGGCCATTGCCCATCTTCAGCGATTGCATCTTGGCTGTGAGCTTCTTCGCAAATTCATCATGCACCGTTTCATGCACATAGAAGCGGTTCGCCGACGTGCGGGCCTCGCCCATGTTGCGCATCTTGGCGATCATCGCGCCATCGATGGCCGCATCAATGTCGGCGTCATCGAATACAATGAACGGTGCATTGCCACCAAGCTCCATCGCTGGTTTCACGATGTTTTTGGCAGCAGACTCCAGCAGCTTGCGCCCGACTTCCGTTGAACCCGTGAATGACACCACGCGCACGCGCGCATCTTCCAGCATCGCGTTGACGACCTTGCCCGATTGGCGCGAGGGAATGACATTGATGACACCGGGCGGAACGCCCGCTTCTTCCATGATCGGCATCAGCGCGAGCATAGTGAGCGGTGTATCGGAGGCGGGCTTCAGCACCACCGGGCAGCCTGCGGCGAGCGCCGGGCCAATTTTTCGTGTCGCCATTGCAGCGGGAAAATTCCACGGCGTTACCAGCACCGCGACGCCTGCGGGTTTGTGATGCACGAGAATACGCGCGCCTGACGATGGTGCGCGTGACATCTCGCCAACATTGCGAACAGCTTCTTCTGCGTACCAGCGGAAGAATTCCGCGGCGTAGGCTACTTCGCCGCGTGAATCCGACAGTGATTTTCCATTTTCGACAGTGATGAGTTTCGCGAGCCGCTCGGCATCGCGCATCATCAGTTCGAAGGCTTTGCGTAAAATCTCGCTGCGTTCGCGCGGCTTCTTTCCCGCCCAGCCTTCGAATGCGCCGCTGGCCGCATCGACGGCGGCCTTCGCATCATCAATGCTCGCGCTCGCAACCGAAGCGATAGTGCGTTCGGTCGCAGGATCGATCACATCGAAGCGTTGATTGTCGGAAGACTTGCGCCATTTTCCGCCGATGTAGAGATCGGTCGGCACATTGGCGAGAAGATTGTCGTACATCGGGCGGTCCTTAAAAATGGTGCCGAAGCTTACCGCCGGATAAGTAGGCTGTCTCGCCCAGCGTTCCGCACCGTGCGAAGGATTACGCTACGGGATCGGCGGAGGGCGGCACGGAATCGCCGCGTTGCACCCGTTCGCGATAGAGCAGGTAAAGACCTGATACGATCACGATAGCGCCACCCGCGAGAGTCCAGCGATCCGGCAGGTCGCCAAAAACGAGGTAGGCCCCGATAATCACCCAGAGGAGCTGGGTGTAAATAAACGGTGAGAGCACCGACGCCGGTGCCAGCCGGTGCGCGTTGATCTGCAGATAATGCCCGAATGTCCCGACGCATCCCATGGCCACAAGAAACGCAAGATGCCACGGCGTTTCCGGCCAGCTCCACACGAAGGGAAGCATCGCTGTCGTCGCGATGGTTCCAATCAGGTTCGAATAGAACAGCGTGGTGGACGCGGCGTCCTCATGCGCAAGCACGCGCGTCACGATGCTGAAGAGCGCGTAAGAAATCGCACAGATGAGTGTGAGAAACGCGGCGGGATGGATGCCACCAAATCCGGGGCGGACGACTACCAGCACGCCGAGGAAGCCCACGCCGATCGCCGCCCAGCGGCGTGGTCCGACGTGTTCGCCAAGCATGGGTATCGACAGCGCCGCAACGAAGAACGGCGTCGAGAACATGATCGCCTGCACCTGATCGAGCCGCAGATAATAAAGCCCGGTGATGCCGGTAAAGGTGCAAAGAATCTGCAGTATCCCGCGCGTGAATTGCAGCCATGGCCGCTTCGTGCCGAGCAGCGCCCGGCCGGGAACCGATAGCGGCGCCGGGTTGTAAAGAAAATACCCGAGGAGAAATGCAAAAGCATATCGCCCCCACACCACCTGCGTGATCGGCATATGCTGAGCGAGAAATTTCCCCATTGTGTCCATCGCCGCAAGAACACGATCGCAAGACACATCATGCCGATGCCGCGCAGACGCTGGTCGGAATGGGGCGCCGGAACAGCGTTCGGCTTGTCGCTCATTGGATCAGGCGACCGGATCGACGGACGGCGGCACGGATTCACCCCGCACCTTGCGCTCGCGATAAAGCAGATAGAGGCCGGATGCGATCACAATCGCGGAGCCAATCAGCGTCCAGCGGTTCGGCAAATCGCCGAACACGAGATACCCGGCGCAGATGACCCAGACGATCTGCGTATACATGAAAGGCGAGAGGACCGAGGCCGGAGCGATTTTGTGCGCGCGGATCATCAGGTAGTGACCGAGTGCCGCGAGGCTGCCGTGCAGGACCATCAAGCCATACAGCAGCGGGTTGTCCGGCGAGTGCCAAATCAAAGGCAGGATGATCGTATAACCAATAGTGCCGACCAGATTTGAATAGAACAGCGTGGTTTCGCTCGAATCCACGTTCGCGAGCAACCGCGTGCTGATGCTGTAGAAAGCGTAACAGACCGCGCACAGAAAACTGAGGATCGCTGCGGGATGAATGCCGCCAAAGCCCGGGCGCGCAACCACAAGAACGCCGAGAAATCCTACGCCAATTGCGGCCCAGCGGCGCGGGCCGACCCGTTCACCGAGAATTGGGATCGACAGGGCCGCGACCATGAACGGCGTCGAGAACATGATCGCCAGCGCCTGATCGAGTTGCAGATAACGCAGCGCGACGAAATTCAGAACCGTCGAGCCAATCAGCAGTGAGGAGCGAAATAGCTGTAGCCACATCCGATGAGTACGAACGAGCCCTTGGATCTTCTCACTCGGCGAACCGGCGACACTCGGTAATGACAGCAGCGAGCCAACAAGCAGCGCGAAGGTAAAGCGGCCCCAGATCACCTGTCCGAGCGGCATATGATGAATGAGAAATTTCCCGATCGTATCGATGCAGGTGAAACCGAGCACGGCCATGCACATCAACCCAATGCCGCGCAAACGATGTTCGCGAAGCGGCGCCGGAATTTGTGTCGAGGAACTGGACATCACGCGATCGGATCACCGGACACCGGCCCGGCGGGACCTTTCACCTGGCGCTCGCGATACAAGAGATACAAGCCAGAAAGGATAACGATGCCTGCGCCTGCCAGCGTCCAACGGTTGGGAATGTCACCGAACAGCCCATAGCCGTAAACGATCATCCAGATCAGCATCGTGTACATGAAAGGCGAAAGCGTGGACGCCGGCGCCATGCGGTGCGCCATGATCAGCAAATAATGGCCAACGCACGCGAACGTTCCCATCA